>NZ_JBBBEI010000008.1:0-268422 GCF_037132455.1 Huijunlia imazamoxiresistens | reverse complement strand
CCGAAGTGGTGCAGGGAAGTGAAAGAGTGTCGCTGAAGCTGCTGAAGCAAGGCAATTAATAACAGGATGTCCTCTATCATGATTATAGGACCGGCCGGAAGGCCGGTCCTTTTTTTTGTGCCCTGCCGTCTGGAAGCCATAGACGATATCAAGAAGCTGATGCACCAGAGCAGCCGGTTCATCAGCCTGAGCGGGTGGAAGGAAGGACCGATGTAGCCCCAAACGGCCTTATCCGGATCAGTGGCGATTATCAGCCGGGCATCTACCTGATAGCAGTAAGGCCGGGAAAAATCAGGCGGACCTTAAAGCTGGTGAAGCTGTCCAATAAAGCGGCGGCTTCTTTGTTATTATACCAGCTGAAGGTTGCGCGGGATTTTGTTAAAAATTTCTAAAAGGGAAAAGAGAGCACCTCCTGAAGAGCTTTTGGAGCGGTTATTGGTAAAAAGAGAGAGCAAAATAATTTGAAAAGAGAATGACCGATCTGCGATAGAAGAAAATACATATAGAACGACCTGGGTGTTTTTCGGGATTATATTGGCCCTCAATAGTTAACCGACACACCACCTATAAAAAAAAGAAGGCCCGCTCTTGAAAGAGCCGGCCGTTGCTAACCTATGAAAAACACCAAGGTCAAATATAGTGCATATTGCCGTATTTACTGCAATATGCTTTCAATTCTTTTATTAAATCGGTCATTTTTATTTTGCATCCGCTCCTGTCTTACCTTTTTCACTTCGTCTACAAAGTCCCGTTCATACGTAAAAACGTCATTACTACGCTTTTCGCCGATGATCGGACGAAACTGGTCGCGGTACTGTAAGCGCAGCTCCACGATCTTTTGCTGCAGCACCAGCCGGTCGCCGCTGAAATCCCTTGCGATCTTGCGTTGGTCCTTTACATAATTCAGGAAAACCGGTCCAAAGCGTTCGGCTTCGGCCCGCGACAGGCCTAAGCGCTTTTGTATGGATTCGGTCATAAGTTCCCGGATCTTTTCTCCGCCTGCATCGTGGCCGCCCTGGGCCAGGGTGGCAGTGGACAAAAGAAGGAAAAAGGAAAGCAGGTATAAAAGTCTCTTCATATAAAGCTTGTTAATTAATGATGGATAGGTCTTCGTTGTCGGAAGGCACCTGGTTTAAAAAGGCATCCAGCTCGTTGTCCGGTACGTTGGACAACTGCCGGCGCACATCGTTCTGGGCCTTTCCGGAAGCGGTTTCCTGTCCCGTGAGGGTCTTTGCGTCGGCCTGTTGGATAAATTCTTCCAGGTCCTGGTTGGTAACGTTTTTCAATTTGTTGGCGATCCATTGCTGCGGGTGGCTTACCAGGTCGGCGGTGGATTTATTGTCCTTATTGAAAAGCAGCAGGCCCCCCAACGCGATCGCCCCGGTTACCACGGCTGCCGCCGCATACCGCATCCATTTCCCCAGCCGCATGGACACCAGCCGGCCGCCGCTGCCGCCGGTAGCGGTCACCTTCGCCAGTACCGTTGCGGGGAATTGCTCAAAATATCCTTCCGGCGCCTGGTAGGGCGTCAACCGGGCCCCCTGTTGCAATAGGGGGGACAGTTGCTCTTCCTGCACCAGGGAGGAAAGTCCGTCCAGGGATTGTTCAAAATAATTTGCGGGCACCGAATAAGGTGTCTGGCGGGAGATCCCGGCCAGGAGCGGGGAGAGCGCCTGCAATTCTTCGGTCACCTCATTTGGCTGCTGTTGCGGCTCCCGTACCTTGGAAAGGATGGAAGCGGCCAGTCCGTCGAAATAGCCTTCAGGAACCGAAAACGCAGGGTTGCGCGAAATGCCTGCCAGCAACGGGGGGGCTTCTTGCTCTGCGCCGCCGGTGGCCGCCTGCTGCTCCCGGATTCTTAAAAGCACCGAGTCGGCCAGCCCATCAAAATACCCTTCCGGGACCGTGTAGGTCCGGGGGACTTCTGGGGGAAGGTTGCTGTTCAGTTCTTTCAGTTCGTTCCGTATGTCATTCCTGTTTTTCATTATCGACCATTAAGACCCGGAGGGGGTCTGAAAGTTTAATAATCAAAAAAAAATTAATGATTAAGGATGTAATCCTCAATTTTCTTGGCCGCATGATGGTAGCTGGCTTTCAGGGCGCCTTCGCTGGTTTCCAGCACCCGGCTCATCTGCTCATACGGCATCTCGTCGTAGTACCTGAGGTTGAATACAATGCGCTGTTTTTCAGGTAGCTGCTGTATCGCCAACTGCAGTTTCCATTCCAGTTTGTTGGCGTCAAAACCTTTGTCGGCCTTGATTTTATTGCTTAGCCCGGTTTCCACGTCGCTGAGCGACACGGCCGAGCGCTTTTTCTGTCCTTCCAAAAAGGTCAGGCTTTCGTTGGTGGCGATCCGGTACAGCCAAGTGTAGAGCTGGGCGTCTTCCCGGAAATTCTGCAAGCCGTTCCATACCCGGATGAAAACGTTTTGCAGCACATCGTTGGCATCGTCGTGGTCCACGACCATGCGGCGGATGTGCCAGTACAGCTTTTCCTGGTATTTTTTGATAATAGTGGTAAATGCCCCTTCTTTGGTTTCCGGGTTCCGGAACTGGATCAACAATTCGGTATCTGAGCGGTCCGCTAATGCCATGAATATTCCTCCTGCGTAAAGATAACGCCCTGCGTGGGAATTGGTTAATTGGGATATTGGTTAATTGGTTAATTGGGTATTGGGGTATTCGGCTGGAGGCCCCTAAAAAAATAGGGAAGCATGGTGACTTCCCTATTTTTTAGAATGTATTTCTGTCGGAGGGTATTCCTAATACCCTAATTAACCAATTAACGAATTCCTCAATTAAATTGGGATTTGCTGGGGTCAAAAAGCTTCTCGTCCTCTTTCAGCCGTACTTCCCATTTCCAGGCGGTCGACATCATGTCGTCGAGGGACAGCTGTGGGTCCCAGCCCAGGTTTTGCTTTGCCTTGTCGTTATTGGCGTAGATGGCCACTACGTCGCCCGGGCGGCGGGGGCCGATCTCGTAATTGAGCTTCTGGCCGCTCACCTTTTCAAAGGTGTTGATGGCTTCCAGTACCGTTACGCCGTTGCCGGTACCCAGGTTGAACACCTCGCAGCTCGAGCTGTTCCGGCCTTCCTGCAGGTATTTGATGGCCAGGGTGTGGGCGTGGGCGATGTCGCATACATGGATATAGTCGCGCAGGCAGCTGCCGTCGCGGGTAGGGTAGTCGTTGCCCCACACCATCATCTTGGGCAGCTTGCCGATGGCGGTCTGGGTAATGGCCGGCACCAGGTTCTGGGGGCGTCCTACCGGCAGCTCGCCGATCAGGGCCGAGGGGTGGGCGCCTACCGGGTTGAAATAGCGCAGCAGGATGCATTGGGTGCCGGTGCTTTTGCGGAACTCGTTGAGGATCTGCTCGCCCATCTGCTTGGTGAAGCCGTAGGGCGACTCCGCCGGCTTGGGGGAGGTTTCCTCGGTCACCATGGTCTCGTCGGGGTTGCCGTAAACGGTGCAGGACGAGGAAAACACAAACCAGGGCGTATGGAACTCCTGCACGCATTTCAGCAGGTTGATCAGCGAAACGAGGTTGTTCTCGAAATACATCAGGGGCTTTTCCACCGATTCGCCCACCGCTTTATAGGCGGCGAAATGGATGATGCCGGCGATGTCTTCGTTTTCCTGGAAAATGGCAAAAGTATCATCGTAGCTGCACAGGTCGACCTTGTAGTGCTTTACGGGCTTGCCGGTGATCTCTTCAATCCCTTTTAAGATGCCGGGATTGGAGCGCACGTTGTTATCCACGCAGATGACGTCGTACCCGCTTTCAATAAGGTCAACCAGGGTGTGGGAGCCGATGTAGCCGCAACCACCCGTAACTAAGATTTTTGCCATTGGTTCTGTTTATAGGCCAAAACTCGGAAATATCACCAAGATTTATTCGAAAAAGTGGAATACATAGTACACAATGGCGGCCAGCAGCGCGCTCACCGGGATGGTCAGGATCCAGGCCCACAGCAGGTTGATGGTGACCCCCCAGCGTACGGCCGACAGGCGCTTGGTGGCGCCCACGCCCATGATGGAGCCGGTGATGGTATGGGTGGTACTTACCGGGATTTTAAGCGACTCGGTCACAAACAGGGTGATGGCCCCGGCCGTTTCGGCGGCCACCCCTTCGAAGGGCGTTACCTTGGTAATGCGGGTGCCCATGGTCTTGATGATCTTCCAGCCACCGCTGAGCGTACCGAGACTGATGGCCGAATAACAGGCCAGCGGTACCCAGAATACCATATGGTCGATGCTGTAATGGGCCGGGTCGTAGGCGGC
Organism: Huijunlia imazamoxiresistens; assembly: GCF_037132455.1. Taxonomy (NCBI): domain Bacteria; kingdom Pseudomonadati; phylum Bacteroidota; class Chitinophagia; order Chitinophagales; family Chitinophagaceae; genus Huijunlia; species Huijunlia imazamoxiresistens. Next base: position 264,141 of record NZ_JBBBEI010000008.1, on the reverse strand, counting down.
CAGGGCGGCCATGATGATCCCCATCACCTTTTGGGCGTCGTTGCCGCCGTGGCCGATGCTGAAGGCCGCCGAGGACACCAGTTGCAGGCGTTTGAACCAGGCCGTGCCTGCCGCCGCATTCAGCGTATTGAGCCAGAAGGTAAAGACGGCCATGATGGTAACGATAAAGGCCAGCAGGATCCATTTAAAGTTTTTGGAAAAGAACACCACTTTCCAGACATACGATTCGTAATGCGACTGGATTTTGGTGGCGTCGGTCTCCAGGTTGGCATACAGCGCATAGAGCACTGCTGCGATGATCGCCATAGACAGTATCCGTGGACCCATGGTTTTGCGGAACGAGTAAATGAACCAGATGGAAATGATAAAGGCCATGAGCATGCCCACCAGGGGCGCCAGCAGGATAAAGGAAGCGGTTTTGATCACCGGTTCGGAGTTGATGGCCCCGAAGCCGCCGTGCGCAATGGCCGCGCCTGCAAAGCCGCCGATGAGGGTATGCGAGGAAGAGGAGGGGATGCCGAACCACCAGGTAAACAGGTTCCAGGCAATGGCGGCAATAAGGCCCGAAAACACCACGGGCAGGGTGATCCAGTCTTCCTTGACCGTTTTGGCGATGGTGTTGGCCACGCCGTGGTCCTTAAAAATAAAAAAAGCAGCAAAGTTGAACAGTGCTGCCCAGAGAACCGCCTGGAAAGGCGTAAGCACCTTGGTCGAGACGACCGTGGCAATGGAGTTGGCGGCATCATGAAAGCCGTTAATATAATCGAAGATCAATGCCAGTGCTATGATAACAACAAGAAATGTCATAACTATAAAGTACAAGTGTAAAAATAGACCTGTGCGAAAAGATAGATGAAAATTTTAATAAAAGAGGGCAGCCCGGGTTGCTGGCGGGTTTATGCTGCCATTTTTTTTCCAATGGACCCGGATGCCTGCTGCATCAGGCGTATTTTACAATGATGCTTTCAATTACATTGGCGGCGTCTTCGCATTTGTCGGTAACGTCTTCGAGCACCTGGTACATTTCGCGTTTTTTCAGGATCTCGCGGGCATCCATTTCCATGCTGAACAGGCGTTCGATATAGATGTCGCTGATGTCGTCGGCCTGGTTCTCGAGGCTGTTGATCTTTACCAGGGCGTCGGTGATATTGCGCATATTCTTCATGTCGCGCAGCTCCATCACCGCTTTACGTACTTCCTTGGTGGCCTGGCATACCAGGTCGGTCAGCTTGTGGATGGCTTCGTCCTTGATGTCGACGTGGTACAGCTTGATCTTCTTGGCGCAGGAGTAGATGTAGTCGGCGATATCGTCGAGGGCGGTAGCCAGCAGGTGGATGTCTTCGCGGTCGAAGGGGGTAATGAAGTTGCGGCCCAGTTCGGTAAAGATTTTGTGGGTCAGCTCATCATTGGCATGCTCCAGGTCTTCAATGGGCTGGGTTAAGGTAGCCCGCACGTTCCGATCGGGTTCTTTTACAAGGGCGGACAGCTTTTCGGCCATCAGTGCCCCGTTGGTAGCTGCCTGCTCGAACAAATTATAAAAAACTTTGTCCTTCGGCATGAAAAATTTCATAAATGAGCTTGCCATAGAGTCTTGTTTAAAATATGTGCGAAATTAAGTGGAAGCGGTCGCAGGACCGGAACCGGGGCTAAAATTAATGATTAGTTAATATAGCCTTAATAATTAGGCAATATTCGCACCGCATATGATAAACGGTTCCTATGCACCTCTGCGTCCCTGGCGGGCTTGGGGCTCCCGGCGGGCCCGGCAGGGGCAACAAAAAAGGCCGGAACGGCCGGCCTTTTTTGTTGATTGCGTTACTGTCCTATTAAAAGTTCAGCTGGGCCTGCAGGCGCAGCAGTTGTCCTTTCTGCCGGTTGTTCATCTTGCTGAAATCCTCGAACGTCCGGTCGGAGATGGTGTATTGGGCCACCAGCTCGAAGGCCCTGAAGGGTTGCCATTCAACGCCGAACTCGCATTCCTTCACTTTGTAGCTCCGGGCGTCGGTCTCGTGCTTTTTGCCGCCATCGTAGTATTGGAGGCGTACAAAGGGATAAATAAATTGCTTGTTGGCCTGCAGCAGGTAGTTGAAGGTGGCATAGCCGCCCTTCAGGTTGCGGGTTTCGATGGTGCCGGTGTATTTATTGAACTGGGGACCGCGGCCAAAATTGTACTCGGCCTGGATGCCGAAAGGCTTGGGATACAGCACCAGGGAGCCGGCCACCCGTTCGTCGCGGTAGCTGCCGCCGTCCTGGATTTTTACGCCCGAGGTCATCTGGTCGCTGGTCACTACATAGCGTCCTTTATAGGCCTGGATCGAAGGTTCGATGATCTGCGAGCCGACCTCGAAGGGATAGGTCAGGCGGGCCACCACGTGCAGGTTGTTGTTTTGCTCGGGTTTGTTGGCGGTTTGGCCGTTGAAGACGCCGAAGCCGAACACGCCGTAATCGCCGGAGCCTTTGAGGCCTTCGCTGACCAGTGAGGAAAAGCGCTTGCGGATCTTGTCGGGCGCCCAATAGAAAAAGCCGGCGATGTCGCGTTCATTAGAGAAGGCGCTGTTCAGGGCGTCGTTACGGTCGAGGGGCAGGCGGTTCTGACTGGACTGCATGTTCTCGAAACCGAAGGGAATCTTGCTTTGCCCCAGGCGCAGGCGGAATTCATTCTTTTTATCGATACCCAGGTCGATATAGGCGTCGCGGATCTGGGCGAAGTTCAGGGCAGTGGAGGAGGCATTGCTGGCGAAGTCGGGCTGGATATAGAAGTACACGCGCTCGTGGATCTGGCCGAAGAAGATGATGCGGGCGCGGCGGATGAACAGGCCGCCGTTCTCACCTATGGAGCGGTCGCACTGGTCACATTTTAATTTGGGGTTGGTTTCCAGCAGGCGGTTGTAGCGCACCTGTACATAGCCCCTCACGGAAATATTCTCATACCACTTTTTGGGCTTGGGCTTGCCGTCCTCCGCGGCGGGTTGGAGGAAGGTTTTTTGTTCTGCAGGGACGATGGTCTGCGGGGCTGCGTTGGTGGCAGTGTCTGTTTGTCCGTAAGCCCCGAGCGAACAAAGCACCAGGCCGATTAACAATTTTTTCATGATAATTTAATGATAGATCAAAGGTACCTGCCTTAAATTTTAATGCCCGGTTCCCTATTTTAAGTAATTATTAAGTTTCCAATAATTAATTAAAAAGAGTACCGGGCATTGGGGCTGCAGGCGGCCGTTGCCTACTTTTTATGGGAATGTTTGATCACTTTGGCTTCCACATAAAAGATAATTTCTTCCGCAATATTCTTGGCCTGGTCGCCGATGCGTTCCAGCTTGCGGATGATGGAGAGGGCGTAGAGCGCCTGGTCGATATCTTCGGGATGGACCTTCAAATAATCGATGACGTTCTCGTTGGCGCTGCGGTTGATCTTGTCCAGGGTTTCGTCCTTGGCGAAGATGCCCCGGGCCAGGGCGGTATTCTCGGCCTGGAAGGCGCCTTTGGTTTCTTCCAGCATCCGGATACCGGCGTCGAACATTTCGATCACCTGCGTTTTATCCAGCAGGTCCTGGGCAAAGGGCTGGTCGGCATTGATCACGAACTTGGCCACGGCCTCCGCGATGTCGCCGGTACGTTCCAGGTTGGAGTTGATCTTGAGGATCGCCAGCAGGAACCGCAGGTCGATGGCTACGGGCGAGAACAGGGCGAATACATTTTCGCAATCCCAGTCGATCTGTATTTCGGTGGCATTCACCCTTTTCTCCATGAACACCACTTCGCGGGCCAGGTCCTTATCGAAATTCAGCAGGGACGACAGCGACTTTTGCAGCTGCGATAATACCAGGTCCCACATCAGGAGGATGCCTTCCCGGACCGCTTTTATATCTGATTCTAAATGCGACATACTGTGTGTTTTTTGCTTCAGTGGTGATGGGTCGATGATCATAGGTCAATAGTCATTAGTCATTAGTCAATTTTCCGGAAAGTAACTCAGGAACTCAGGAACTTGAAGTTAGCTGAACCTGCCTGTAATATAGTTCTGCGTCCGGCTGTCCTTGGGATTGGTGAACATGGATTTGGTGGATTCGTACTCCACCAGCTCGCCCATGTAAAAGAAGGCCGTCTTGTCGCTGACGCGGGCCGCCTGCTGCATGTTGTGGGTAACGATGATCAGCGTATAGTTCTGTTTCAGCTCGTACAGCAGGTTCTCGATGCCGGCGGTGGAAATGGGGTCGAGGGCCGAGGTGGGCTCGTCGAGCAGCAGCACTTCGGGCTCCATGGCAATGGCGCGGGCAATGCACAGGCGCTGTTGCTGGCCGCCGGAAAGGAAGGTGCCTTTTTTGTGCAGGGAGTCCTTCACCTCGTTCCACAGGGCGGCCTTGGTGAGCGACTCCTCCACGATGCGGTCCTTGTCGGCCTTGGGCAGCTTCATGCCGTTCAGCTTATAGCCGGCGATCACGTTGTCGTAGATACTGAGGTTGGGGAAGGGGTTGGGGCGCTGGAACACCATGCCGATCTTCAGGCGTACGAAGATGGGGTGCATGCCGTAGACGTCGTCTTCGTTGAGGAACATCTTGCCCGCGCTGGTGGCGCCGGGAATGAGTTCGTGCATGCGGTTGATGCAGCGCAGGAAGGTGGTTTTGCCGCAGCCCGAAGGACCCATGACGGCGATGACGTTGTTTTTCGGAATTTCAATATCCACGTTCTTAACCACGTGGTTGCCGCCGAAGTAGGCGTTGAAATCCGTGCAGCTTATAATTGGACGTTCCATTTTTTGGAGATCAGCTTTGTTGAGATGTTTAAGATTAAGATCCAGACCAGTAAGATCAGCGAAGCGCCCCAGGCCAGGTTGTGCCATTCGTCGTAGGGCGAGGTGGCGTAGTTGAAGATCAGCAGGGGCAGGCTTTGCATCGGCTTGGTGATGTTGGCGGTCAGGTAAGGGTTGCCGAAGGCGGTGAACAGCAGGGGAGCGGTTTCGCCGGCAATGCGGGCCACCCCCAGCATGGCGCCCGACAGGATGCCGCTCATGCCGCAGGGAACGATCACCTTCAAAATCACCTTGTGATAGGGCAGTCCCAGCGCCAGGCCGGCTTCCTTGAGGGTCGAGGGCAGCAGCTTGAGGGTTTCTTCGGTGGAGCGGATGACGATGGGCAGCATCATGATGGCCAGGGCCACGCTCCCCGACAGGGCCGAAAAGGTGCCCAGGGGTTTTACCAGCCAGAAGTAAATGACGATCCCCACCACGATGGAGGGAACACCCTGCAGGATGTCCACCGCCAGCCCGCTCCAGTAGGCGAGCTTCGTATTGCGGTTCTCGCTCAGGTAAATGCCGCAGAAGATGCCCAAAGGAATAGCTATAAGGGCCGCCGCGGTAATGATGATCAGGCTGCCCAAAAGCGCGTTGGCGATGCCGCCGCCGCTTTCGCCCACCGGTTTGGGCAGGTTCACGATAAAGTCCCAGTTGACCTTCGTAATGCCTTCCCGGATCACGAAGAACAGGATGAAGACCAGGGGCAGGGTGATCAGGAAAGCAAAAAAGAGGATCAGCCCTTTGAACAGGTTGCTCTTGGCAATGCGGTATTTTAATTTTGCTTCCATAACTATTCGGTTGTAAAGCGTTTGATGATCCGTTTGCCGATGATGTTGATCACCACCGTTACCAGGAAGAGGACGAGGCCCAGCTCGATGAGGGCGGAGAGGTAAATGGTGCGGTCGGCTTCGGTAAATTCGTTGGCGATGACGCTGGCCATGGTATTGCCGGGGGCGAAGATGCTGTCGGGGATGATGCTGGTGTTGCCGATGACCATGGTCACGGCCATGGTTTCCCCCAGGGCCCTGCCCAGCGACAGCAGGATGCCGGCAAAAAGGCCCGACCGGGTGTAGGGCACCGACACGTGCCGGATCACCTCGTAGCGGGTGGCGCCCAGCGAATAAGCGCCTTCCTTGAGGCTGGAGGGCACCATGCGGATCATCTCGCGGCCCAGGGAGGCGGCATACGGAATGATCATGATGGCCAGTACCAGCGAAGCGGTGAAGATGCCGATGCCGTAAGGGGTGACGCCCATTTTGGTTTCGAGGTTGCGTACGATCGGCACCAGCACCACCAGCGCCCAGAATCCGTAAATTACCGAGGGAACGGCGGCAATGAGTTCGACAATGTTTTTCAGCGTGTTGGAAAGCCAGCCCTTGGTGTTGTATTCGCCCAGGTAAACGGCGATGGCAAAGGAAAAGGGGAGGGAGATGAACAGGGCCAGGAAGGAGGTCAGCAGCGTGCCTAACAGGAAGGGATAAGCGCCGTAAACATCGCTGACCGGGTCCCAGGTCTTGCCCCAGAGGTAACTGATTCCCAGGTGTTTCAGCGAGGGGATCGACTGCACCACCAGTGTCAGGAACAGGCCGGTCACCAGTACCACCAGCACCAGGGCGGTAAGGATCAGCGTTCGCTGGAACACTTTCTCCATGCGGACGGTGCCCTGGGAGAATTTTACTTTTTTCACGGGAATAGTGGTTGCGTTATGTGCAAAGCACTTATCCCCGGATTGACCGTCGGAGATAAGTGCTGTAGGATTGTTATTCATAGATCCTTATTGTTGTAAGATGGTCTTTCCGTCGTAGGTGGCCGACTTCAGGATGGTTTCCGCTACGGTAACGGCAGCAGGGGAAAGGGGTGCATAGTGCAGGCTTTCGCAGTACTGTTGCCCTTCGTGGATGTTCCACCACAGCAGCTTCACCAGGCTGGTGGCTTTTTCGGCGTCGCGGTTGTTGTACTTCTGTTCTTTATACAGCAGCGCCCAGGTAAACCCGCTGATCGGGTAGCCGTCGGCGGCATCGGTATTGGTCAGCGACACCTTGGCGTCGGCAGGCAGCTGGATGTTGCCGGCAGCGCTGGTAGAGGCTACCGAAGGCGTGATGAAGTTGCCGCTCTTGTTCCGGATCTTGGCATAGGCCATTTTGTTCTGCATGGCGTAGGCCAGCTCGATATAGCCGATGGCGCCGGGGGTTTGCTTGACCAGTCCGGCCACGCCTTCATTCCCCTTTCCGCCCAGCCCGGCAGGCCAGTTCACCGAAGAACCCTTGCCTACTTTCTTTTCCCAGGCGGGGCTTACCTTGGTCAGGTAGGTGGTAAAGATGTTGGTGGTGCCGCTGCCGTCGGAACGGTGGGCGATCACGATGGGCATATTGGGCAGCTGTACGCCGGGGTTCACGGCCGCTACCGGCGCATCGTTCCATTTTTTTACCAATCCCAGGTAGATGTCGGCCAGCAGGTCGGGCGTCAGTTTGATGGTATCTTTCAGTTCGGGCAGGTTGTAGCTCAGGACTACGGCGCCGGCGCACATGGGCACGTGCAGCACGGGCACTTCCATTTTTTGGGTCTGTTCTTCGTTCAGCGGCGCATCGGAAGCCCCGAAGTCCACCGTTTTATTGGTCAGCTGCAGGATGCCGCCGCCGGAACCGATGGATTGGTAGTTGACCCGCAGGCCCGTAGACTTGTTGTATTCTGAAAAAAGCTTGGAAAACAGCGGGTAGATAAAGGTGCTGCCGGCGCCCAGCAGGGTGCTTTTATCGCCGGAGGCCTCACCGGCCATGCTTTTGGGGTTACTTTCGGAGCCGTTGCAGGCCAGGAGGGACATAGACGCAGCCGCAACGCCCACAGTAAAGAGCTGTTTAATTCCAGATAAGATATTCATTGTGGTTAATTTAATCGGATCCTGTTGCAGCAGCCGGAACACTTCCCGCTGCTTTTGCTTGGTGGTTTTCAGGTACCGGATTGTATTTGCAGTGCAAGATATTTTCATTGCCAGGCTGCAAGGGTATAAAGTGTATTACCAAATTATTAATTCAAAATCTCAGCCCAAGCGGGCATCGCTTCTATTCGATAAATTGCTCGTTATTAATTATATATAGCGTGAAAAAGATAACGGTAGTTCTGAATGGCACCCTGCCGCCGCGGCACGTGATCGCCGCGGCCGTTCAGGCGGCCCGGGCAGGAGATGCGCTGCTGCATGGCGTGTTCCTGAATTGCGGGGAAACGGACGTCGATTACCCCTTTCCCAACGACCTGGCGCTGACCGGCTCCGGGCTGACCGCAGAAAGCGAGGCAATCGATACGGAGCGGCTGATTGCCGCCAATATACGCGTATTCCGCGATGAATGCACCGCGGCCGGTGTTTCCTGCATCTGCGACCAGTACGAGGAAACCTCCCTGGAACACCTGGTGCTCCAGAGCGTGTATTCCGACCTGGTCATGGCGGATGCCCGGGACGGGCGGGACGACTTTCCTTTAAAGGATTTACTGGTGGAGGCGCATTGCCCGGTTTACCTGGTGGCCCCGAATGCCGGGGAAGTGCAGCGGGTGTTCCTGGCCTATGACGGCAGCCCTTCCAGCATGTATGCGATAAAGATGTTCAGTTACCTGTTTCCCGAATGGTGTTCCCTGCCCACCTGCCTGCTGTCGGTGCAGGAAGGGGGCAACGGTCCTGTAAAGAATGAGCCTTATATCCGGGACTGGCTGCCGCTGCATTTCGGCCGGTTGGAAACCTGTACCCCCAGCGGCCCCGTGGCCCGTGAGCTGGTGCATTGCCTGGAGGAAGAGGCCCCCCGTTCGCTGGTGGTCATGGGCGCTTACGGGCGGGGCGTCGTTTCGCGCTTTTTCCACCAAAGTCTTGCCAATACTGTGACCCGGGAAACGGAGGCTTCTTTATTTATTGCCCACGAACGCTGAGGTTGGTAGCTCTCTATACAAGGAAATAAGGGCATTGGGGTATTCCGGTGTGTTTTTCCCGTGCCCGTAACATTTCCCTAACATTCCCTTCATCTTTCCTTAAACTTCGAGTAACGTTATCGTAACACCATCAGAGTTCCTTTGTGGAAATAACAAGCTGATGTTTACCCGTTCTTTTACACTCCTGCTCTTTCTCATTGGTTCCTTAACCGTGATGGCCCAGAACATAAGGCTGACCGGTAAAGTAGTTAATGATAAAAACGAGCCGCTGACCGGCGTGTCCGTCAGTGCCGGCGGCGCAGGAACCACCACCGATGTTGACGGAAACTACACGTTGTCCCTGACGCCCGGTAAAAAATACGAGCTTACGTTCTCCGCCGTGGGTTATGCGGTCAAGAAAATAAGCGAAACCGAAGTGGCCTCCGGCGCCTCCAATGTTTTAAATATTACCTTATCCGTTGCGGCCAGGGACCTGTCCGCGGTTACCGTTACCGCCGCCCGCTCTGCCCGCCGCGAATCGGTAAACTCCCTGATACAATTCCAGAAAAATACCAATACGGTGGCCCAGGTGGTATCGGCCGAACTCATTCGCCGCTCCCCCGACCGCAGCACCGGCGAAGTGCTGAAGCGCGTACCGGGCACCAGCGTCCAGGACGGCAAATACCTGATCGTACGGGGCCTTTCGGACCGCTACAACCAGGCCATGCTGAACGGCATCCTGCTCACCAGCACCGAAGCCGACCGCAAGACCTTTTCCTTCGACCTCTTCCCCGCTGCGGTGATCGACAACATCATCATCAACAAGGCGTTCGTGCCCGAGCTGCCCGGCGAATGGGCCGGCGGCCTGGTGCAGGTAAATACCAAGGATATCCCGGCCAAGGGCTTTTTCCAGGTACAGGCCGGCATCGGCGGCAACACTCAGACCATGGGCAAGGACTTTTACCGCTACAAGGGCGGCAAGTACGACTGGCTGGGCTTTGACGACGGTTCCCGCGGCCTGCCTTCCTCCTTTCCCCTGAAAGGCCAGTTCAACAGCCAGAACACCACGGTAGCGGACCGCATCGCTTATGGCAACAGCCTTCAGAATGTATGGTCCGCCGAGGGGGGCAACGCTCCTGTGAATACCTCCTTCCAGGTGAACGGCGGCTTCAATACCCGCGTATTGGGCAAGAAAGCCGGCGGCGTGCTGGCCCTGACCTACAGCCGCAGCAACCGCAACGTGGATTTTCAAAACTCCTTCTACAACATCAACGACGGCAAGGCCGACTCCAGCTTCCGCTACCAGAACAACCGCTATGCCCAGGACGTGCTCTGGGGCGCCCTCGGCAACCTGAGCATCCAGCTGGCCAACAACCACAAGATCAGCATCAAGAACCTGTTCAACGTCAACGCTTCGGATTACGCCACCCTGCGTACCGGCCGCGACTACGAAAGGGGACCCGACCAGCCCGAAAACGTCCGGGCCCGCGAGCTGGGTTTCCGCTCCACTATCTATAACAACTCACAGCTGATCGGCGAGCACAGCTTCGCTGCCGGCCGGCTGCGGGCCAAGTGGTACGGCGGCTTTACCATCCTGGACCAGTACACCCCCGACCAGCGCCGGATCCAGTACAACCAGGCGATCGGCGTACAGAACGCCCCCTACATCCTGCTGACCTCGGATAACATTTCCCAAAAATCCGGCAGCCGCTTTTTCTCCAACCTGAACGACTATATCTACAATGGCGGCGCCGACCTGTCGGGTACGGTAAATGCCTTTGGCTATAAGCAAACCATCAAGGCCGGATATGCCCTGCAGGTGCGGGACCGCCTGTTCGACTCCCGTCCGTTTGCGGCCTACCTGTACAAAAGCGACGCCTCCAACCTGGGTATGCTGACACAGGACGAAAGCACCATCTTCAGCCCCGAAAATTTCGATGCCAGCGACGACTACAAGTTCAAGTTCGGCGAGCTGACCAGCAACCGTTTCCGCTACATGGCCAACACCATCCTGAATGCCGGTTACCTGCAGTTCGACAACCAGTTCAGCGAAGCCATCCGCCTGGTGTGGGGCGCCCGCCTGGAACACTTTGACCAGGTAGTGGGCAGCATGCACACCAAGGACGACCGCCATGTGCACAACTCGGTGCTGGACGTACTGCCCGGCGTGAACCTGACGCTGAAAGTAAACGACCACACCAACGTACGCCTGTCGGGTTCGCAAACCGTGATCCGCCCCGAGCTGCGCGAACTGGCCAGCTTTGCCTTCTTCGACTTCGAACTGGGCGCCACCGTACTGGGCAACCCCAACCTGCAGCGCACCAAGGTCACCAATGCCGACCTGCGCTACGAGCTCTATCCCCGGGCCGGTGAAATGTTTACCGCCGGTGTGTTCTACAAGCGGTTCAAAAATCCCATCGAGCTGTATTTCAACCAGTCGGGCGCCGGCACCAGCAATACCTTCAACTACGTGAACGCCGCAAGGGCCACGGGCTTCGGCCTGGAAGTGGAAGGCCGCAAGAAGCTGGATTTCACCCCTTCGCTGGAACGCTTCACCCTGTCGGGCAACCTCTCCTACATCTTCAATAAAGTGCAGGACGAAGAGTTCAATATCGACCGCCCCATGCAGGGACAGTCGCCCTACGTGGTCAACCTGGCGCTGCAATACGATATCCAGAAAGCGGGCCTCAATACCACCCTGCTGTTCAACCAGATCGGCCGCCGGATCATTTACGTGGGCAACGACCAGATCCCCGCCATCTGGGAAAATCCCCGCCCCGTGCTGGACCTGCAGCTGGCCAAGAAGCTGCTGAACAACAAGGCGGAAGTGAAGCTGAACGTGTCGGATGCCCTCAACCGCCGCGCCTACTTCTACCACGACCTCGATAACAGCAAAAGCTTCCAAACCTCGAAGGACGCCATCGCCATCAACCGCAAGTACGGCACCTCCTTCAGCCTGGGCTTCACCTACAACATCAAGTAACCACCGAACCACAATACCTCAAAGCATCCATTCAAAAACCACAAGTATGAAGAAGATATTTTTATGCGCAATTTCCGCCGCCCTGTTCGCCTCCGGCTGCCGTAAGATCGTTGAAGACGGCGAAACCATTGTGATCAACAACCCTGGTGGCAGCAACAATACCACCGGCCAGACCATTACCCTTACCGGGAAGATCAATAAAGACACGGTACTAAGAGCCAATAACACCTACCTGCTGGAAGGCATGGTGTACATGACCAACAATGCCACCCTGACCATCGAGCCCGGCACCACCATCAAAGGCGCTTATACCGCCAGCAAAGTGGGCGGACTGGTGATCACCCGGGGTGCCAGGATCAATGCCAGGGGCACTGCCGAAAAGCCCATCGTATTTACCTCCAGCGCTGCTTCGCCGCATGCCGGCGACTGGGCCGGGATCGTGATCCTGGGAAAAGCTAAAGTCAATGCTTCGTACAACGGCCAGGCCGGCCTGGGTGAGATCGAAGGCGGCGTGAACGATGCCGACGGCAACGGCCTGTATGGCGGCACCGACGATACCGATTCTTCAGGCGCCCTGCAGTATGTGCGGATCGAGTATGCCGGTTACGCCTTCCTGCCCGATAAAGAGATCAACAGCCTTACCCTGGGTGGCGTGGGCAATAAAACCCGGATCGACCACGTACAGGTAAGCTATGCCAAGGACGATGCCTTCGAATGGTTTGGCGGCAGCGTGAATGCCTCTTACCTGATCGCTTACCGTACGCAGGACGATGACTTCGATACCGACAACGGTTTCAGCGGCAAGGTGCAGTTCGGCCTGGTCGTACGCGATTCTTCGGTAGCGGATATTTCGAAATCCGAAGCCATGGAAAGCGACAACGATGCCAACGGTACTTCGCTGACGCCGCAGACCAGCGCCGTGTTCAGCAACCTGACGCTGATCGGGCCCAAGGCCGCCCTGGGCAATACCGGCAATAGCAACTATCTGGCTGCCGTACAGATCCGCCGCAATTCTTCCATTTCCATTTTCAACTCGGTGATCCTGGGCTGGCCCATTGGCGTGCTGATCGACGGCAGCAAGGGCCGCTTTACCGAGCTGAATATTGCCGACAGCTCGCTGCGGATCCGCAACACCATCATTGCGGGCTGCGATGCCGCCGTGAAATATGCTGCCAATACCTCTACTCCTTCCGGAAAGACCGATGCCGACATGCTGACCTGGTTGAACACGCCCTTCTTTGGGAATACGATCTATTCCAAAGTGGATGATGCCCGTTTTGTTAATCCGTTCCAGTACACCAACCCTGACTATTCGCCTTTCGGAACATCCGCTGCGGCTACCGGCGCCAGCTTTGCCGATGCCAAGCTGAGTGGCATGAAGTCCGTAACCTTCCGTGGCGCTATTGCTGCCGCAGGCGAAGATGCCACCTGGTGGAAAGGTTGGACAAAGTTCAACTAACCAACGCCCTTCATTGTGGTTCATTCAGGCCGCTTCCGCTCTGTGCGGGGCGGCCTTTTTGTTGCTAAGAGGAAAAGAGGGGAAAGAGATAAAGAGTATGTATTGAAATTGGTTCGTTATACCGGGTAGATGGTCCCTCTGACAAGGACCAATGGGCTGGCTTTACGTTCACGAACAAGTTTAAGGCTGTCATCCTGAGGACTCATTTGGATGCAACAATCATAAACCTGGTAACGACCTTTAAGACTGTCATGCCGAACGCAGTGAGGCATCCCCTCGGGAAGGGAGGATCATTTCATTTCGAAGGAGGGGTTTATTGTTCCAGAAAAAGACTTTTCAGGCATCGAGGGGATGCCTCCCCCGCTGAGGCGGGGCGGGATCTGCGTTCGGCATGACAGTCTTAAAGGTCGTTACCAGGTTTATGATTGTTTCGCTAAAATGAGCTGGTGGGATTTGTGCGCATCAAAGTATTCCCTGAAACTCTTTGGCATTTGCAAGCCTGCTCCTTATCTCTTAGCATAAAAAAAAGCCCGTTGTAGAAACAACAGGCGTTAACGATTGCTTGCCATATGAATACTCTAGTAATGGCAAATTGCTTGCCAGAAGTTTTTTATTTTGTTTCTCCCCGGCAAAAAGTACAGGGCCGGTTACCGGGAGTAGCTGGTATCGGTAAGCGTTTTCAGGAAGGCTACCAGGGCACCCTTTTCCGGGGCGGTCAGGTGCAGCCGGTCTTCGGGCAGCGTCTGGTTTTCGATCTTCATGCCCATGCCGGCGCCGCCGCCACGGTTATAAAATTCCACCACCTCTTCCAACGTCCGGAACACGCCGTTGTGCATGTACGGAGCCGTCAGCGCAATGTTGCGCAGGGTGGGTGTTTTAAAGGCATGGCGGTGCAGCTCGATCTTGAAAACATTGTATTTCCCCGGGTCTTTATCCAGGCGGGGCTTCACCGTATCGGCGGTGGCCGGCACGCCAATGATCTCGGCGTCGATCTTGTCGCATTGCGGCGGCACCGAGCCGTTGAAAAGAGGAACAAAATGACAGGTGGCGCATTTGGCTTTTCCCATGAACAAATTGAAACCCTCGATTTCCGTGGGGGTCATTGCGGAAAAATCGCCACGCATGTATTGGTCAAATGGGGCATCCAGCGAAGTAAGCGAACGGATATAGGAAGCGATCGCATTGCTGATGGCGTCTTCCGTGGCGGTATCGCCGTATGCCTTCTGAAACAGTTTCCTGTATTCTTCCCGTTGATTGAGCTGTCGCACCGCTTTTTCCAGCGAGCCGCCCATTTCTTCTTTGTTTTCCACCACCTCCCTGATCTGGTCCTCGAGGAAAGCAACGCGGTTGTCCCAGAACAGCGAGGGCTGCAGCCCGGCATTCACCAGTGAGAGGGCATTGCGTTGGAGCGGTTTGCCGTGCACCGACATGCTGGTGGGCAAACCGTCGGTAAAGGCCTTCTGCGGCTGGTGGCAGGTGACGCAGCTTCTTTTGCCGTCGGCCGATAAGCTGTTGTCGTAAAAAAGTGCCCTGCCCAGGGCGATCTTGTCCGCCGTCGTTACTTCAGAGATATTGGGGAGGTAATAGTTGGCGTTGAAAATGCCCTTGGCGAACAGGGTTTTGGCGCCGGCACGAATGGCGCGGGGCTCCTTGAACACGGGGAAGTTCAGTTGCTGCTGCGCCGCCAGCAGGTGCTCCGAGAGCGGGTTCAGGCACTGGGTGATCAGCTGCATGCGGTCAAAGCTGTTGAAGTCCCGGTGTTGCTGCAGGTAAGCCTGCGCCTGCCGGAAGGTGGCCTCCAGCTTCTGGTCCAGCTCGGGGTCGGCCTTTTTTACCTCTTCGCGGTAAAAGGAGTAAGCCTGCTCCAGGGCCTGCAGGCTGGCGGCCGCTTCGGGCAGGCTGTGGCGGGCTACCGGCGAATCGAAGCCGGAAATGCCCAGGGCGATGATGCGGAACACTTCCAGGCGCAGGGCGTCGAACAGGTAGGCGCCGGAGGTTTGGAGGTAATCCGAATTGTTGCGCAGCCGGCCGATATTCGATTTCAGGATTTTACATTGCTGGATGATGGCCGCCTTGCCGCTCCGGTCGTAGGTGGGGAACAGGTATTCTTCCACTACCTGGAAACCCTCCGGTTCGATAATGGTGGTCTTTTGCTCGGGGTCAACCTCGGGAATGGCCGGTCCGTTGATGAATTTGGTGGTATAAGCATTGAAGTACTCGGCCATCCATTCGATCTTTTTATAGGCGGTCCGGGTCTTTTTAAACTGAAGTTGTACCTGCTTTGTCCCGGCGCCGGTTTCGGCCAGCTGGGTGAGCAGGGTCACTTCCCGGGTCAGCAGGGTAAGGTCCTGCTGGTATTGCCGGATCACCAGTTGTTCGGTGGAGAGCTTTTTGGTGCGGCCAAAACTGGCGATAGCAATAGCTCCTGCCAGGCAAACGCAGAAGAGCAACCGCATTTTTTTCATGGTTGAGTGGTATTAGCGTGTTTGGGATTGATTTTCCGGGTGTAACCCGCCACTTTCCGCTTTTCCCGGTCTTTAAATTTACCGAATTACCGGAAGCTTGTCAAGTAGGCCCTATTATAGGAAAACCCCCGGCAGAAATGCCGGGGGAGGAGGTCACAGGGTATGGATTAAAGAAGTATTTAGCGGGGCAGGCCCTTGATGAGAACGATCTCGCTGCCTTGTTTTTCGGTCAGGCGTTTGCTGCCGCCGTCCACGCCGGCAAACCGGGCATCGGTCCAGGAGTGGGGTTGTACGCACAGCACAAAGGTGTTTTCCAGGCCAGTTTCTTCCGATACGTCGAGCAGGGCGCCGTACTCCCAGCTTCCTTTGGCGGAGGTGCCGCCTACGTTGTATTTGGCAGCATCCGGGGCGGTCCTGCGGTGGTCCAGTTCCAGCACCTTTTTCAGCTCGCCGGTGGCGATGTTGTACTGGTAGATGTAGGCGTCGTGGTCTTCGGAGCCGTAGGTGTTCGAGTCTTCCTGGATGTATACGTAGTTGGTGGTCACGCACAGGTTATCGGGGTTCTGGAAGTCGCGGGCCGGGCCGTTGTCGTTGTCGCCGTCGAGGATGCAGGTCAGCTTTCCTTTCAGGGGGTTGCTGGCATCCAGCACCAGCTTGTACACGCGGCCCATGACGGTGCGTGAGCGGTCGGCATTGACGCCCACGGGGTCCTGGCCGGTCACGTTGAAATAGATCTCGCGGTAGTTGGCGGCGCTGCCCTTGCGGGTATCGATATCTTCCACCCGACCGAACTTGATGGCCTGCAGGGGAGCAGCCAGGGCCTGCATCTGGGCGCCGGTGATGGTTTTATGGTTGTCCACCTTCACAAATTCCACGTCGTAGGCGGTGCCGGCGGCCATGTCGGTTTCTTTGGTGTTGCCGTCCACGCGCTTCATCATGTACTGGGTGCCGTTATCCAGGTTGCCCACCGAATGGGACAGGTACAGGGCTACCTGGCCGCCGCTGGCATCGGAGGCGTCCTCACCGGTGAGGATCACGGTCTTGCCGGGGTAGGCTTCCTTGTACAGGGGCACGGCGTTTTCGCCGCTCCAGCGTCCCAGGCCGGGCAGGCCGCGGGGCGTGCTGGGGGTGGAGAAGCTGGCGTAGGGGTCCAGGGCGTGCACCATGGCTTCGGCGCTGCTTTCACCTACCGACAGGTACATGGGGCCGAAACCGTGGCGGGCGGGAGTGGCCATGGTGCCCGAGCACAGGCGCCACTGGCCGCCGTCGGAGTTCAGGGCGTATTCGCCTTTGAAGGGCTTCAGGTTCTTGTCGAGGTACAGTTTGGAAACGGCGTAGTTATCCTCGTTGTTGACCATCATGATAAAGCCGCTGTCGTTCTGGGCCTTAATGAAGCCGGCGCCGTCGGCGGAGCCGCCAAAGCGGAAGTTGGGCAGGGAGTCTTCGCTGCTGATGAGGGTAAACAATTCCAGTCCTTCAAAGCCGGAAAGCTTTTTCAGCAGGGCAGGGGTGGCGGAATAGTTCCGGACCTGGGGAAGGGCGGACCCGGCAGCTGTCGAGGGCGCATCATCATTCTTGCGGCACGCATAGGCCAGGGCGAGGGTGGCCCCCAGGGTGCACAGCACCAGGGGAGTGGCGAACTTCTTATTCATACAATTGGTTTGATGGCCGCGAAATTGCAGGCCCCACGTTACCGCAGAGTTAAGCCAATGTCAACTGTGTGTAAAGACCGCGTGGAGGAATAAGGAATTGGTTCATTGGGATATTGGGAATCAGGGAACAAACTTCTAACCCAGGAACTCAGGAACTCAACTCGTAAACTCGTGAACTTGTGAACCCGTAAACTTTTCCCTCGCTTCCCCCAAAAAGGCCCTTACAAAATGCCCCGAGGCTTTGATGGTGCGCTTTTGCGTGGGGTAGTCTACGTATACCAGGCCGTTGCGGTGGTGGTAGCCGGCGGTCCATTCAAAGCTGTCGGTAAGGCCCTGGTGGAAAAAGCCGTGTACCGGTACGCCCTCTTTTTTTGCCCGCAGCACCTGTTCGAGGTGGGCGTTCAGGTAGCGGATGCGGCCCTCGTCCTGCACCTGCCCGTTGTGCAGGCTGTCGTCGAAGGTAGCGCCGTTTTGGGCTACCAGGAGGCTTTTGACCTGGGGGTAGGCGGCAAACCGTTTCAGCTGGTGGTAGATGCTCTGGGGGCGGATCTCCCGGTGGCGGGCGGTCAGGGGCACCTTGCGGTCGGCGGCCTTTACGATCCGGGCGTGGAGGTAGGGCATGACGCGGCTGTATTTGACCACCTCGCGGGAATAGTGCTGCAGGCAAAAGAAGTCCATGTCGAAGCGGAGCGCTTTTTCGTCTTCGGGGCGCAGGAAGGGTTCGAGGTGGTGCAGGAAGTCCAGTTCCCCGAAGGGGTAGCCAAGGCCCAGCAGGGGTTCCAGGAACAGGCGGTGGAACAGGGCGTCTGCTTTGAGGGCCGCCTCGCCGGCGGTTTTGCTGTCGTCGGCCGGCTCGAACTGGACGGAAGAAAGCGCCGTGCCCACCTTTAGGTTGCGGTTCACCGATTTAAGCACCTGCCCGCCCAGCGACTGGCAGAGGGCCGCGTGGTGGGCGGCGGCCAGGAAGTTGGTCAGGCCCTTGCGGCCCGGGGCATGGGTGCCCAGGAAGTAGCCGGCGCCGGTAAAGACCACCGGTTCGTTCAGGACGGTCCAGTGCTTTACGCGGTCGCCGAAGCGCCGGGCGCAGGTCTCCACGTAGCGGGCAAACCAGTCCAGGATGTTGCGGTTGGTCCAGCCGCCTTCCCGTTCCAGGGCATGGGGCAGGTCCCAGTGGTAGAGGGTGATCCAGGGTTCGATCTCCATTTCCAGGCAGAAGTCGATGATGCGGTCGTAAAAGTCCAGGCCGGCTACGTTTCTGCCGCCGGTGCCGTTGGGGAAGATGCGGGGCCAGGAGAGGGAGAAGCGGAAGTGGCGGCAGTTCAGGTAGTGCAGCAGCAGGATGTCGTGCAGGTAGTGGTTGTGGAAGTCGCAGGAGACCTGCGGGTGGTGGCCGCCGGCAGTAGTGCCGGGCAGGGACGAAAAGACATCCCAGATCGATAAGCCTTTTCCTTCCTCGATGTAGCCGCCTTCCGTCTGGCAGGCCGATGAAGCGATGCCCCAGAAGAAGTTCTTCCCGAAATCGTTGACATGTATCATGCAGTATCTTATTAGCGCAATTCGTTAGGGCCTTCCAAGGGAGGCTTCTTCAAAGAACGTCCGGGAGTATGAAGCGAAGGTTATGGCAGGTTTATGGAAAGGTTAAAGGCCTATCCCTTGGCGTCGAGGGTAAAGCCGATGGTGGTGCCGACGGCTTCCTTGCTGCGCACGTGGATGCCGTGGCCATGCGCCTCGATGATGTGTTTGCAGATGGCCAGCCCGAGGCCGGTACCGGTAATGCTGCGGTTGCGCCCTTCGGGGGAGCGGTAGAAGCGTTCGAAAATGCGGTTCAGGTTCTTTTCCGGGATGCCCATGCCGTCGTCGGAAATCTCGATAAGGATGTTGTTGTCGTCGGTATTGTACATGCTGGCGGTGGTATGGCCACTGATGCGGCCGTACTTGATGGAGTTGTCCACCAGGTTGATGATGACCTGCCGGATCTTTTCCTTGTCGGCAAACACGGCCATGGGTTTTTCGCACCCTTTTTTAATGGAAAAGGAGATGTGCTGCTGTTCGGCCTTGAGTGACAGGCTTTCGAAAACCTCCCGCACCAGGTCCTGGATGACGAAGGTCTGCTTGCTCAGGCGGAGCTCGCCCCGTTCCAGCTTGGAGATCTCGTCCAGGTCCTGGATGAGGTGTACCAGGCGGTCGACGTTCTTGCCGGCCTTTTCCAAAAAGCGCTTGTTCACGTCGGGGTTCTCCATGGCGCCCGCCAGCAGGGTGTCCACATAGCCCTGGATGGCAAAGACCGGGGTTTTGAACTCGTGCGACAGGTTTTGCAAAAATTCCTTGCGGAACGACTCGTTCCGTTTCAGCACCTCGATCTCCTTTTTGCGCTGCTCGGCCCAGGCTTCCACGTCTTCCCGCACGTCTTCAATGCTTTTCTGGGGCAGGATATATTTATAGTACATCTCTTCCTTGCGGTTGGCCTTGGTCTGGTAGATGAATTTATAGATGAGCTTGATCTTCCGGTAGATAAAGCGCTGGAAGATGGCGAGGATCAGGGCGAAGCTGCCCATGAAAAAGACCGCGAAGGCGCCCCCTGCCCAAGACCATTTGCCGCTCAGAAAGAAAACGAACAGGCCTGCCGGCACCGACAGGATCAGGGCGGTAAGAGCGGAGAGTTGGCGGGGGGACAAATTTTCTTTATCGAGCATCAGCTTCTTTAGAGTTTACGAGTTCACAAGTTCACGAGTTCACAAGTTCAGTTCCGGAGCTCAGAGGAAACTACAAAAGTCTTCAAGACTTTTGTAGTTTGGCGTTCCTGCAGGTTACTTCCCGGCGGCGTTACGCCAACTTTGGAACTCGTGAACTTGTAAACTCTGGAACTTCTCAGAGTTCAAACTTATAACCGACCCCTTTGACGGTGGTAATGCAGTCGAGGTCGAGTTTCTGGCGGATCTTGCGGATGTGGACGTCGATGGTGCGGTCCCCGACGATGACGTCGTTACCCCAGATCTGGCTGAGGATCTCGTTGCGCAGGAATACCCGGCCGGGTTTGGAGGCCAGCAGGTACAGCAGCTCGAATTCCTTCTTGGCCAGCACGAAATCCTTTCCTTCGTATTCCACCACGTAGCGTTCGGGGTCGATCTTCAGCCCGCTGACCGTCACGGCCTTGGTCTCTTCCTTGTGGATGCGGCGGAACATGGAGTTGACCTTGCTCAGGAAAACCTTCGGACTGATGGGCTTGCTGATGTAGTCGTCGGCGCCGGTGGTCAGGCCCCGGATCTGGGTGGCGTCATCGCTCAGGGCGGTGAGGAACATGATAAAGGTATCTTTGAAGGCGGTCTGGGCCCGCAGGATCTCGCAAACCTCCATGCCCGATTTTTTCGGCATCATGATGTCCAGGATGATCAGGTCGGGCGACGCCTGCTTGGCTTTCTCAATGGCGTCATCGCCGTCTATGGCCGTCACCACGTCGTATCCTTCCGTTAACAGATTGTATTTCAGGATCTCAATGATGTCCGGCTCGTCATCGGCGATCAGGATTCTTCCGGTGCTCATGTTCATGGTGGGGATGTTTGGGCAAACCTACAGGAAAAAGGCCGGAAAGGGGATTAGTTAATAATTTCTTAACCTGTAACGAATTCATTGGCATGAACAAATTGCCAATTGGTAATAAGCAATAGGCAATTGGCAAGAATCCGGGCCAGGAAGCGTTCATCATTTCCGTAAAGGAGGGCCCATTGTCTATTGCCTATTGCCCAGTGCTTATTGCCAATTGGCAATTTTTCTAAGGTGGAGCAATCTTTGCTGAGCTTGTAGCGTTGGTGCTTTAGCGACGATCTTATAAATCTTTAAGATTTTGCTTTACCTTATAGTGGTTTCCACGGTATTAAATTTGTACTATGAGCCCCATGCATGCAACTTTACGAACCCTGTTCGCCAGCATCCTGCTTTTCGGTTGGTTGTACCCCCAGGCCCAGGAACCGAAGGACAAGGATCTGAAAAACTTTAAACCCCATATCAGCCGGCAGCTCTTTCACAGCTACGTGGACCAACAGCAGAAAAAAGCCCTGGATGCCGACGGCCGCATGGACCACCTTTTTTACAACGGCCCCGACGAGGAGGTGAACTTTATGATCACCGACGCCCTGACCAAGAAAGTGGACCGGCTCCAGTACAAGATCGAATACGACAGCACCATCGCCCATAACAAAAAGCTGATATACCTGCGGGGCATGGAAAACATGCTCAAAACCTTCACCCAGCGGGTAAAAGGCCGCAGCATGAACGCCAATATCTGGCCCTCGGTCATTAACCTGTACGAGGTGGCCATCAATAAAGATAAGCGCGGCGAGTCCATTGCCGACATGATCAGCCGCAACAACGACGTGGTCGGCGACCTGCTCGTGGGCAGCCGGGCCTTCGACGCCAACCCCGGCTACCTGGCCATCAAGCAGGAAGTGCTGCGCAAATTCTGCATCGCCAATCCCGACAAGATCCTGTATACCTTAAAGGATAACCCCGACCTGCCGTTCCGGGACAGCCTGATCCTGATCGCCGCCTATAAATATCCCAACCAGCTGTACGACTATGCCGCGGCCAGCAACAAGCTGGGCTACGCCATTCGTAAGCTCAACGATCCGATCGTTAAAACAATTTCCCGCATGGCCACCAGCGGCGGCAGCGGCCAGATCTACCTGCCCTTCCTGGACAACATCCTGAAAGGCAAGATCACCTTCGACGAAATCGATGCCGTGAAAAACGACAGCCTGGCTTATTACCGCCTGCTGGTGAAAACCCGCCTGGACTATGTCCAGCGCCTCCAGGCCAAGGATACCATCTACCAGCTCCAGGCGCTGACCAAGATGCTGGCCAAAAAAGGCAAGGACGTCTTTATCCGCACCATCAATGGCCTGCACGAAGAGCTGGACCCCGTGCGCTTCAAGATCCTGCAGCCCCTGACTGCCCAGGAATTGTACTACCTGATCGTTTTCGGCGAGGAAGAGATCTATACCTCCAGCTATACCCGGGGCGTCTACCCCCAGATGATGGCCAAGATCGGCAACCACGGCGACTCGCTGATGCTCAGCGTGCGGTTCGACCATTTTAAGAAATTCATCAAAATGGCGGCGGCCTACAACACCCTCAACGGCTTCCTGAACACCTTTGCCAAAAAAGGCGATGCCCAGCAGCTGATGACCGCCTTTGTCAACGGCCTGGAAAAATCGGCCGGGCTGGAAGAAGGGGTGGACGTGGCCGACAGCTACGTGAGCATAGCTGAGCACAACAAGCCCCTGGCTGAGTTCGTGCTGAACCTCACCAAGTCCAACTTCGAAAAGAACCAGCAGCAGAACAACCGCCGCGGCGCCGTCATGTACAACCTGCTGTACAAGCTGTTCCTGTCGGCCGATACCTCCAACAACGTCGACCTGTCGCAGGAGTTCGGCATCCCGCCGGTGTACAAGGTGTCCTATAATTCCCTGGCCAACGAAGAGCAGAAAGTAGTGATGCAGGTGTTCTTTTACGGCGACGAGGACGGCGTGTTCAACTATAAGCGCTTTATTCCCAAATTCTCCAATGCCGGCTGGAACATCGTGACCAATCCCACCGACCAGTGGGTGACCATCAGCTCGACGAAGGGCAAGCCCATCGTCATTTACGTCAACAAACCCCTGCCCCAGGAGGACGACCAGGACGAAAAGGCCCAGAAGGCCCTGTGCAGCTGGCTGGAGGAGAACGGCGTGCAGCCCACCGTGATCGTGCACCGCGGCCACAGCTACTTCGCCCCGTCCACCATCGCCAAGATCCCGTCCTCGGCCAAGATCGTCTTTTTGGGTTCCTGCGGCGGCTTCCACCTGATCCACGACGTGCTGACCCACGCCTCGGACGCCCATATCATTGCCTCGAAGCAGATCGGTAAAACCGTCATCAACGAGCCCTTCCTGGACCTGCTGATGGATAAGCTCCGCACCGGCAGCAATATCGACTGGATCCCCTTCTGGCACGAGTTCGGCAAAATGGTCAGCGTCAAAGACGGCTTTGGCGACTATATCCCGCCGCACAAAAACCTGGGCGCCATCTTTATTAAAGCTTATTCGAACCAGATGGGCGAGAACCTGGCGAATGAATAAGCTGAGTAGTTCCTGAGTTTCTGAGTTCCTAAGTTCCTGAGTTAAGGGGCACCTGCCGAGAAAATACAACCCGGAGTGACGCTAACTCAGGAACTTAGGAACTCAGAAACTCAGGAACTTTTTACCTTCGCGGAACTAAAGAAGAGGAACTTAATTTGAGCAGTAATCCATCCAAGAGCTTTTTCGATGTCCAGCTATTAAAACGAGTACTCCAGTTTGCCCGGCCTTATCGAAACAGGTTCTACCTGTCCGTATTCATGGCCATTGTGCTGGCGGCCTTTACCCCCATCCGCCCCTACCTCATCCAGCTGACCGTGGATAAATATATCCGCAACAATGTCGCCCAGGCGGTCATTAATATTACGATTATCCAGATCCTGTTCCTGCTGCTGGAAACCGGCCTTCGGTTCTGGTTTTCCTTTCTCACCTCCTGGCTGGGCCAGTCGGTGGTGAAAGATTTACGGGTGACCGTCTATAAAAAGGTGCTGCACCTCAACCTGCGCCAGTTCGACCGCACCCCCATCGGCACCCTCACTACCCGCACGGTGGACGATATCGAGCGGGTGAACGATATTTTTTCCGACGGCCTCATCCCCATCTTTGCCGACCTGCTCTCCATCGTATGCGTGCTGGGGGTGATGGTGTGGATGGACTGGCGCCTGACCCTGGTGTGCCTCATCCCGTTTCCCATACTGCTGCTGGCCACCCATTATTTCCGCAAAAGCGTCAATAAGTCCTTCCATGCCGTGCGGAATGCCGTATCCAACCTCAACGCCTTTGTGCAGGAACACCTGACCGGCATGCAGATCGTGCAGGCCTTTGCCCGCGAGGAAAAGGAATTCGGCAAGTTCCGCCAGATCAACAAGGAGCACCGCAATGCCAACATCCACGCCATCTTCGCCTATTCGGTCTTTTTTCCCGTGGTGGAGATCATCCTGGCCACCTCCATGGGCCTGATCGTCTGGTGGGGCTCGGGGCAGCGGCTGGATGCCGGCATCCTGGTGGCCTTTATCCAGTACCTCAACCTGATCTTTCGCCCGCTGCGGGTGATCGCCGATAAGTTCAACGTGCTGCAGATGGGCATCATCGCCAGCGACCGGGTGTTCAAGGTGCTCGACAACGACGACTTTATCCCGCCTGCGGCCGGAGGGGCCTATGCGCCTGCCGGTTCCCTGCGGGGAAAGATCGACTTCGACCGGGTGTGGTTTGCCTATACCGGCGACAAGTATGTGCTCAAAGACGTCAGCTTCGTGGTGGAGCCCGGGCAGACGGTAGCCATCGTCGGGCATACCGGTAGCGGCAAGACCACCATCATCAGCCTGCTGAACCGCCTCTACGAGATCAATAAAGGCCAGATCCGCATCGACGACGTGCCGGTGGAGGACTTCCGGCTCGACCGGCTGCGCCGCAATATCGGCGTGGTGCTGCAGGACGTCTTCCTGTTTTCGGGTTCGGTCATGGACAACATCAGCCTGCGCAACCCCGACATTTCCCCCGCCCGGGTGGAGGAGGCGGCCCGGCTGATCGGCATGCACGACTTTATCATGAGCCTGCCCGGCGGCTATAATTATAATGTCATGGAGCGGGGCGCCACCCTTTCGCTGGGCCAGCGGCAACTGCTGTCCTTTATCCGGGCCCTGCTGTACGATCCCTCCATCCTGATCCTGGACGAGGCTACCTCTTCCATTGATACCGAAAGCGAACTACTGATTGAAAAGGCTATTCATACCCTTATTGCCGGCCGTACCTCTATTATTATTGCCCACCGGCTCTCCACCATCCAGCGGGCCGACAAGATCATCGTGCTGGACAAGGGCGAGGTGAAGGAGGTCGGGTCGCACAGCGAGCTCCTGGAAAAGGGCGGCTTTTACGCGAAGCTGCACCAGATGCAGTTCGACAAAAAGCAAACGCTGGTCTGAACGGACCGCCGGCACTGTCCTGCACGATCCTGCACTTCCCGGTAGCCGGGCAGGATGGATGGGGTGTGCGGGGTGGGCCGTAGTTGCATGAAATTTTTATTAAATGTTACTCGTTTACTTATCTGTCTGGGGTATTTTCTCTTAAAGAAAAGAAATAATTAACGAAAAAATAGAAACGGGTCGGTTATTGGGGTAGTAATTGCCAATATATAGCATTAATGAAAAAACTATTATGGCAGAGATTTTCCCGTCATTCTGACAATGTTGGGGTGGGGCGACGAATCCCGAAAGGGCAGAGCGCGAGGGTCAGAATTATCTGTTTAAAGAACAAATTCTGCACATTAAATCAACAGTGCTTCCTTATCTTTGCGGCAAATTTCAAAACAGGATATGATCTCTAAACGTGTGAAACGCTTGTTGGTAGCGGCTTTCAGCTTAATCAGCTTTACTTTCGGCTCTCCTACATTTGCCCAGGAACACCACGAAGGCGAAACTGCCCACGAAGAGCAGGTTCATCTGGAAGGGGGCGAAGAAGCTCATGAAGAAAACAAATTCGATGCCAACGAAGTTATCTTCGGACACGTTCTGGATGCTCACGAATTTCACTTCTTTTCCTACGAAGGCAGCGACGGCCAGGAGCACCACGCCACCCTGCCCCTGCCCGTAATCTTATACTCGCCCCAGAAAGGCCTCTCTACCTTCAGCTCCGCCCGTTTCCACCACGGACACGAGGAAGTGGACGGCTACCGCCTGGTAGAAAACAAGGTGGTTCCGGTAGAAGAAGGCGTGCAGGTATACGACTTCTCGCTGACCCGCAACGTCGTGCAGATGATCCTCGCCCTTATCGTGCTGGTAGTGGTGATGATCAACGTCGCTAAAAAATACAGCAAAGGCCAGGGCGTGACTACCGCTCCTAAAGGCTTCCAGAATGCGATCGAGCCGGTGATCACGTTTGTGCGTGACGAGGTGGCTAAGCCCAACCTGGGTAATAAGTACCTGAAGTACATGCCCTACCTGCTGACCGTATTCTTCTTTATCCTCATCAACAACATTTTCGGCCTGATCCCCGGATCGGCCAACGTAACCGGCAACATCGCCTTTACGCTGGTGCTGGGTGTGATCTCCTTCCTGGTCATCACCTTCAGCGGTAACAAGCACTACTGGAGCCACATCTTCAACCCGCCCGTTCCCGGCGGCGTGAAAGCCATCATGATCCCGGTAGAGATCCTGGGCATGTTCACCAAGCCCTTCGCCCTGATCGTCCGTCTGTTTGCCAACATGCTGGCCGGTCACATCATCATCATCTGTCTGATCTCCCTGATCTTCATCTTCGGTAACCTGAGCAAAGGTGTAGGCGCCGGCTTCTCGGTGATCTCCATCGGCTTCTCCGTATTCATTTATTTCATCGAGATCCTGGTAGCCTTTATCCAGGCCTTCATCTTCACCAACCTGACGTCGGTATTCATCGGCCAGGCCATTGAAGAGGCCCACCACGGCGACGACCACGGACACGGACATCACGACGAACCCGTATACGGAGCCTAATCAACGTTTTTTCATTAATCATTTATAAAAGCACAATTATGGATTTAATCACTGTTTTGTTGAGCACTGTAGCCTGGGCTAATGCTGGTGGCGCTTTAGGTGCAGGTATCGCTGCAATCGGCGCTGGTATCGGTATCGGTCAAATCGGCCGCGGCGCGGTAGAATCTATCGCCCGTCAGCCGGAGGCTGCTAACGACATCCGTGCAAACATGATCCTGACTGCAGCCTTTATCGAGGGTGTATGTCTGTTTGCCGTAATTGCCGGTATCCTGGCAATGTTCGTATAGGCCAACTAAAAAAGCTAACGGCACCCCAAGCACAGGGCGAACGGGTGCCGTTACTTCCAAACCCCCGGTTTGGCAACAGTATTGAAAACAAACGAATGGAGGTGGAAGGGCAACCCGAAGCCGCTTGCAAAACGAATCTTTAAACTAGAAATTATCATATGAGTCTGCTCACACCCGCATTGGGCTTGATCTTCTGGACGCTGGTAGCGTTCATTATTGTGTTGATTGTCCTCCGCAAATTCGCCTGGAAACCCATTCTGGCTTCCCTGGGCGAGCGCGAACGTACCATTGCCGATTCGCTGGAAAGCGCCAAGCGCGTAAAGGCGGAGATGGCCCAGCTGAAAAGCGAGAACGAAGAACTGATGGCCAAGGCCCGCGAAGAAAGATCCGTGATGCTGAAAGAAGCCCGCGAAACCAAAGACCGCATTGTAAACGAAGCCAAGGAGCAGGCGAAAGCCGAAGCTTCCAAGATCATCGCTGAAGCCCAGCAGGCTATCCAGGCCCAGAAAATGGCAGCCCTAACCGACGTGAAAAACCAGGTAGGCCAGCTCGCCATCGAGGTGACCGAAAAGATCCTGCGCAAGCAGCTGTCGACCACGGAAGCCCAGGAAGCCCACATCAAAGGCCTGGTAGGAGAGGTGAAATTAAATTAATCAACCAGGACCCGGCACCGCATTTCAAGGCACAAGAACCAACCCTTGTGCCTTGAGCTCGAAAGGCCGGTCCCTGAAATTTCATAAAAATGCTTAATCCACGTTTAGCAGCAAGGTACGCGAAGTCGTTGATCGACCTGGCACAGGAACAGGGCCAGCTGGAAAAAGTTTATGCCGACATGGTGCTGCTGCAGAACATTACCCGCAGCAACCGCGAATTTCTGAACTTCCTGCGCAGCCCCATCATCAGCGCCGACAAGAAAGAAAAGATCCTGACGGCCGTGATGGGCACCAAGGTGGGCCCCCTGACGGCCGCCTTTGCCAAGCTGCTGGTCAATAAAAGCCGCGAATCGGCCCTGCCCGAGATCATCACCGCCTTTATCCAGCAATACAAGGACATCAAAGGCATCCGCACGGTGAAGCTGACCACCGCCGCTCCCATCAGCGAAGCGGTAAAGAACGCCATCGTGGAGCAGGTGAAGAAAGCCGGCAACATCAAGAACCTCGACCTGGAGACCAGCGTGAACGAAAAGCTCATCGGCGGTTTCGTACTCCAGACCGGCGACAAGATGGTCGACGTTTCCATTGCCCACGACCTGAAGGAAATCGAACGCCAGTTCCAGAACAACGATTTTATTTATAATATCAGGTAAGAAAAGGGCTGCGGCCTTTTTTTTCGTGAAGGAACAACTATTCAACTAACAATTTTTTCAACTTTACTTTATAATTAATAAAAATCATGGTAGAAATTAAACCAGATGAGATAAGTGCCATACTGCGTCAGCAGTTGAGCAACTTCAACGCCTCTGCCGACCTGGAAGAAGTAGGTACGGTACTCCAGGTAGGTGACGGTATTGCCCGTGTGTACGGCCTGGGTAATGTTCGTTATGGTGAACTGGTGGAATTTGAAAACGGTGTGCGCGCTATTGCCCTGAACCTTGAAGAAGACAACGTAGGTGTTGTATTGATGGGTGAAATGGGTGTGATCCAGGAAGGCGCCAAAGTACGCCGCACCGGCCAGATCGCCTCTATCAAAGTTGGCGAAGGCATGGTTGGCCGCGTAGTCAACACCCTGGGCGAACCGATCGACGGTAAAGGCCCCATCGCCGGTCAGCGTTACGAAATGCCCCTGGAGCGTAAAGCCCCGGGCGTAATTTACCGCGAGCCGGTTAAAGAACCCCTGCAAACAGGTATCAAAGCCATCGACGCCATGATCCCCATCGGTCGTGGTCAGCGTGAGCTGGTGATCGGCGACCGTCAAACCGGTAAGAGCGCCATCTGTATCGATACCATCATCAACCAAAAAGAGTTCTACGACGCAGGCAAGCCTGTGTATTGCATATACGTAGCCATTGGCCAGAAAGCCTCCACCATCGCCGGTGTTATGAAGACCCTGGCCGATGCCGGCGCCATGGACTACACCGTTATCGTAGCCGCCTCCGCTTCCGAGCCCGCTCCCCTGCAGTTCTACGCTCCCTTCGCTGGTGCTGCCATCGGTGAGTTCTTCCGCGATACCGGACGCCCGGCCCTGATCATTTATGATGACCTGTCCAAGCAGGCCGTAGCCTACCGCGAGGTGTCGCTGCTGCTGCGTCGCCCGCCCGGCCGCGAAGCCTATCCCGGTGACGTATTCTACCTGCACAGCCGTCTGCTGGAGCGCGCCGCCAAGGTGATCAACAACGACGAAGTGGCCAAGGAAATGAACGACCTGCCGGAAAGCATCCGTCACCTGGTAAAAGGTGGTGGCTCGCTGACCGCCCTGCCGATCATCGAAACCCAGGCCGGTGACGTATCCGCCTACATCCCGACCAACGTGATCTCCATCACCGATGGCCAGATCTTCCTGGAAGGTAACCTGTTCAACGCCGGTATCCGTCCCGCCATCAACGTGGGTATCTCGGTAAGCCGCGTAGGTGGTAACGCCCAGATCAAATCCATGAAGAAGGTAGCCGGTACCCTGAAGCTCGACCAGGCCCTCTACCGCGAGATGGAAGCCTTCTCCAAGTTCGGTGGCGACCTCGACCCCGCTACCAAGCTGGTACTGGACAAAGGTGCCCGTAACGTGGAGATCCTGAAACAGCCCCAGTATTCTCCCTTCTCCGTAGAAAAGCAAGTAGCCATCATTTACCTGGGTACCCAGGGCCTGTTGCGCAACGTGCCGGTGAGGAAAGTACGCGAGTTTGAAGAACAATTCCTGCTGGAAATGGAAAACAAACTGCCCGATGTACTGGCTGAGTTCAAGAAAGGCAACCTGCCCGAAGCCGGTGTGAAGAAGATGGTGGAGCTGGCAAACAGCATCATCGCCCAGTACAAATAAGTACATAACTTCCTATAATAAAAAAAGGCGGCCTTCGGGCCGCTTTTTTTATTGGGGCTGGCGCGGAAGGAACACGGAAAGGGTGCAGCCCTCTGCCGGCTGCGACTGGATCCAGACGTTGCCTTGCAACAGGGCCACCCGGCTGCGGATGTTCTTCAGGCCGATGCCCGCTCCCACCACGGAGGTGTCGAAGCCTTTGCCGTCGTCCTTCAGGCGCACCTCCACCGCATCGGGGCCGGCGGCCAGGTGCAGCCATACGTTGGCGGCTTCGGCATGCTTGCTGATGTTGTTCATCTGTTCCTGCACGATCCGGAAAACGGTCGACTGGATGTCGGGGTGCAGCTGTTCCAGGTCGCCTTCGGTGGACAGGTGGACGGCAAATTTATTGGCCAGCAGGTAGGGCTGCAGGGAGTTCTGTATGGCGCTCAGTAGCCCGATTTCCCGCACCGGTGGCGCCGCCAGGGAGCGGGAAAGCAGCCGGATCTCCTCCATGGCCCGGGCAATCTGCTCAATGGATTTTTCCAGCAGGGAACCGCAGATGTCGGGCCGTACCAGCGCCAGCTCCAGGAACATCTTGGTGCTGGCGAGGACCTGGTTCACGTTGTCGTGCAGCTCCTTGCCAATATGCTGCCGTTCTTTTTCCAGGGCGGCCAGGGAGGTCTGGGTGATCTTGCGCTGCTCCTGGACCTTTTGCCGCGTCAGCCGTTCCTGGAGCCTGATTTTATCGGTGATATCGTTGACGGTCGTCAGCCGGACGCGCTGGCCCTGGTAATCGACCCGGGTGGTGATCAGTTCCACTTTTATTTGTTCGCCGTTTTTTTTGAGGTGGGTGCCCATCAGCCGGAGGGTGCCTTTTTCGGTCCGCAGGCGCCGGGCCGTCCGGTGGAAGGCCGGGTGGTCTTCGGGGGGCCGGATATCGTACAGCGTCAGGCGGAGGAATTCCTCGCGGCTGTAGCCATAATGCCCGACGGCGGCATCGTTCACGTCTACCAGGCGCAGGTGCTCCAGCTCGTAGATCAATTGGGGCAGGGGCGCATTGTTGAACAGCGTTTCATAACGGTCGCAGGCTTCCTTGAGCCGTTGCTCGTTCCTCTTTTTGTCCGTAATGTCCTTGGCCACAGCATAGATCAGTCCTTCCTTTTCCACCAGGGTCGACGACCACGACAGCCAGATATATTCCCCTGTTTTTGTCCGGTACCGGTTTTCAAAGGACCCCGATTTCTGTCCCTGGCGGACAGCATGGCTTTCCAATTGGGTTTTATGGCGGTCGTCAGGGTGTATCAGGTCCATAAAGGGTAGGGCCAGCAGCTCCTCCTCGGTAAAACCCAGGAGGGCGGAGAAAGCGGGATTGACCTTTTTAAAGTAGCCGTTCGTACCGGCAATGCAGAACAGGTCGATGGAAAGGCTGAAGAACTGCGCAGTGTCAAAAGCGGTGTTGGAAAAGTGGTGTTCAGGGTCGAAGGATTGATTCATGGTAAGGTTATGCGTTTATCTATTTCCGGAACCAGCCTGCGTCCGGGCATGGCGGCGCCATGTGAAATGACAAGCCAAAATAGGAAAAACAGGCAGCTCCGGCCGGCAAGGAAAAATTAAAAGAAAGACAATTATGTGAAACTTTTGCGAACCTGTAAGTAGAATTTCTTAAACGAAACGAGGGCAAGTCCATAGCTAACTGGGGAAACCGCCCTAAGGATTCCGGGAACATAACGGTTTTGCAGCGGATTTTGTTTCGTTTCCTTCAGGAAAGTTTCTACACGGGCTTCAACAAACTGCCTATAAAAACAAATGCCAGGGGAAGATTGGAGGTGGTTGATTTAGAATATGTTGAGAAAAATGCTCCTTTGATCCTGTAATCAGCTGTCCGCCCGAAGGAATGCTTCCCGATTTTATTAAGCGAAAACGTCTAATGATTTTAAAGGGTTGGCCTTAACGCACAGGGCAGGCCTATTTGCCTGGAAGACAGAATGGTAGAGGCTCTCAGCCGAATTGAAAATTAAAAGTTTTCCCGATTCCCCATTTCATCAGGGCGCCTTCGCCCATTTTTTACAACGGGGATATGGAGCAGAACGCCAAAAATGGCAACTTCTTTGCAAAATTTTGAAAGGATATACCTGCTCCTTTGATGCTGCTAGGTAAAAGGAAGCAAGTGTCTTATACATTCCGAAAATAAAGAGGCTGTATCCATGGAGAGGGTTCAACGGGTAGCAGGTGCAGGAAGTCGGTAGCCTTGCTTTCATTTTCAAAATTTTCAGTCCTAATAGTGCCTATTCTATGAGAGAAATGTACACGAAGCTTTCTTTGCTGGGAGTTGTTTTATGCCTGTGCGCCCTTACGTTTACCGGGAGGGCCCAATCACCGGGATTGATCATTCAGCCGCCCACCAATACGCGGAGCGCGGTGCTCGATCCCAACCAGGACGGGTATACATCGGCCACTACCAGCGGCTTTTCCTCCTCCGACGTGGGAGCCGGCAACAGCGAGATCCCCTACAAAACCGTTCCACCTTTCGTGGTGGAGCCGACATCGG
Source organism: Huijunlia imazamoxiresistens (assembly GCF_037132455.1). Classification (NCBI taxonomy): domain Bacteria; kingdom Pseudomonadati; phylum Bacteroidota; class Chitinophagia; order Chitinophagales; family Chitinophagaceae; genus Huijunlia; species Huijunlia imazamoxiresistens. Next base: position 231,541 of record NZ_JBBBEI010000008.1, on the reverse strand, counting down.
ACCTGTTGCGGGGACCAAACACCCGTTTTACCGACCTGGTTCGCTCCGCCGATGGCACGGAGAGCGGCTTTTACATTTATAACGACGGCACCAATATTCTATTCCGCCTCCGCTTGGGCAGTATCGTCAGCGGGGCCAAGGGATACAGCATCCTGCTGGATACGGACCTTAAGTTTGGCGGCAGCGGCCCTTATGCCGATCCCAATTACCGGCCCGCCACAACCGGCATCAACGGCAACCCGGGCTTCGAGCTGGAGATCGTGCTGGAAACAGGCTTCCAGGTGGCAGTATACAACGTGGACGGCCAGGATGCCGCAACCAACCCCGTCAGGACCTATCCCCTGAATTCCAGTCATATCGTTTCCATCGCCCGGTCAACGGTATCGGGAGACAATGATTACTTATACGATTTTTATGTGCCCATTGCCGACCTGGCGCCTTACGGGGTAACGGCTTCCACGCCCCTGCGCCTGGCAGCCACCACGGTGATGGCGCCGAAAGGGGCGGTGGGCGGTCCGAAGTCGGATACGTACGGCTTTAATGACGCCCTCTATAATAACTATATGCGGAGCTGGGAAACGGTGGTGAATGCCCAGCCCGCCTTTCGCTTTTCCGATGTCACCAATGCCGGCGCCGGCATCCAGGCCACCTGTACGGCGGCGCCCACGCTGAACGCACCCATAGGTGCCGGTACGGTGAACATCAGCGGCCGGTGGACGGCGGCAGACCCCACTTCGGTACCGCAGACCGCCGTGATCACCCTGTACAAAAACGGCGTGGCCTGGCCTACGACGGCCACCATAAGCAGCGGCGGCACCTGGACCATCTCCAACGTTACGGCGGCGGCCAACGACGTTTTCTATGCCAAAGCCCAGGCTTCGGGCGAGTCGTCCTGCCTCCAGTCCAACTCCGTAAGGGTAGTGGGCTGCACCAACCTTACTTCTTCCACCGGCTTTGCCGTTACCTGCGCCACCGTCCGGGGCATCAGCGGTACGCGGCCTGCCGGAACCTCGGTACGGATTTACAGCCAGACGTCCACCGGCACCACCTTATATGCTTCGGATGCTGCCGCCTCTCCCACGGGCTTCCTGGTTACCTACCCCACCGCTACCACCTGGGAGTACCAGGGGGCCAATACGCAAAACAACGATCCCTGCGGTGGCGGCTCTCCGGATATTCCCGCGGGCAGCTATGCCTATACGGTGCAGGCCCCGGGCCAGTGCGAATCGGATTTTATACGCTCCTGTATCGGTTTGACGCAAACAGCCGATCCCACCATTACCCAGGCCACCTTCTATTCCGGTACCAATACGGTATCGGGCACGGCGGCGGCAAATTCCTTTATCCGCCTGTACAGCAACGGCCAGTTGTATGGCACCACTACGGCAGGTGCCGGCGGCGCCTATACTTTTGCCAATGTGGTCATGAATGCGGGCGACGTGCTGGGCGTATCGGCCCAGTCTTCCGGCCTCTGCGCCAGCAACCGCGTTACCCGTTCGGTCACCTGCTTTACCACCCAGCCCACGATCACCACCAATGCCTCCGGAAGCCTGGTGGCAGGCGCCAATTCCATCAGCGGTACTTCCACGGAACCCGCCGGCACCATTATCCGGGTGTACAATTCTTCCAACACGCAGGTGGGCAGCAATGCCGTGGTGGGCGCCAACGGCCAATGGACCGTTACTACCACGGTGGTGGCAGGACAAACCTATTATGCCACCGCGCAGAACGGCACCTGTTCGGTAAGTGCCGCCTCCGGTACGGCCACCGTTTTAAGTGCTCCCAGTACCGTCTGTGCCAGCGTAACCGGTACGTATGCGGAAACCACCGGTCCTGTAACGGTAACCGGGACCTTTTCAGCTCCCTTCACCGGAACGGTACGCCTGCTGCAGGACAGCGATACCATTGGCGCGGCTACTGTAAGCGGCGCTACCACCTGGAGCATTACCGTCAACAACAACACTGCGGCTGCGGGCTACAACATCCTGTATGCCGGCGGTGTGCTCACCGCCGCTACCCAGGCTACGGGTGCGGCCGTAAGTGCTCCCTGCGGATCGTCCGTAACGGTAGGCTGCCGGCCTATTGGCACCGCCTTTACTGTTTCCCCGGGCGGATCCTCTACCCTGGCTGCTCCTTATTATATAGGTGCCGCCACCCAGACCATCACGGTTACGGGGGCGGAAACAGGCGTGCTGTACATTCTTGAAGATGCCGCTACGGGCGCGGACCTGGCAAAACCCCTGTATCCTTCGGGCGGCGTGGTCACCTTCAGCAATGTCACCATGCCCACAACGGCGGGGATCTACAACTGGCGCGTACGGGCAACCCGGTTCTCCGATAATTGCACCGACGTTTCCAAAAACATTTATTACCAGATCACCAATGCGGGTCCCGATGCGGTCCCGGATGCGGTGGACCAGGATGACGACGAGGACGGCATCCCCGACACGGTGGAAAGCGGCGGCCTGGATGCAACCGGCGATGCGGACAACGACGGCATTCCCAATTACCGCGATGCCCAGTTCTGCACCCTGAATGCGGCCGGCGTATGCGCCAGCCTGGATAAGGACGGCGACGGCATCATCAACCAGTTTGACCTCGACTCCGACAACGACGGTATCCCCGATATCGTGGAAGCCGGCGGCGTGGACACCAACGGCGATGGCCGCGCAGACTACAGCGGCACCTTTGCGGCCAACGACTCCGATAACGACGGCCTGATCAACAGGTACGATCCGACCACCGGCGGTACGGCCATTGCCAACCTCGATACCGACGGCGACGGCATCGCCAACTACCTGGACCTTGACTCCGACAACGATGGCATCGCCGACGTGGCCGAAGTGGGGGGCGTGGACGCCAACGGCGACGGCCGCCTGGACAACTTTAACGATACCGATAGGGACGGCCTGGACGATACCGTGGACGGCGACGTGGGCAACGACGGCACGGCGGAGAATACCGCCAAAGCCCTGCTCCTTACCGGGGCCGATGCTAACAACGACGGCCGGCCGGATACCTACCCGCAAGGCATTAATAATACCGATGGCGCCGGCCTGCCCAATCCGTATGACCTGGACAGCGATGGCGACGGCCTTTCCGACATTACCGAGGCCGGTGGTACCGATAATAACAATGACGGTAAGGTGGATACCTTCACCGACAGCGACGGCGACGGCTTTGCCAACGCGTACGACGGCGATGCCAATAACGACGGCACGGCGGAGAACACGGCCAATACCCTGCTTTCCACCGGGCCGGATGCCAACGACGATGGAAAGGCCGACGCTTATACAAAGGCCAATGCCGACGGTGCGGGCCTGCCCAACCCTTATGACCTGGATTCGGACAACGACGGTGTGCCCGACCTGATCGAGCAGGGCGGTGCGGACAACGACGGCGACGGACGGGTGGATGGCAGCAGCGATGCCGACGGCAACGGCTGGCAGAACGCCTACGATCCCACGCAGGGCGGCATCAACCTCAAAACCCTGGACGCCAACGGCGCCGCTACCGGCGGCAGCGTCTTTGACTTCGACGGCGACGGTGTGGCCAACTACCTCGACCTCGACTCCGATGGCGATGGTATTCCGGACCTCATCGAGCAGGGTGGCGTGGACAGCAACAACGACGGCAAGGTGGACGCCACCGCCGATGTGGACAACGACGGCTTTGCCGACAGCGTGGACCCGGTGAACAACAGCACGTCGGCGGCTTTGGGTACGGCGCTCATTACCGCCTCCGGTCCTTTGAGCAACAGCCTGCCCACCGTTTATTCGGCAGGTGACAACCTGGATGGTACCGGCCTGGTCAACATGCTGGACCTGGACGCCGATGGCGACGGCATACTGGACGTACGCGAAGCCGGTCTGGCCGACAGCGATAATAATGGTATAGCCGATGGTACCACGGGTGCCGACGGCTGGAGCGATACGGTGGATGCCCTGGCATCGCTGAACCTGCCCAATACCGATGCAAAGGGTGGCGCCAACTACCTCGATATCGACTCGGATGACGACGGTATCCCGGATATCATCGAAGGACAGACCACGGTGGGTTACGTGGCTCCGTCGGGGGCTGACAGCGATGCCGACGGCATCGACGATGCCTACGACAACAACGACGCGGCTTATGCCGGGGGCGCCAATAACGGCATTGCCCCCGTCAATACCGGCAACGTGGACGAGCCGGATTATATCGACACGGATTCGGACAATGATGGCGTGCCGGACCGCATCGAAGGCTGGGATACCAATGGCAACAACAGCATCGGCGCGGGCGAAATCGCCTACGTGGGCACTACCGATACCGATGGCGACGGCCTGCTGGACGAGTACGATGTCAATGATGCGGCTACCAATCCTACCAACAACACCACGCCTTCGTCCTATCCCAACGTGGACAATCCCTCCACACCGGAAAGGGACTGGCGGGAGGACCTGGATACCGACAACGACGGTGTGCCCGATACGGTGGACGCGGACGATGACAACGACGGCATTCCCGATACGGTGGAAAGCTACGGCGTGGACCCGCTGGGTGATGCCGATAACGACGGCATCCCCAATTACCGCGATACTACCCCCATCGCGGGTGTGCCGGCCTTTACCGACAGCAACGGCGATGGCATCAACGACGCCTTCGATGCCGACAGGAACGGCATCATCAATGCCTTTGACCTGGACAGCGACAACGACGGCATCCCCGACCTGGTGGAAGCCGGCGGCGTGGACACCAACGGCGATGGCCGGGTGGACGGTCCCTTTACCGACACCAACGGCAATGGCGTGGCGGATAAATACGATCCGTCGGCCGGCGGAACGGCCATTGCCAACCTCGATACCGACAAGGACGGTATACCCAACGCTTATGACCTGGATTCCGATAACGACGGCTTACCGGATGTGCTGGAGGCCGGCGGTACCGATACCGACAACGATGGGGAGTTTGATCCCGCTACCGATACGGACAGCGACGGCCTGGCCGACGCGGTGGACGGCGACGTGGGCAACGACGGCGTTGCGGAGAACTTTGCCAATGTATTAATATATACAGGGCCTGATAACAACGGCGATGGCCGTCCCGACACTTATCCAAAGGCCAATGCCGATGCCGGCGACCTGCCCAACCCCTACGACCTGGATTCGGACAACGACGGCGTGCCCGACCTCATTGAACAGGGCGGCGTGGACAGCAACGGCGACGGACGGATCGACGTGATCAGCGATCCGGACGGCGACGGCTGGCAGAACAGCTACGATCCCACGCAGGGCGGCATCAACCTCAAAACGCTCGACGCCAACGGCGCCGGTGCCGGCGGCGGCGTGTACGACTTCGACGGCGACGGAGTGCCCAACTACTTCGACCTGGATAGCGATGGCGACGGTATTCCCGACATCATCGAGCAGGGTGGGGTGGACAGCAACAACGACGGCAAGGTGGATGTCACCACCGATGTGGACAACGATGGCTTTGCCGACATCGTGGACCCGCTGAACAACAGCACGTCGGCGGCTTTGGGCACACCCATCATTACCGCTTCCGGTCCTTTGAGCAACAGCCTGCCCACGGTTTACTCCGCCGGCGACAACCTCGACGGCAAAGGCCTGGTCAACATGCTGGACCTGGACGCCGACGACGACGGCATACTGGACGTACGCGAAGCCGGTCTGGCGGATAGTGATACTAATGGCATAGCCGACGGTACCCCGGGTGCCGACGGCTGGAGCGATACGGTGGACGCACTCCCCTCGCTGATCCTGCCTAACCAGGATGCTTTCGGTCGACCCAACTACCTCGATATCGACTCGGATGACGACGGTATCCCGGATATCATCGAAGGACAGACCACCCTGGGTTACGTGGCTCCGTCGGGGGCTGACAGCGATGCCGATGGCATCGACGATGCCTACGACAACAACGACGCGGCTTATGCCGGCGGCGCCAGTAACGGCATTACCCCCGTCAACACCGATGGGGTGGACAACCCTGATTATACGGACATCGGTTCGGACAACGACGGTATCAACGACCGCGTCGAAGGCTGGGACTTTAACGGCAACAACATCATCGACGGCTCGGAGATCGCCTACGTGGGCACTACCGATACCGATGGCGACGGCCTGCTGGACGAGTACGACACCAATAATGCGGCCATCAATCCCACCAACGGCAGAACGCCTTTGTTCCATCCGAATACCGACAACCCCTTCACACCCGAACGGGACTGGAGGGAAGATGTGGATAATGACAATGACGGCATTCCGGATGCGGTGGACGCCGACGATGATAATGACGGCATCCCCGACACGGTGGAAAGCTACGGCGTGGATCCGCTGGGCGACTACGACAACGATGGTATCCGCAACACCTTCGACAGGGACCCGATCCCTGGCGTGCCCCTCTTTGTGGACCGCAACGGCGACAACATCAACGATGCTTTCGATGCCGATCTCAATGGGATCATCAACGCCTTTGACCTGGACAGCGACAACGACGGCATTCCCGATATCGTGGAAGCCGGCGGCGTGGACACCAACGGCGATGGCCGGGTGGACTATGCCGGCACCTTTGCATCCAACGACAGCGACAACGACGGTCTTATTAATATTTATGACGCTTCTACCGGCGGCACGGCCATCGCCAACCTCGATACCGATGGCGACGGCATTACCAACGCCTATGACCTGGATTCCGACAACGACGGCATCGCCGACGTAGCGGAGGTAGGGGGCGTGGATGCCAACGGCGACGGCCGCCTCGATAACGTGACGGATGTGGACAGTGATGGCCTGGCCGATGTGGTGGATGGCGACGTGGGCAACGACGGCACGGCGGAGAACACGGCCAATGCCCTGATCGTAACCGGCACCGATGGCAACAGCGACGGCCGCCCGGATACCTATCCGCAAGGCAGGGCCAATACCGATGGTGGCGGCCTGCCTAATCCCTATGACCTGGATTCGGACAATGACGGCCTGGCCGATATTACCGAGGCCGGCGGCACGGACAATAATAATGATGGCAAGGTGGACACCTTTATCGATACGGACCGCGATGGCCTGGCCGATGCGATCGACGGGGACGCGGGCAATGATGGCACCGCGGAAAATACCGCCAATGCCCTGCTGCCCACCGGCGCCGATGCCAACAACGACGGCAAGGCCGACGCTTATACAAAAGCCAATGCCGATGGCGACAGCCGTCCCAATCCCTATGACCTCGATTCGGATAATGACGGTGTGCCCGACCTGGTGGAAAGCGGCGGCCGCGACAGCAACGGTAACGGTATGATCGATGTGCTGGCGGATGCCGACGGCAACGGCTGGCAGAACGCCTACGATCCCACGCAGGGCGGCATCAACCTCAAAACCCTGGACGCCAACGGCGCCGCTACCGGCGGCAGCGTCTTTGACTTCGATGGCGACGGTGTGGCCAACTACCTCGACCTGGACAGCGATAACGACGGCATTCCCGACATTATCGAACAGGGCGGCGTAGACAGCGATAACGACGGCAAGCTGGACGCCACTGCAGATGTGGACAACGACGGCTTTATCGACAGTGTCGATCCGTTGAACAACAACACTTCGGCAGCTTTGGGTACGGCCATCATCACCACCGGCAGCACATTAGGTACTAATAACCTTCCCACTACCTATTCCACCGGGGACAACTTCGACGGCAAGGGACTGATCAACATGCTCGACCTGGATGCCGATGACGACGGCATACTGGATGTGCGGGAAGCAGGCCTGGCCGATGCCACCAACGACGGCATTGCCGACGGCACCACCGGGGCCGACGGCTGGAGCGATACCGTGGATGCATTGGGTTCACTGACCCTGCCCAACCGGGATGCTTTTGGCGGCGCCAACTACCTGGACATTGACAGCGACAACGACGGTATCCCCGATGTCATCGAAGGACAGCTGACCCTGGCGTACGTGGCGCCTACGGGAACCGACAGCGATGCCGACGGCATTGACGATGCCTACGACAATAACGATGCTGCTTATGCCGGCAACGCGTCCAACGGCATCACGCCGGTGAATACCGATGGTACGGACAATCCCGATTATACCGACCTGGGTTCGGACAACGATGGCGTCAGCGACCGCATCGAAGGCTGGGATACCAACGGCAACAACATAATAGACGGTGCGGAGATCGCTTATGTGGGCACCACCGACAGCGACGGCGATGGCCTGCTGGACGAGTATGATGCCGATGATGCGGCTATTAATCCCACCAACGGGGCCACCCCCTTGTCGTATCCTAATGTGAACACGCCTTCCACGCCGGAAAGAGACTGGAGGGAAATAGGGGATACGGATAATGACGGCATTGACGATATCACGGACCTGGACGATGACAACGACGGCATTCCCGACAAGGCGGAAAGCAGCGGTGTGGATCCGCTGGATGATGCCGATGGCGATGGCATCCGCAACTACATGGATACCAGCCCCGGTTCCGGCCTGCCTGCCTTCACCGATACCAACGGTGACGGGGTGAACGATGCCTATGACAACGATAAGGACGGGCTGATCAATTCATGGGACCTGGACAGCGACAACGACGGCATTGCCGACCTGGTGGAAGCCGGCGGCGTGGACACCAACGGCGACGGCCGGGTGGACTACACCGGTGCCTTCGCTTCCAGCGACAGCGATAACGACGGCCTTATAAATACCTACGATGCCTCCACCGGCGGCACGACCCTGGGCAGTCTCGATACCGACAGCGACGGCGTTGTCAATATCTATGACCTGGATTCCGACAACGACGGCATTCCTGATGTGGCCGAAGTGGGAGGCGTGGATGCCAACGGCGACGGCCGCCTCGACAACTATGGCGATACCGACGGCGACGGCCTGGATGATACCGTGGACGGCGACGTGGGCAACGACGGCACGGCCGAGAATACGGGCAAAGTGTTGCTCCTCACCGGTACGGATGGCAATGGCGACGGCCGCCCGGATACTTATCCGCAAGGCACCGGCAATACCGATGGTGACAACCTGCCCAACCCCTATGACCTGGATTCAGACAATGACGGCCTGGCCGATATTACCGAGGCCGGCGGCACGGACAATAACCATACAGGCAAGGTGGACGCCTTTGACGATGCCGACGGCGATGGCCTGGCGGATGCGATCGACGGCGATGTGGGCAACGATGGTACGGCGGAGAACACGGCCAATACCCTGCTGTCCACCGGCGCCGATGCCAACAACGACGGCAAAGCCGATTCCTATACCAAGGCCAATGCCGATGGCGACAGCCGTCCCAATCCCTACGACCTGGACAGCGACAACGACGCTGTGCCCGACCTCGTCGAACTGGGAGGCGTGGACAACGACGGCGACGGCCGGGTGGACGCCCTCAGTGATGCGGATGGCAACGGCTGGCAGAACAGCTACGATCCTTCGCAGGGCGGCATCAACCTCAAAACCCTGGACGCCAACGGCGGCAGCACGGGCGGCGGTGTATTCGACTTCGATGGCGACGGTGTGGCCAACTACCTCGACCTGGACAGCGATAACGACGGCATTCCGGACATTATCGAACAGGGCGGCGTAGACAGCGACAACGACGGCAAGCTGGATGCTTCGGCCGATGCGGACAACGACGGCTTTATCGACAGTGTCGATCCGCTGAACAACAACACCTCCGCAGCTTTGGGCACGGCCATCATCACCACCGGCAGCACGTTAGGTACTAATAACCTTCCCACTACCTATTCCGCCGGGGACAACTTCGACGGTAAGGGGCTGATCAATATGCTCGACCTGGATGCCGATGACGACGGCATACTGGATGTGCGGGAAGCAGGCCTGGCCGATGCCGCCAACGACGGCATTGCCGACGGCACCACCGGGGCCGACGGCTGGAGCAATACCGTGGATGCATTGGGTTCGCTGGGCTTGCCCAACACCGATGCCTCCGGCAGCGCCGACTTCCTGGATATCGATGCGGATGATGACGGTATTACCGATAACGTAGAGGGGCAGGGTACCTTCAGCTATGTTCCTCCTTCGGGTGTGGACAGCGATGCCGATGGCATAGATGACCAGTATGACAACAATAATGCGTCGTTTGCCGGCCTTGCCTCCAACGGAATTACGCCGGTGAATACCGATGGTGCCGACAATCCCGATTATACCGATACCGATACGGATAATGATGGCCAGGCGGACCTGGTAGAAGGAAACGATTTCAACCGGAATGCCGTGGCGGATGATGTTGTCAGTCTTACCGGCCAGGATACGGACGGCGATGGCCTGGACGATCGCTTCGAAAGCGTGCCGGCGGGCGGCCCTACGGTAACGGTCTACGGCTTCGGCGGTGCCCTCGGCAGCAGTGTTTCTCCTGCCCAGCAGAGCAATATTGCTTCTATCGACCGTGACTGGAGAAATGCAGCCTTTCAACTGGCGGCCACCGTGCTCCCCGTTCGATTCCTCTCCGTGAAAGCCGTGCTGGCAGGCCGAAATGCCCTGGTATCCTGGATGGTGGCCGACGAACAGAACGTGCTGCACTACGAGGTGGAACGCAGCACCAACGGTACCAGCTTTACCGTGGCCGGCACGGTGCCCTACGATTCTGCCCGGTCGGCAGTGAAAGAATACCGGTTCGAAGATGCCCGCTTCCCGGGTGTGCGCACCTGGTACCGCATCCGCCAGGTAGACATCGATGGCAGGTATATGTACAGCGCCGTCGTCAGCCTGGATCCGGGCGCCGGCCTGACCACAGGGCTGGAGGTGTATCCCAACCCGCTGCAGCCCGGTTCGGTCATTTCCATCACCGCCGCCACCAGGCAGAGGGCAGTGCTGGTGCTCTCCGATATGAACGGTCGTATTCTCAGTACCCGCCAGGTGAACCTGGAGAAAGGGAAAAACGCTTTCCCGGCAGGTTTCGCCGGCAGCCTGGCCAACGGCACCTACGTGCTGCGGGCCCTGGTAGACGGCAGGCCGCTGGAGGTGAAGCTGGTGAAATAAAAAAGCAGCCGCAGAAAACAGCCAGATAGGCTAAAGCCAGGAGGTCCATCCTCCTGGCTTTTTGTTTTGGTGCCGGGGAAATTACACATGCCTTCCTTGTGGAAATCTTTTGCGCTTTTCCGGGCACCGATTTAAACAGTGGTTTTACTTACCCTTTTGCCAGGAAATAGCCTGCATGAAAAAAATCACCGACAGAAAAGCCCTTCTGCCGACAAAAAGAGCCATTCCAGCTTTAATAATTGGATTTTCAAAGCGTTAAGTGGAAACAATTATGCTCCTGAGGTATTTTGCATTATAAATCATAATGACCAGTGAAGTGTGTTATCCTTTAGAATTAAATAGAAGCAACCTCTAGTTCGATAATGGCCGGAAAGAATAGTACCGCCGGTTTTTTTTCTCCCTGTTTCGATCCCTGGAAGCGTTTAAAGTGGTGTGATGGAGTACGTGGCTGACGGATCATTAAATGCGCAGGTCTTGTAGCGTTTGCAGCTTTCTTTTTTCACAGGGCTTTCCCTGTTTAGATATTATTCTTTCTGATCATATAGTTCGCCGTACCAATCCCATATTTATGAGAAATTACTCTAAAGCTTCCCTGTTCGTATTTTTCTTCTTTCTCTTTTTGTTTTCCCTGCATGCAGGTGCCCAAACCTATAAGCCCGGGTATATCATCCGGCAGAGCACCAGTGCCGCCGGCAAATTGATTCTCAATCCCAACGGGGATGATTATGCGTCCAAAGCCTCCCTGGGAACCGCCGGTTTCGGAACCGCCGATATTTACAATTCGGAGGTGCCTTACAAAACGGTAAAGGCCTTTTCGCAGGAGCCCAACAGCGACCTGCGCCGCGGGCCGAACCGCCGGTTTTCCGATTATGTTCCCGATTCGTCCAGCAGCGGGTACTATATGTACTTCGATCAGGCCAAACAGGCCCTGATGTTCCGCATGCGCATGGGATCGATCGTCCCCGGAGCCAAAGGATTCAGCGTACTGATCGATGCCGATGGAAAGTTTGGCGCTACCGGCCCGAATGCGGATCCGAACTACGAAGCGGCCACTACCGGCGTTAACGGCAACCCGGGCTTTGAGATCGAGCTGGTGCTGACCACCCAGGCCGCCGGCCAGGTGGGCCTGGAGATCATCAACGTAGACGGTACCAGCAATCCCACGCAGAGAACGACCTTTAATACGTATACCGACTATTCGCAGGTTTCCATTGCCGGCACCAACGATAACGGCGATCCCGACTTTTACCTCGACTGGTATGTTCCCTGGGGCGCCGTAACCGCCCTGGTGCCCTCGCTGAACCTGTCCACTTCTTCGTCCCTGCGGATGATCCCGACTACCGTAATGGCGCCGAAAGGTGCCCTGGGCGGCCCCAAGTCCGATATTTATGGATTGAGCGATGCGAATTATAAAGATGCCAACGCCCAGTACGAGGCCTATATCAATATGCAGCCTTCCATTGTACTGAACCAGTGGCAGGACGCGACCTCCACCACCAGCCCCATGGGCAATATCTGTACGGCCGCACCGGTCCTGACCGCGGTAACCCCCGGCACCGGCTCCGCCCAGGTGACGGTCAGCTGGACCCGCACCAATGCCTCCGCTGCAGCCGGCACGGCCCGGGTGTACCTGTATAAAAACGGTTCGGCTACCTCTTTCGCCGATCAGCTCGTGACTTCAGGCACCCCCTACACCTTTACCGGCCTCTCCATCAACGGCGGTGACGTGATCACTGCTAAAGCGCAGGCCTCCAACGAAAGCATGTGCTATACCAGCAATGCGTATACGGCAACCACCTGTAACAGCCTTACCCGGCCCGCAAAAATTACCAACCTGTGCGTCTCCAACAAGGGCGCCAGCGGCGGCGGCTGGACTACCAACCATTACGTAAGCCTCTGGCGCATGACCGCCGGCGGCATGATCCATATCGCCAGCGGCATTCCCGGCACTACCACCAACTGGGCCAATAACGGCAGCGGTGCCTGGGCTTACTCGGGAGGCTGCGCCGGCAACGGCAATGCCAAGCTGGATTACGGCACCTATATCGCCTACGACTCGGTCCCCGGCGGCTGTATTTCCGCTTACGCCATGGTCTGCAACACCAGCGGTAACGGCGGCACCACCCAGGGCACTTCCCCCGCGATCACCATCAGCAATTCGTCTTCCATAACTCCCTATACGGCCTCCATTTCCGGTACCTACACGCCGGTAAACGCCGCTACCGATAAGGTGCGGGTTTACGTGGACAGCGTTTTAATGGGAACGGCTACTCTCGCTTCCAATACCTGGTCGTACACCTTCAGCGGTGCCAACCTGAGGGCCGGGCAGGTCATTACCGTGACCGGCATGGCGCAGGAAACCGCCAGCACCTTTTATTGCCAGAGCACAGCCCTCGCTACCATCAGCTGCGGCATCACGCCCCCGGTGATCACGACCAATGCCGCCACCGGCCTGCTTTCTGCCGGCCAGACCATTACGGGTACCTCCCCGATGCCTGCCGGCACCTGGGTGGTCTTATATAACAGCAGCAATACCCGTCTGGGCCTGACCACGGTGCAATCCGACGGCTCGTGGACCATGGCCGGCGCTACCTACTTCAGCCCATTTACGGGCACGGCGGTAGCAGGCATCTCTTATTATGCTAAGGATTCAAGCGGCGCCAATTGTGTGGCCACTTCCGGCACCTATGCCACGCCTTCCGGCGTAACGGCTTCCGGCCGTTGCGGTACCATCACGTCGCCGGCTACCATTTATTCCACTACCACTTCGCTGTCGGTAGCGTATAACAGCGCCTCCAGCCTGAAGATCATGCTGTTCGAAGACGGCCAGCTGGTAGATTCTTCGGCTACCCGCCAAACGGGCTCCGGCACCTATAACTTTAACTGGGGCGCCGGCAATTACAAGCTGTATGCAGGTAACGGCGCCACTACCGGCGTATTGTCGGTGGTGGTCCAGGAATGGAGTCCTGCCGCCCAGGAAGCCTTTACCTGCCCGTCCACCTATTACGTGGTCACCAATTGCACGGGCGTATCCGTAGCGACGCCCTCGGTTTCGCCGGCCAGCACCGTCATTGCTCCGAACCATTCCGTTACTTATACGCTGTCCAACCTCACGGCCAATGCCTATTATTCGATCTCGGACAACAGTACGGGCAACGCCCTGGGTGCCGGCGTATGGGCGACCGACCCGGTTCCGGCCTCGGTATCGCTGACCACGGCCAACTTTACCGCCAGCACCGTGGCGAAGATCAACGCCATGACCATGATCGGTTCCGGACCCGCGGCAGGCGAGGTGTGTTATGCCGCCCCTGCTACGGCTTCGATTAGCGTCATCGGCAGCACCACCGATCTCGACGACGACGACGACGGCATTCCCGACACTACCGAAAACGGCGGCGTGGACGCTACCGGCGACGCCGATGCCGATGGCATTCCCAACTACCGCGACGCCAACTCCGGCACCCTGAACGCGGCCGGCGTGCTGGCCAGCCTGGATAAGGACGGCGACGGCATCATCAACCAGTTCGACCTGGACTCGGACAACGACGGCATTCCCGACCTGGTGGAAGCCGGCGGCGTGGACACCAATGGCGACGGGCGTGTGGACTTCACCGTAGCGGCCAACGACAGCGATAACGACGGCCTGGTAAATATTTACGACGCCTCCACCGGCGGCACCGCCCTAGGCGCCCGCGATACGGACGGCGATGGTATCCCCGACTACCTGGACCTGGATTCGGACGATGACGGCATTGCCGACATTACTGAAGCCGGCGGTACCGATGCCAATAACGATGGTAAAGCAGATACCTTCACCGACACCGACAGCGACGGCTATGCCGATGCCCTGGACGGCGACGTGGGCAACGACGGTACGGCGGAAAATACCGCCAATACCCTGCTGGCCACAGGCCCGGACGCCAATAACGACGGCAAGGCCGACTCCTATACAAAAGCCAATGCCGATGGCGACAGCCGTCCCAATCCCTACGACCTGGACAGCGACAACGACGGTATTCCCGACCTGGTCGAGCAGGGCGGCCGCGATACCAACGGCAACGGCATGATCGATGTGCTGGCGGATGCCGACGGCAACGGCTGGCAGGACAGCTACGACCCCACGCAAAGCGGCATCAACCTCAAAACCCTGGACGCTAACAGCTCCGGCCCGGGCGGCGGCATATACGACTTCGATGGCGACGGTGTGGCCAACTACCTCGACCTGGACAGCGATAACGACGGCATTCCGGACATTATCGAACAGGGCGGCGTGGACAGCAACAACGACGGCAAGCTGGATGCCACTGCAGATGTGGACAACGACGGCTTTATCGACAGCGCCGACCCGCTGAACAACAACACCTCCGCGGCTTTGGGTACGGCCCTCATCACCACCGGCAGCACCTTGGGTACCTATAACCTTCCCACTACCTATTCCGCCGGCGACAACTTCGACGGTACCGGCCTGATCAACATGCTGGACCTCGATGCCGACGGCGACGGCATCCTGGATGCCCGTGAAGCCGGCCTGGCCGATGATACCGACAACAACGGTATCGTCAACGGAACGAAGGGCGCCGACGGCTGGAGCGATAACGTAGATGCCCTGGGCGCGTTGAACCTGCCCAATACCGATAACACAGGTGGCGCCAACTACCTGGATATCGACGCCGACAACGACGGCATTACCGATAACGTGGAAGGGCAAACGACGGCCGGCTACCGGGCGCCGCTCGGAACCGACACGGATGCCGACGGTATCGACGACCGCTACGACAATCACATCACCGCTTTTGGCGGCAATGCCTCCAACGGCATTACTCCGGTAAATACCGATGGAATCGATAACCCCGATTATACCGACACCGATACGGACAACGACGGCCAGCTGGATATTGTCGAAGGCAACGATTTCAACAACGATGGCCTGGCGAATGATGCGGTGACCCTGTCCGGTACGGACTCTGACAACGACGGCCTGGACGACCTGTTCGAAAACACGCCTGCAGGCGGTCCGGCGGTGACCATCGCCGGCTTTAGCGGGCCCGCCGCCAGCGGCCGCTCGCCCGCCCAGAAAAGCCTGGCCTCCATGGGTGCCGACCGCGACTGGAGATACTTTGGCTTCCTGCTGCCCCAGGCCACCATCCTGCCGGTACGCTTCGTTTCCGTCAAGGCTGCCCTGAAAGACCGCAGCGCCCTGGTGTCCTGGACCGTGGCCGAAGAAGAAAACGTACTGCACTACGAGGTGGAACGCAGCACCAACGGCACCGACTTCGTGGTGGCCGGAACGGTAGCCTTCGACCCGGTGGCCTCCGTAGTGAAGGAATACCGCTTCGACGACAGCCGCTTCCCCGGCGTACGTACGTGGTACCGCATCCGCCAGGTGGATATCGATGGCAAGTTTATGTACAGCGCCACCGTAAGCGTGGACCCCGCTACTGCCGCTACCGCCAGCCTGAGCGTGTCGCCCAATCCCTTGCAGTCAGCCTCGGCAGTCAGCCTGACCGCCCGCAGCAGCCAGAAAACGTTGCTGGTGGTTTACGACTGGAGCGGCCGGGTGATCCACTCCCGCACCGTGCAGCTGGAGAAAGGAAGGAACCTGTTTCCCCTGAACCTTTCTGCGCAACTGCCCGCCGGTACCTACATCCTGAATGCCGTAGTGGATGGCACGCCGTTGCAGGTGAAGCTGGTAAAATAAAGCCCCCGGTAAGTTTACAAGTTTACGGGTTTACGGGTTTACGAGTTGTTTCCCTACGGGGCAGAACTTGTAAACTCGTAAACTTGTAAACTCGTAAACTTTTTCGTTTATGGTTATTGAAACAGAAAACCTGTCCAAGCATTTTAACGGCCTGCAGGCGGTGAAGGACCTTTCCTTTACCGTGGCCCGTGGGGAGGTGTACGGCTTCCTGGGGCAGAACGGGGCGGGCAAGTCCACCACGCTGCGGATGCTGCTCACCCTCATTACGCCTTCTTCGGGCCGCATCCGCCTCTTTGGAAAAGACCTGCACGCCCACCGCCGGGAAATCCTGCGGCAGGTGGGCGCCATTATCGAAAAGCCCGACCTGTACCTGTACCTGACCGCCCTGCAGAACCTGAGGATGATGGCCCGCCTCAGTGGGGTGCGGGCGACGCAGGGCGAGCTGATGGCCCAGCTGGCCGTCGTCGGCCTGGCCGAAAGGGCCCGGAGCGAGGTGCGGACCTTTTCGCAGGGCATGAAGCAACGCCTGGGCCTGGCCTGCGCCCTGATCCACCAGCCCGGCCTGATCATCCTCGACGAGCCCACCAACGGCCTCGACCCGCAAGGCATCGCCGACATCCGCGGCCTGATTTTACACCTGAGCCGCAATGAAGGAAAAACCCTGGTGGTATCGTCGCACCTGCTCTCCGAAATGGAGGTGCTGGCCGATTCCATGCTCATCATCGACCGGGGTCGGAAGGTGGCCGAAGGAAGGCGGAGCGAACTGCTGAACCCTGCCGACACCCTGATCGAGATCAGCACCACCGACAATGCCGCCGCCCGGCAACAGCTGCAGGCCTCCGGCTGGAGCTCCTGCCTGCAGCCCGCCGCCGACCGCCTGCTGCTGCGCCTGCACCGCAACCGGGTGCCCGAACTGAACCGCAGCCTGGTGGACCTGGGCATAGGGGTGCTGGCCCTGCAGCCCCGCCATTCCTTAGAAGATTATTTCCTTTCCCTCACCAACCCCGTAACCGATGTGGCAGCTAACCCGCCTGGAACTGTTCAAGATCTTTAAAAAGCCGCGCACCTATATTGCCTTCGGCGCCATTGCGGCCATCATCCTCCTGGTGCAGCTGGCCCTCTATATCGACGGCGAGGTGTACCTGGGCTTCCTGATGCAGTCGGTCAATGAAACCTTTGACATCGAAGGCAAAAAGCTGAACGGCTATTTTGTCTGCTTCAACATCCTGCAAACCCTGCTGGTGCATGTGCCGCTGCTGATTGCGCTGGTGGCCGGCGATATGGTGGCCGGCGAAGCCAACCGGGGCACCCTGCGCCTGCTGCTGACCAAGCCGGTGAGCCGGGAGGCCCTGCTGCTCAGTAAGTTCTGGGCCAGCATCCTCTATACCTTCCTGCTCCTGCTGTTCATGGCGGTGCTGGCCCTGTTCGGCTCCATGGCCCTCTTCGGAGTAAGCGACCTGATCGTTTTTAAAAGCGATATGCTCCTCATCCTGCCGCAGAACGATGTGCTCTGGCGTTACGGGGCCGCCTTTGCCTTTGCCCTCCTGTCCATGGTGACCGTAGCCGCCCTGGCGTTCCTGTTTTCCATCTTTGCCGACAATTCCATCGGGCCCATCATCGCCACCATGAGCGTGGTGATCGTGCTGACCATCCTGACCACCATGGATATACCCTTCTTCAATGCCATCAAACCGTTTTTGTTTACCAACCATATGCTGAACTGGAAAGGTTTTTTCGATAACCCCGTCGACAGGGCCGAAGTGTTAAAGTCGGCCGGCGTGCTCCTGTTCCATAGCGTATTCTTCGTTTCTTTGGCGGTGGGTATTTTCCGGAAAAAAGATATCCTGTCCTAAAAACTTTTTGTCATGAAGCGCCTGATCGCCCTGGTTTCCTTTTTTCTTTTTACTGCTGTCCCCCTGTTTGCCCAGGCCGACCTGCTGAAAGCGGTAAAAGCCAAGCTGGATAAAGTGGCCGATTACACCGCCACGGGTAAAATGAACGTGGATGTTTCCTATATCCGGGTGCCGGAAGCGCCGGTGACCGTTTATTACAAGCGGCCCGACAAATTCGCCATCCGCAAGGCCGATGGTCTTTCCATCCTGCCCAAGGGCGGCGCCAGCATCAACGTCAGCACGCTTTTAAGCGGCAGCAATTACTCCGCCGTACCCGCCGGCAAGGCCGTGGTTGGCGGGCTGCCGGTCACTGTGGTGAAGCTGCTGCCCCTGGACGAGAACAGCGATGTGGTGCTGACCACCCTGTACATTGATGAAAAAGCCCTGCTGGTACGCAAGGCGGCCGTGACCACCCGCGACCACGGTTCCTACGAGATTGAAATGGAGTATGGCAAATTCAGCAGCTGGGGCCTGCCCGACAAGGTGGCCTTTGTGTTCAATACCAGCGAATACAAGCTGCCCAAGGGCATTACGTTCGAATACGAAAAGGGAGATAAAAAGCCGGCGCCTGCGGCCAAAAACAAGAAAGGAAAAGTGGAGATCTTCTACTCCAACTACACCATCAACAAGGGGGTCAGCGACGCGGTGTTTAAAAAAGCATAAAAAGGTTTGTGGTTTGCAGTGATCTGCAAACCACAAACTCATCATATCTGATCATCCAATCGATTCGTCGATCCGTTCGTCTTCCACGTTCTTCAATACTTCGGCGGTGATCTTACGCAGGGGGTTTTTGTTGCGCTCCTCGAATTCCTCGCGGTGCCGGATAATGTCCAGGCATTCGAACAGGGCGGAAATGAAGGAGGTCGGGTCCGCTATATTTTTACCGGCGATGTCGAAGGCCGTGCCGTGATCGGGAGAGGTTCGTACGAAGGGAAGACCGGCGGAATAGTTCACGCCCTCGCCCATGGCGATGGTCTTCAGCGGTATGAGGCCCTGGTCGTGGTACATGGCCAGCACGGCGTCGAACTGCAGGTAGCTGCGGCGGGCAAAGAAGGCATCGGCGCTGAAGGGCCCGAACACCAGCATGCCGTGGTGGTTCTTGGCTTCCTTGATCACCGGTTTCAGGATGCGTTCGTCCTCGCTGCCGATCAGGCCCTCGTCGCCGGCATGGGGGTTCAGGCCGAGCACCGCTATTTTGGGCTTGTCGATGCCGAAGTCCTTGCGGAGGCTGTGGTGCAGCAACTGCAGCTTGGAAATGACATTTTCGCGGGTAATATAGCTGGCCACGTCTTTGATCGGCACGTGCTCCGTCACCAGGGCCACCTTCAGGTTGTGGGCGTACAGGATCATCAGCACGTCGCGCACGCCGGCGGCATCCCGCAAATAAGGCGTGTGGCCGGTATAGTTGAATTCTTCGCTTTGCACGTTCTTTTTATGGATGGGGGCGGTGATCAGTCCCTGGATATGGCCTTCACGCAGGGCTTCCACGGCGGCCTGCAGCGAGCGCACGGCATATTTGCCGCCGGTTTCGGTCAGCTGGCCCGGGGTAATGGACACTTCCTCCTCCCAGCAGTTGAACACGTTGACCTGCTTGTGGAAGACTTTGGTAAAATCTTTAATGATCTGGTAGTTGAAATGCGCATCGGTCAGCGACTTGCGGTAGAAGTTCATCAGCTTGCCCGAAGCAAACACCACCGGAGTGCACTGTTCCGTAATGCGGGGATCGGCCAGCGCCCGGATGATCACTTCGGGCCCGATGCCGTTAATATCGCCGCAACTGATGCCTATAATGGGTTTGTTCATCTTGTTTCTATATTAAGAAGGTAAAAGTAATAGTTTACGAGTTTACATTTGCACCCATGTACACGCTGAAAAAGTCGCTGGGACAGCATTTTCTGAAGGACGAAGGGGTCTGCCGCCGCATTGTGGAGGAGCTGACCGCCTGCCCCTTCCGCCAGCTGGTGGAGGTGGGGCCCGGTGGCGGCGCCCTGACCAAGTACCTGCTGCAACTGCCCGAGATCGACTTCAGGGCCGTGGAAGTGGACGAGGAAAAAGTGGTGTACCTCAAAAAGACCTATCCCGTCCTGGCCGACAAGATCATCCACCGCAGTTTTCTGGAGATCGACCCGCCCTTTGCCGGGCCCTTTACCGTGGTCGGCAATTTCCCCTACAACATTTCCACCGAGATCGTTTTCAAGGTGCTGGAGTGGAAAGAACAGGTGGAGTGCATGGTGGGCATGTTCCAGAAAGAGGTGGCCCAGCGCATCGCCGCCCCCCCGGGCAGCAAGGTTTATGGCGTTACCAGCGTACTGGTGCAGGCCTTTTTCGCCGTAACCTATTTATTCGACGTGGACGAAAACAGCTTTAACCCGCCTCCCAAGGTGAAAAGCGGCGTGATCCGCTTTGTTCCCCGCGCCGATAAGGTGGACCTGCGGAGCGAAAAACACTTTTTCAACCTGGTGAAAACGGCTTTCCAGCAACGGCGCAAAACCCTGCGCAACGCCTGCAAGGGCCTGTTTACTGCTGAGGTGCTCCAGCAGGATATCTTTAACAAGAGGGCCGAGCAACTGACCGTTGCCGACTTTGCCCGCTTAACTTTTCTCATGCAATAATGAACGGACAGACAACTAAAAAGATCCTGATCACCGCCCCGGTGCACGAACTCCTGGTCGACCGGTTCACCGCCCTGGGCTATACCCTCCTGAACCAGCCAGCCATCACCTACGAGGAAGCGCTTGCTTCGGTGGGTGCGATCGAGGGGCTGGTAGTGACTACGCGGCTGAAGATCGACCGCCGCCTGCTGGACGCAGCCCCGAACCTGAAGTGGATCGGCCGCCTGGGCAGCGGCATGGAGCTGATCGATGCCGACTATGCCGAAAGCAAAGGCATTTTGTGCGTCAGCACCCCGGAGGGCAACAGCAATGCCGTGGCCGAGCACGTGCTGGGACTGCTGCTGAACCTGCTGAACAACGTTTCCCGCTCCTTCAACGAAATCCGCCAGGGCGTCTGGCTGCGCAATGAAAACCGCGGCGTGGAGCTCAGCGGCAAAACCGTGGGCATCATCGGTTATGGCAACAACGGTTCGGCCTTCGCCCGCCTGCTGCAATGCTTTGGCGTAACGGTGCTGGCCTGCGATAAATACAAGTCGGGCTTCGCGGGCGGCTTCATCCGGGAAGCCAGCATGGAAGAGATCTGCCGCCAGGCTGACGTCATCAGCCTGCACGTGCCGCTGACCGACGAGACCTACCACCTGGCGAATGCCGCATTTTTTGCCGCCTGCCGCCAGCGGCCGTATTTTATGTCGGCCTGCCGCGGCCCGGTAACGGACACCGCCGCGCTGATCGATGCGCTGAAAAGCGGCCAGGTGTCCGGCGCCGCCCTCGACGTGCTGGAAAATGAAAAGTTCGCTACCTATAGCGAAACGCAAAAAGAGCAGCTGGCGTTCCTGACCAGCCAGCCCAACGTAGTGCTGACCCCCCACATTGCGGGCTACAGCGTGGAGGCCTACCGCAAAATGGCCGAAGTGCTGCTGCGCAAGCTGGGCATGGCGTAGGGGATTTCCATTTCTTCGATACATAATTATTTTTATCTTTGTCGGAGCAACGCTTCAGTATTTACTGGGGCGTTGCTATTTTTTTCGTTTATCTCAAAAGCCATTAGTATGAGTAGCATACAATATGTGACCAAGGAAACACTGGAACAAATGCGGGCGGAACTTCAGCACTTGAGGTCGGTTGACCGTCCGGCAGCCTCGCGGGCCATCGCCGAAGCCAGGGAAAAGGGCGATCTGCGGGAAAATGCCGAGTACGACGCCGCCAAGGAAGCGCAGGGTTTGCTGGAAGCTAAGATCGCGGCGCTGGAAGGACAGATCGCTACCGCCCGCATTGTGGATGAAACCACCATCGATACCAGCAAAGTATCTATATTGACCAAGGTAAAACTGACCAACCTCAATACAAAGAAACAGGTGACCTACCAGATCGTGAGCGAAAAGGAGGCCGACCTGAAAGCCGGCAAGATCTCCAGCTCTTCGCCCATCGGCAAAGGCCTGCTGGGCAAACAGGTAGGCGAGATCGCCGAAGTGACCGCCCCCGCCGGTGTCATCAAATTCAAGGTGGAAGAAATCTCTATCTAGCCAGATAAGTTTGGAATTTGAAGTTTGAAGTTTTAGCTTAACTCCTGATTTTAAATTCCAAACTTTTTACAATGACCATCTTTTCCAAAATTATCGCCGGCGACATCCCCTCGTACAAGATCGCCGAAAATGATAAGTTCTTTGCCTTCCTCGACATCGCTCCCCTGCGCGAAGGCCATACCCTGGTGATTCCGAAGGTGGAAGTGGATAACCTCTTCGACCTGGGAGACGACTACCTGTCGGAGCTCCTGGTATTTGCCCGTCCCATTGCCAAAGCCATTGAAAAAGCCTTTTCCTGTAATCGTTGCGGCATCACCGTTATCGGCCTCGACGTTCCTCACGCCCATGTACACCTGCTCCCTATTAACGGCGCCAACGACCTCAATTTTACTCAGTCCCATTCCAAAGCCTCAGAAGAGCAGCTCAAAGGGGCGCAGGCGAAGATTTTGGAACAGCTTTAGAAGTTCCTGCGTTTCTAAGTTGGTGTAATACCGTTTTAATTATTGTTGACCGGGATGGCCCGGAAGCCCGCAGGGCTTCAACAAAAGTAGCCCCGGGTGCAACCCGGGGTCAGCAGTAGGTAGGCATTCCAACCCCAACGGGGTTGAATGTGGAACCCACAGCAAACGGTCAGTCAGGGATCTGAAAGGCTTTGCGAAGAGGCCTTTAGCAGTGAAACTGTTGTAAATCGAACAGGACACATTCAACCCCATCCGGGGTTGAGGCTGATGAACTACGGCTGACCCCGGGTTGCACCCGGGGCTACTTTTGTTGAAGCCCTGCGGGCTTCCGGGCCATCCTGGTTGATCCACGCTAAATGGGCATAACTCCGCAATGATAAAGGATTGGGGCTGAGCCAAATTACAAACTCCTACAAGACTGTTGTAGTTCAGCTCCAGCGAGCAGCGTTTAACTTTGGAGTTTTAGAACTTATACTACCCGACTCGGATTTTGCTGAATAAACGCATCCCATCCTTTCTTCGAACTGCGTTTTGCGGCGGTGGTTTTCGTGGCGTAGGGCCGCTGGGCCATGAAGTGGTGGCAGATGGCGACGGCCAGGGCGTCGGTGGCATCGAAGTATTGGGGGCGGTCGGGAAGGACGATCATCTGGTGCAGCATCTGCCATACCTGCTCTTTTTCCGCGTTGCCGTTGCCGGTAATGGACTGCTTTACTTTTTTGGGCGAATATTCCGTTACCGGGATGTTGCCGGCCATGGCTGCGGCGATGGCCACGCCCTGGGCACGTCCCAGTTTCATCATACTTTGTACGTTCTTGCCGAAGAACGGCGCCTCGATGGCAAACTCGGTAGGCCGGTATTGCAGTACCAGTTCGGATACCTTCTGGTGAATCAGCTGCAGCCGCTCGTAGTTATCTTTTTTGGCGGAAAGCTTCAGTACGTCGATCTCGACCACGGAAATTTTATCGCCGCACACATGAATGACGCTGTATCCCATGATCAGGGTGCCGGGGTCGATGCCGAGTATGATTTTCGAAGGCGTTTGCACAGAGGTGGTTATTTTTACTGCACATGCAGCCGAACAAAAGTATTAAAATCTTTCTCAACTATTTTTTAGGCCCCGTACTCTTCCTCTGGCTTTCGGTTTCCATTTACCAGCAAATCCTTCACCAGTCGCGCCTCGGCGCCTCCTGGCTGCATATCCGCGCGTCGGTACAATCCTCCAAAATTGTGTACCTGGTGCTGGTGCTGGCCCTTATGTTCGTGAACTGGAGCCTGGAGGCCTGGAAGTGGAAACTGTCGGTAGCCACTATTTACCCCATCAGCCTGGCGCGGGCCGTGAAGGCCGTGCTGTCGGGGGTTTCCTTTTCGGTGACCACGCCCAACCGGGTGGGGGAGTACCTCGGCCGCATGCTGTACCTGCCCGAGGGCAGCCGCCTTAAAAGCATATCCGTTACGCTGGTGGGCAGCCTGAGCCAGCTGCTGGTGACCTTTATTTGCGGCCTGGCCGGTTTTATTTTTCTGAGGAATGAGCTGATCGCCCATGGATTTTTCAGCCCGCTGGCCTTCCGCTTCGCCTTCTGGGGACTGGTGGCGGTGATCGCCCTGCTGGCGATGGTGTATTTCCAGGTGGCCTTTTTGGAGCAGCTGCTCGAAAAATGGGTGCCCCGCAGCAAGTACTTATACCTGGTGCAGTCGCTGGGCGCCTTCGACCACCCGCTTTTATGGAGGCTGCTGCTGCTCTCCTTTGTCCGCTATACCGTTTTCATCGTGCAGTATTTTTTATTGTTTTCCCTGTTCCAGGTGGCCGTGCCGCCCGGGGTGGTGTGGTGCGTGGTGAGCGTGCTCTTCCTGGCTATGGCCGTCATTCCGTCGGTGGCGCTGGTGGAGGTGGGCCTGCGCGGCGAGGTCAGTTTGCAATTAATGGGCATCTTCAGCGATAATAGTCTGGGAGTTGGCTTAACTTCGGTAACGATCTGGCTGATCAACCTTATACTGCCGGCCATCCTGGGAAGCATTTTATTTTTAGGATTAAAAGTGTTTAAGCGGAAGAATGAAACTGTATAACTACGCGCTGGTGTTGCTTTGCGGCCTGGCGGGAACAGCGATGACGAAGCCCCTGCGCCCGCAGGAAGAGTTTTGCGGCATTCACAATACGGCCTTTTCTGCCGGCGAGCAGCTGACCTATACCGTTTATTACAATGTGGCCGGCGCCTTTATCAACGCCGGTACGGCCACCTTCAACAACGCGCTGGAAAAGCTGGGGGGCAAAACCGTCTACCACATGGTGGCCGAGGGAAAGACCAATCCCAGCTACGATTGGATCTTCAAGGTCCGCGACCGCTACGAATCGTATATTGATACCGGAAGCATGCAACCGCTTAAGTTCATCCGCAACGTGGACGAAGGCGGTTACAAAAAGTACGAGAACATTACCTTCAACCGTTCGGCCAGCACGGCCGTCACCAACAACGGGGTGTTCAAGGTGCCCGGCTGCGTGCAGGACGTGGTGAGCTCCATGTACTATGCCCGCAACATCAACTTCAACAAGTACAAGGCCGGCGACCGCATTCCCTTTACCATGTTCCTCGACAACGAGGTCTACCACATGTACATCCGCTACCTGGGCAAGGAGGAGGTCAAGACCCGCTACGGCCGGTTCACGGCCATCAAGTTCAAGCCGTTGCTGGTAAAAGGAAACATCTTCGAGGGCGGCGAAAAAATGACCGTCTGGGTGTCGGACGACAACAACCATATTCCCCTGCGCATCGAAAGTCCCATCATCGTCGGCTCCATCAAGGTAGACATGATGAGTTACCGCAACCTCCGCTACCCGCTTTCTTCCCTGAAGAAGGCGAGAGGCATGTGAGTGTTCGTTTACGAGTTTACAAGTTTACGGGTTTACAAGTTCCTGTCGGGCGCAAGCAACTCGTAAACCCGTAAACTTGTAAACCCGTAAACTTTCAAAGGAACGGTACGATTTTATAGGAACATTTATTCAGTGCAGAAGTTTTAATTTTATGGTCAACTAAACACATGAATCATGGATGGAAAGAAACCAAAAATTTTGTTATGCGAGGATGATCCGAACCTGGGCAGTGTACTAAAGAATTACCTGGAGCTTAATGATTATGATGTAACACTGGAGCGTGACGGCCGCCTGGGCCTGGCCGCCTTTCAGCGGGAACGCTTTGACCTTTGCCTGCTGGATGTAATGATGCCCAACATGGACGGATTTACACTGGCCGAAGAGATCCGTGATGTGGACCCCGATATTCCCCTGTTCTTCCTGAGCGCCAAAACCATGAAGGAAGATATCATCCAGGGTTACAAGCTGGGCGCCGACGATTATATTACCAAGCCCTTCGACAGCGAAGTGCTGCTCCATAAAATCAAAGCCATCCTCAAACGCAACGAGGAGCTGAACAAAGAATCCGAGAACCGCGAGTTCGACCTGGCCTCCTATCACTTCAATCCCAAGCTGCGCGAACTGTCGCACGACGGCAAGACCCAAACGCTCTCGCCCAAGGAAAACGAGCTGCTGAAGATGCTGGCCGAGCACATGAACGACCTGCTGCCCCGCGAGCAGGCGCTGAAAAAAATCTGGGGCAGCGACACCTACTTCAACGGCCGCAGCATGGACGTGTACATCGCCAAGCTGCGTAAGTACCTGAGAGACGATCCAAAGATCGAGATCGTGAACATCCATGGCAACGGGTTCCGGCTGGTGGTGCAGGAGTAAAACCGACACGGCCGCTTCATAAATCGTTCAAAGCACCGGGCTTTACGGCCATGGTGCTTTTTATTTTAACTGTAATGGTGTGTGTTTCAGGTGGTTATCGGCCCGGGGCAGGCAGGCGGGCGCCGGTTTTGACAAGCCCGACAGGGATTTTACTTTAACGAATAACTCCATCGGAAAAAATTATATTTGCAAATGCCTTAACACAGGCATATTTTCAATCAGGCCTGGACGAGTGGAGAACGATGAGGTAAAAGCTGGTTAATACTTGCCATATTCTGACAGTTATTGCTGTTCTTTCCTCCCCCCTCCGCAGGACGCCCCCGCACGTTGAACGGCTCTTTCGACAGAAGCCCCGTTCTACGACAGCCCGGCGCCTGCATGTGGATCGTACCCCTGTCCCCCGAGCCTTTTATATATAACCATAAACAATCATGAAACAACAACAGGGAATAAAGTATGGGATGTGGTAATTGTGGAACCGGAACACCGAAAGGTTGTAAAAGCAACGGCAGTTGCGGAACGAACAGCTGTAACCGGATGAACGCCTATGATTGGCTGGTCAATTTGCCCCTGGCCGACGCCGATGCGGCCTGCCGCGTGGTGGAGATCTCCTTTAACCAGGGCAGCCGCAAGGATTTCTACCGGAACAGCACGCTGCAGCTGTTTGAAAAAGGAGACCTCGTAACCGTGGAGGGCGTTGCCGGCTTTGATGTGGGCGAAGTATCCCTCACCGGCGAGATCGTACGTCTCCAAATGAAAAAGAAAGGTATCGGCGAGCATAACCAGGAAATGAAGAAGATCCTGCGCCGCGCTTCCGACCGTGATATCGATATCTGGCAGCAAAACAAGGCAAGGGAAAAAGAAGCCCTGGTCAAAAGCCGCGCCATCGCCCGCCAGCTGAAGCTGGAACTGAAGATGAGCGAAGTGGAGATCCAGGCCGACGGCAAGAAGGCCACCTTCTTTTACATCGCCGACGACCGCGTGGACTTCCGCGAGCTGATCAAGATCTATGCCTCCGAGTTCAAGCTGAAAGTGGAGATGCGCCAGATCGGCGCCCGCCAGGAATCGGCCAAAGTGGGCGGTATCGGCAGCTGCGGCCGTGAGCTGTGCTGCGCAACCTTCCTGACCGATTTTAAATCGGTGAACACGGCAGCGGCCCGCTACCAGAACCTGTCCATCAACCAGACAAAGCTGAGCGGACAGTGCGGGCGCCTGAAATGCTGTTTGAACTACGAGCTGGATACCTACCTCGACGCGCTGCAGGGCTTTCCGGAAAATGCCGACATGCTCCAGGTAACCCGGGGTACGGCTACGCTGATCAAGAAGGATATCTTTAAAAACCTCATGTGGTACGTGCTGCCCGACAGCACGAAGCAATACCCCCTCACCATCGAGCGGGTACGCAAGATCAAGGGGCTGAACATGCAGAACGTCATTCCCGAAGAGCTCGAAGCCGTGGAAGTGGTGACCAGCAAGCCCAAAGAGGTGGAGCCCGAGTTCGTGGACGTGGTCGGCCACATCAGCCTGCGCAGCCTGGAAAAGGCCGACAAGAAAAGAAAGCAGAAGCAGGGCGGCCCGGGTGGCCAGCGCCCGCAGGGCGGTTCCCAGCAAAAAGGCCTGCCGGCAGCCCAGAAGGGTGCCGCCGCACCCCCGCCGCAAAAGCCCGGTGGCGGTGCGCAACAAAAGCCCGGAGGCCAGCGGCAGGGAGGACAACCACGCCAGGGGGGACAGCCGCAAGCCCAGGGCCAGGGACAAGGACAGGGTCCGCGCCCTGCCGGCCAACGCCCGCCCCAGAACAAACCGCAGCAGCAACAGGGTGGCGGCAATGCCCAGATGCAAAAGCCCCGGCCCGAAAACCGGCCCAAGCAGCAACAGCAGCCGCCGCAGCAGCAACCGCCCAAAGGGCAGCAGCCGCCGCAGCAACAGCAGCCGAAAAGAAGGCCGCCTTCCAACCCGAATCCAAATCCCGACGCGCAACAGAACTAGCGCCCGGGTACCGGCCTGAAAAAAGAAAAGGGACGAATCGAGGATTCGTCCCTTTTCTTTTTTCAGGCCGCGCCTAACGGGCGGCGGCCGATGGAGCGGGCGGAAGGGGCGTGTTTACCAGTTCGGCCTCTTCCCGTTTCAGGGCTTTATAAATGACGTCCTGGATCTTGCCGCGGATATTCAGTTCCGACAGCAGGTTATCGTCCTTGGTATTATATACCCGGTTCGACAGGAAAATATACACCAGCTTCGATTGCGGGTCTACCCATACGCAGGTGCCGGTAAAGCCGGTATGGCCATAAGTATCCGGGGAGGCGAAGATGGAGGGGTAGGGCGATCTGCGTTTGGCATTGTCCTTTTCGGGCTTGTCGAAGCCCAGGCCCCGGCGGCTGATGCTGCTGTGGTAGGCCGTGAAGTAGGAAATGGTTTCCGGCTTCAGGTAGCGGATGCCGTTCAGCTGGCCGCCGTTCAGCAGCATTTGGTACAGCAGCCACAGGTCGAAGGCGTCGGAAAACAGCCCGGCATGGCCGGCCACCCCGCCAAATAGGGCGGCACCCTCATCGTGCACGTAGCCGCGCAGCATCTGGTGGCGGAAGTGGGTTTCCATCTGCGTGGGTACCACCCGCTCCGTACCAAAGCGCAGCCAGGGGTTGAAGCCCGTGGTGGCCAGGCCGATGCGGCCGTAGAAGTTCTTTTCCATATACTTATCCAGCGGCAGGCCCGAGAGGGACTCCACGATCTTCCCCAGCAGGATAAAGTCGTTGTCGCTGTATACGTACTGGCCCTGGGGGCGCAGGGGGCTTTTGACGATCCGCTGCAGCATGGAGTCGTTCCAGTCGTTGCGCAGGTAGATGTCGCGGGCCACCGGCACCGAATAGCCCGGCTGCAGCGAGGTGCTGTAGTATTTGGCTAAAGGAGCGGTGGTCTTTTTGTCCACGGTTTCCCGCGAAAAGGAGGTGGTGGCCACCAGGCCGGCCTGGTGCAGCAGGATGTCGCGGATCTTCAGTGCTGCCTTGTCCGAGTTCAGGGTCCAGGGCAGGTAGTCGCCCAGGGTCTTGTCCAGGTCCAGTTTGCCCTGCTCGTACAGCTTCATCACCGCCAGGGTGGTGGCCGAGGTCTTGGTCACCGAGGCCAGGTCGTAAATGCTTTCGAGGTGTACCGGCAGCGAGGCGGTGTCGAATTCGTAGCGGCCGAAGGCCTTGTGGTATTTGATGCGCCCGTTCTGAGCCGCCAGCACCACGCAGCCCGGGAACACCTTCCGCCTCATGGCGTCGTACACGATGCTGTCGATGCCCAGCCAGTAGGAGCCGGTGACGGGGTGCAGGTTGCGCATGGTCAGGCCGGTGCCGTAGTGGAAGTCGCCCACGGTAACGGGTGCCTTGCCTTTGGCGGTGGCCTCGCCGGAGATAAAGCCGACGGCCACGTTCTGCGTGAGGGTATCGTCCTGGTGCATGGCTACCAGGGTCTTGGCCGAGTCGAAATTCCGGGCGGCGTAGATGTTGCCGAACAGGAAGGTGACCGAGCGGTTCTTTTGAAGGCCCTCCCAGAGGCGGATGGCCGCCGGGCTGATGCCGTAGTTGTTGGCCGGGCGGATGCTGTAGTCGTGCACCCCGATCACCACGGAGCTGTAGCCGCCACTGTCGATCTGCTGCAGGATGGAGCGGGCGCTGGAGTCGGCATCGCGGTACGAAAACAGGAACATGTCGGCGTCATAGTCCTGCAGCAGGCGGGTGGCGAAGGTGTTGGGTTCGGAAACGCCCAGGCCCACGTAGGCCACTTTTTCTTTTTTATAAAAAGGAAAGAAGTTCCAGCTGTTGCGCAGCACGGTAAAGCTGTTGCGGGCCACCTGGGCGATAATGTCGCGGGTGTCGGCATTGAGGTCGTCCACCAGGTGGGCGGTATCCACCACCTGCTGGCGGTTGAGGCCCAGCTGGTACTTGGCGTACAGCACTTTTTTTACTTTTTCGTCGATGTCTTCCGCTTTCAGGCGGCCGTCGGCCACGGCTTTTTTCACCGCTTCGAGGGCCTGGTTCACGTTGTCGGGCAGGCACAGCATGTCGTTGCCGGCCACCAGGGCCTGCACCGCCACTTCGCCCGCCGGGAAGAATTTCGATACCCCTTTCATCTCCAGGGCGTCGGTCATGATCAGTCCTTTGTAGCCGAGCTTTTGCTTCAGCAGGCCGGTCACGTTCTTTTCCGAGAGGGAGGTAGCCCGGTTGGGGGTATTGTCGATGGCAGGGATGTAGAGGTGGGCGTTCATGATGCTGCCCACGCCGGCCGCGATCAGCCGTTTAAAGGGGTAGAGCTCCAGGGTGTCCAGTTGTTCGAGGCTTTTGTTGATCACGGGCAGGTCGAGGTGGGAGTCCACTTCGGTATCGCCGTGGCCGGGGAAGTGCTTGGCGCAGGCCATGATGCCGGCGTCCTGCATGCCCTTCATGTAGGCAACGCCCATGCGGGCCACCTTGTATTTGTCCTCGCCGAAGGAGCGGTAGCCAATGACGGGGTTGCGGGGATTGTTGTTGATGTCGATGGTGGGAGCATAGTTGATGTGGATGCCCAGGCGCTTCATCTGTGCGCCCACGGCCAGGCCCATGTCGTACACGAGGGTGCTGTCGGTAAGGGCGCCCAGGGTGAGCTGGTAGGGGAACTTGATCATGCTGTCGAGGCGCATGCCGAGGCCGTACTCGCCGTCGATGGACACCAGCAGGGGCGTTTTGGCCAGCGACTGGTACAGGTTGGTGAGGTTCGCCTGCCGTACCGGTCCGCCCTGGAAAAAGATCAGGGCGCCCACATTATAATTTTTTACCAGGTTGGATACCTGGGCCACGTGGTCGGCGCCGAGGTTGCTGTGCGCCCGGATGATCATCAGCTGGGCGATCTTTTCGTCCGGCGTCAGCGACTGGAAGACGCTGTCCACCCAGGCGTCCGCGGGCAGGGTACTGCTGTATTGAGAAAAAGAGGCCGTCCCGAAAAAACAGGTAATAAGCCAGGCTAATAATACTTTCTTCATATTCGTTCAAACGGATCAATGGTGCAGTACAATATTAATAATAATCGGGGGTTGCCCTTCTTAAAGCAATCACAACTAAAAGAGTTTACGGGTTTACGAGTTGCTGGCGCCTGAAATGAACTCGTAAACTTGTAAACTCGTGAACTCGTAAACTTTTTAAAGGAAGTACAACACTCTATTCTTTGCGATATTCCGCCCTGAACTGTATTTTTGAAGCTAAGGAGAATGTACAGTGGCAGATAGAATTCAACTGCTTCCCGACAATATTGCCAACCAGATAGCCGCCGGTGAAGTGATCCAGCGCCCTGGCAGTGCCGTGAAGGAACTGCTGGAGAATGCCGTGGACGCCGGCGCAACGGAAATCAAACTGATTGTGAACGATGCCGGCAAATCGCTGCTGCAGGTGGTCGACAACGGCTCCGGCATGAGCGAGACCGACGCCCGCATGTGCTTTGAACGGCACGCCACGTCCAAGATCAGCAGCATCGACGACCTGTTCCACATCCGCACCATGGGGTTCCGGGGCGAGGCCCTGGCGTCCATTGCGGCCGTGTCGCAGGTGGAGCTGCGGACCCGGCGGGCCCAGGACGAAGTGGGTACCTGCCTGGAAGTGGAAAACAGCGCCGTCAGGCGCCAGGAGCCGGTAGCGACCCCCGTAGGCACCAGCATCGCCATGAAGAACCTGTTCTTCAACGTGCCGGCCCGCCGCAACTTTCTAAAAAGCAATGCCGCCGAAATGCGCCATATCGTGGACGAATTCATCCGCGTGGCCATGGCCTTCCCGCAAATATTCTTTTCGCTGACCAGCAACGGCCAGCAGATCTTTCACCTGGAGGCGGGCACCCTGAAACAGCGGGTGGTGCAACTGCTGGGAAATAACTACAATGCCAAAGTGGTATCGGTCAAGGAAGATACCGACTACCTGAACATTCATGGCTTCGTGGGCAAGCCCGATACGGCCAAGAAAACCCGGGGCGACCAGTACTTTTTCGTCAACAGCCGCTTTATCCGCAGCGCCTACCTCAATCATGCCGTGCTGAGCGCCTACCAGGAGCTGATCCCCGCCGACAGCTTTCCCATGTACGTGCTCTTTATCGACCTCGACCCCACGCAGGTGGATGTGAACGTGCATCCCACCAAGCAGGAGATCAAGTTCGAGGACGAAAAGATCGTCTATGCCTTTGTGCAGGCGGCGGTAAAGCATTCGCTGGCACAGTTCAGCATCACCCCCACGCTGGATTTCGACCTGGACGCCTCCATCCAGGGCCTGGCTTCGGTGCAGCAACCCTTTACCGAGGAGCGAAAGTCGGCTACCAAAGCCTCCAACCTGTTCCAGACCTTTACCCAGGCCAACCAGGCGCACCTGGTGGAGCCCACCCGTGCCACCGAGCTGCGCCACTGGAGCGAGTTTGCCCCCAGGGTCGAGCCGAAGCCGGCGGAGCCAATAAGCAATAAGCAATGGGCCACAGGCAAGGAAGAGCCGGCAACAGTGGGTAGCGGTCAACCGGCGGAGGCCGAACAGCAGACCGCACCGTTCCCTTCATTGCTGCAGACGCATTTTGCGCACCTGTACACTTATGATAATCCCAAGCTGACCCAGCTTTTTCATACGTATATCCTGCTGCCCGCTGCCGGGAGCTTTATCCTCATTCACCAGCAGTCGGCACACGAACGCATTATTTACGAGGGATTGCAAAAGGCCATCCTGGGGAAGCCGGTAGCTACCCAGCGCAGCTTGTTCCCCACCACCATCGAGCTGACGCCCGTGGATGCCGTGCTGCTGTCCGAGCTGCTGCCCGACCTGCACCAGTTTGGCTACGTCATCGAGCCTGCCGGCCGTCAGTCCTTTACCATCCAGGGCACGCCGGCCGACGTGGTGAACGGCAACGAAAAGCAGGTGCTGGAGCACCTGCTGGAGCAGTTCAAGCACTTCAGCAGCGACCTGCGCTACTCCAAGCGCGAAATGCTGCTGCGCACCCTGGCCGGCCAGCAGGCCGTAAAAGCCGGTACCATGCTGTCCGAAAAGGAAATGCAGGGACTGGTGGAAAGCCTGTTCGCCTGCCTCCAGCCCAACGTCACGCCCTCGGGCCGCCCCACTTATTTAGAGTTCAAGAAAGACCAGTTGGAAAAGATGTTTGGGCGCTAAAAAATTTACGAGTTTACAGGTTTACGCGTTTACAAGTTCCTTACGGGCGCCAGCAACTCGTAAACTTGTAAACCCGTAAACTCGTAAACTTTATATTTTTGGCCCATGAAAATTCATAAAGAGGGTTATCCCAGCATTGGCATTGCATTTTTATTCCTTGCAGTGGTCAATATCGCATCGTTTTTCTTTGTCCGTCCCTATTCCGCGGCCCTGGCCTGGTTCATTTTTGCTGCCACGCTCTTCCTGTTCCTGTTTATCATATCCTTTTTCCGGATCCCTGCCCGGGAGCACACCAGCGGCGAGCATGCCATTGTCGCCCCCTGCGACGGCACCGTGGTGGTGATCGAGGAAGTGGAGCCCGACGAATATTTTAAAGAAAAGCGCCTGCAGCTGTCCATCTTTATGAGCCCGCTGAACGTGCACGTCAACCGCAACCCGGTCAGCGGCGAGGTTTTATACAGTCAATATCATCCCGGAAAATACCTGGTGGCCTGGCACCCGAAATCCTCCACCGAGAACGAGCGGCATTCCGTAGTGTACCGCAGCGGCGAAAGGGAAGTGCTGGTGAAGCAGATCGCCGGCGCCCTGGCCAAACGGATCGTCAACTACCTGAAGCCGGGCGATAAAGTAAAGCAGGGCGACGAGATGGGCTTTATCAAGTTCGGCTCGCGGGTAGACCTGCTGCTGCCTGTCGATACCCAGATCGACGTGCAGATCAACCAGAAAGTGCAGGGCGGCGTGACCGTTCTGGGACGCTGGTAGGCCCCCTCCCGGCCTCCCCGGTGGGGGAGGAGTGAGGGATCCGTCCGATATTTTTCGCGCGTGCATTTATACGCCGTTATTTATATCAATAAAAAAGCACTCCTTTTCGGTGAGTGCTTTTTTTATGGGGCCAACAATTTCTATTAAAAGTTTGCGCGGGGCTATTTGGAGTGCGCCCCATCTCCTCCCCGCCGGGGGAGGCCGGGAGAGGCCGGGAGGGGGCTAGAGAAACGCCTGCAGCTCTTTCAGCGCCTTTACCGTATAAGTCGGCCGGATGTCCTGTTCGAGGCCGTTGTAGTTGACGTGCACCTGGTCCATGCCCACGTTCATGGCGCCCAGCACGTCCACGTCCAGGCCGTCGCCGATCATGAGGCTGTTGGTGACCGTGGCGCCGGTCTTGTGCAGGGCGTATTCAAAAATCTCTTTTTTGGGCTTCAGGCTGTTGGAGCTTTCGGAGGTGACCACCACCTGGAAAAACTCGTTCAGGCCGCTGTTTTGCAGCTTGCAGTGCTGCACTTTTTCAAAGCCGTTGGTGATCAGGTGCATCCGGTAGCCCTTGTCGGCCAGGTAGCGCAGCACCTCGAGGGTGTCGGGGAACAGCAGGGTGCGGGTCGGCAACTCCTGCAAAAACAGCTCGCTCAGCTGGCGCGCCAGCCCCGTGTCGCCGATCTTGAAGTCGAGCAGGGTCAGCCACATACGCTTCAGCCGCAGCTCCTCCTGCTTGATGTAGCCGTTGCGGTAGCGGGCCCACAGCCGCTCGTTATGCGCCAGGTAATTGCGGTGAAACCTGTCGAAGTCGTCGATGCCGCGGTCGGCCAGCTTCAGGTCGATATGGAGTTGCTCCAGGGTCTGGCGGGCATTGGCGTCAAAGTCCCAGAGGGTATGATCCAGGTCGAAAAAGAGGTGTTGGTACTTCATGAATGCTTTTCGGAATTAGCGTTATTTGTAGATACGAAAACTTCAAAGTTAAAACAAAGGATATGAATGCAGTTATTACCGGCGCCTCCAGGGGCATTGGAAAGGCCGTGGCGCAGGTGTTTGCCCTCCATGGATACAATTTGTACCTCAGCTCGCAAAGCGAGCGCAAGCTGCTCCAGACCGTCGAGGAGCTGACCACCAGGTTCCCGCATATTTCCATCCAGGCCAAGGCCTTCGACCTGGGAAAAAAGCAGCAGGCGCAGTTGTTTGCCGAATGGGTGGCCACCGCTGCCGATACCATCGACGTGCTGGTGAACAATGCCGGCAGCTTTGTGCCGGGCAACGTTTCCGACGAGCCGGACGGCGCCCTGGAAGAAATGCTGGCGGTGAACCTGGGCAGCGCCTACCACATTACCCGGGGACTGTTGCCCAAAATGAAGGAAGCGAAAAACGGGCATATCTTCACGCTTTGTTCCATTGCCTCCCTGCAGGCCTATCCCAACGGGGGCTCGTACAGCATCAGCAAATATGCCTTGCTGGGCTTTACCCACAACCTGCGGCACGAGCTAAAGCCCCACAACATCAAAGTAACGGCGGTGCTCCCCGGCGCCGTCTACACCGATTCGTGGAAGGGCAGCGGCCTGCCCGAGAGCCGCTTCATGGAAGCCGACGATGTGGCCACCCTCATTTATTCCGCCAGCCGCCTCTCTCCCGGCGCTACGGTCGAAGAGATCGTGTTAAGGCCGCAGTTGGGCGATATTTAGTTTACGGGTTTACAAGTTTACGAGTTCCCTGCCGGCGCCAGCAACTCGTAAACTTGTAAACCCGTAAACTCGTAAACTACTCGATGTATTTATACCCCACCCCCCTGACAGAGTGGAAGTGTTTGGGATTGCGGCTGTCCTGTTCGAAGTATTTGCGAAAGTTCAGGATAAAGTTGTCGATGGTGCGGGTGGTGGGGTAGACGTTGTAGCCCCAGACCGATTGGAGGATCTTTTCGCGGGTCACCACCTCGTTCTTGTTCTCGATGAGCAGCTTCAGCAGCATGGCTTCCTTCTTACTCAGCTCGATCTTGCCGCCGGTGGCGGTTTGGGCCACCTGCGCCTTGAAGTTGATGGTATTGCCGCCAAAGCTGTAGGTTTCGCCTACGGTGGATTTGTCCTGCAGGCGTTTGTTCTTATTGATCAATTTCTGCACCCGCAGCATCAGTTCTTCCAGGTCGAAGGGCTTGGTCATGTAGTCATCGGCGCCCTTTTTCAGGCCCAGCACCTTGTCGGCGCTGGTGTTCTTGGCGCTCAGGATCAGGATGGGCACCTCGTTGTTGGTGATGCGGATGTTCTGCGTGACGTTGATGCCGTCGATCTCGGGCAGCATGACGTCGAGGATGATCAGGTCGAAATACTCGTTCTGTACGGCCTTCATGGCCGCCGCCCCGTCATAGGCCGAAGTGACGTCGTAGCCTTCCAGCTCCAGGTTCAGTTTTAAGGCCTCGTGCAGGTTCTCTTCATCTTCCACCAATAATATCGAAGGCTTTGCAGAATGGTCCATGCAATAGAATAGGTTGTTTGTTAAAGGAAAAATGCCACCGTAAAATTACTTCCTTGCGGGAGATTGTCCGTGACCGAGATGTCGCCGCGGTGATAGGCGGCGATCTTTTTACATAAATACAGTCCCAGGCCCGTGCCCTGGGTTTTGCGGGTCTGCTCGCTGCCGATGCGGTAAAACTTCTGGAACACCTTTTTCTTTTCCTCCCCGGCGATGCCCGGGCCTTCGTCGACCACCTGCAGCTGTATGGTGTCGCCGGTACGCGACAGGGTGCACCAGACCGGCGATTGTTTGGGGGTGTACTTGTTGGCGTTCTCCAGCAGGTTGCTCACCAGCAGCTTCAGCAGGATGGCATCGCCCTGGAGCTCGAGGCCCGGTTCGATGCGGGTTACTACCTGGCGGTCGGCATAACGTACCTGGAACTGGTGCACGGTGTCGCCCACCAGGCTGGAAAGGTCCAGCTCTTCTTTCTCGGACTGGTAGCCGCCGGCGTCCAGCTGGGAAAGCACCAGGATGTTGTTGATCAGCGTATCCAGCCGCAAGGTTTCCTGCAGGGTGGACTGCAGCAGCTTTTTCTTTTTTTCTTCGGCCAGCGTATGGCGCAACAGGGTTTC
Organism: Huijunlia imazamoxiresistens; assembly: GCF_037132455.1. Classification (NCBI taxonomy): domain Bacteria; kingdom Pseudomonadati; phylum Bacteroidota; class Chitinophagia; order Chitinophagales; family Chitinophagaceae; genus Huijunlia; species Huijunlia imazamoxiresistens. Next base: position 193,635 of record NZ_JBBBEI010000008.1, on the reverse strand, counting down.
CAGGCTCAGCCGCGTCACCGAGATGGGTGTCTTCAGTTCGTGGGTAATGGCCATCATAAAGTTCTGCTGCTGCAGCTGCAGGCGGAAGTGCCGGCGTACCGACCGGTAGATGAAGAAGGCGCTGATAATGATGAACAGCAGGAAGGTGGCGCCTTCGCCCACATATTTGGCGGTGGCCCATTTTTTCTCGTTCTGGATGGTGCGGAGCTTTTCGCGGAAAGCGGCCGTATGATGGTTGGCGGTGCTTTTATACAGGAGTTCTTCTTTCAGCTGGTGCAGGGCGGCATTCTGGTGCAGCAGCATGATGGCCCACCATACCAGGGCCACGATAATGTACAACAGCAGGATCCAGTACAGGAAGGTGGTGATCCGTAAGCGGGCGCGGGCGTCGGCCATGGGCTAGGGTTGTTTTTTTTCCAGGCGCAGGCCTACATTCATGGCGTTGGCCAGCGGGTCTTCGCGCATGATGTGCTCGATGGTGAAGGTGTACAGGCCCGGTTGGCGGAAGTAAAATTTTTGTGTTGCCGGGGTGAGGGCCACCCGGTGCTCGTACAGGTCGTCGAGGCCCGAGCCCAGCCAGCCCTTTTCGTTGGTGGCCAGCGGTATCTCGTACTGCACTTTGGCCGGGGCCTTGCTGCCCGGCGTCTGGGTATAAATGTTCAGCCAGAGGTTGTTGTAATTGTACCGGTCGTTGTGCCGGAAGATCAGGAACAGCTGGTAGGGGGCGGCGGTGTCTTTGATCTCGAACTGGAACCGGGGCCGGTAGCTGCTTTTCCATTGGTAAGCCGGGATGGTGTCCACTTTTTCATACAGGTCGATGCGGGAGCAGGAGATAGAGATCAGCACAAAGAAAAGGGCCAGCAGGAGGCCTGCGGCGGGCGGCCGCAGGCCTATAGGGGCCGGGGTTTGGGGAAAAAGGGATAACATGCCGCAAAGTTGGGGTTTCCGCACCAAGTTACCAATCCTTAAAGCACGTTCAGCACCTGTTCCTTGGCTTTTTCCAGCTCGTCTTTCATCAGCACCACGCACCGCTGGATGGAAGCATCGTAGGCCTTGGCGCCGGTGGTATTGATTTCGCGGCCGATCTCCTGCAGGATGAACGACAGCTTTTTGCCCTTGCCCTCTTCCTCATCGTTCAGTACGGTAGTGAAGTAGTCGCAGTGATTTTTCAGGCGCACCTGTTCTTCGCTGATGTCGATCTTTTCGATGTAATAGATCAACTCCTGCTCCAGGCGGTTGCCGTCGTAGTTTTCCTTGCCTACGTTTTCTTCCAGCAGGCGGGTGATGCCTTCGCGGATCTTCTGCTGGCGCAGGGGCTCCAGGCGGCTGACCTCTTCCTGTTGTTTCAGGATGTTCTGGATGCGCAGCCGCAGGTCGTTGTGCAGCGACTGGCCTTCGTCCCTGCGGTGGGCGTTCAGGTCGTCGGTGGCGGCGGTGAGCACCTGCTGGAACTGGCCCCATTCCTCATCGGTTAACGTGTCGCTGGTAGGGGTGATCACCTCCGGCAGCTTGATGAGGGTGCTGAGGATGGAAGACGTATCCAGGCCCAGTTCGGCGGAAAGGTCGGCCAGCGGCTTGTAGTAGGCGCGGGCCAGGTCGGTATTGATGGAAACCGGTTTGGCGCTGCCGGTTTCTTTCAGGCTGATGGTGCAGTCGACCGAGCCGCGGCCCAGGCGTTCCGACAGCAGCTTGCGAATTTCGAATTCAAAGGGCTTCAGGAAGGCCGGCATTTTCAGCTGGAGTTCAAACTGTTTGCCGTTCAGCGATTTAATATCGATCAAAAATGTCTTGTCTCCTACCACTTGCTCTGCTCGTCCGAATCCCGTCATTGATTTCAGCATGTATGTACTTTTTGATGAAGGTAAAGTTATTGGAAATTGTACTTAAAAACCCGTCGGGGAAGCACCCCATCGTGACAAATAAAAAAGCCCCGCGATCGCGAGGCTATTATGTAGATGGGTTAGTAAGTACAGGAAAAGAATTTCCTGACACAATATTAAAAAGATTTTTTGCGAACTAAAAAAAAATCAACCAGTTTTTATGCACATTTTTTTGAAAGGGATTGTGGATGGCGTTTCTATCTGTACAAATACCTGTTGCTCCTGCCCGCGACGGTGCATTCCTGCACCGCGGCATAGCCGTAAAGAGCCTCTGGCAACAAGGGTTTCAGGGCGTGCATGCAGGCGTTTTCTTTTTGCCGTCATTCATGCAACAACCTGTTGCGCCGCTTACCTTTGCCCAAAATCTTTTTATGCGCTTTGAACGTCCTGTGCCTCTAACAGAAATAGCACAACTGATAGGAGCGGAAGTCATCGGCGAAGCCGAGGGCGCTGCTACCGGCATCAACGAAATACATAAAGTGGAAGAAGGCGACCTGGTGTTTGTGGACCATCCCAAGTACTATCAAACCTGCATCCGGTCGGCCGCTACCTATATCATCATCAACCAGAAGACCGACTTTCCTCCGCATAAAGCTCTGCTGCTTGTAGCGCAGCCCTTTGAAGCCTACCAGAAGATCGTACAGCACTTCCGTCCCTTCCAGCCGCTGCAGGGGGTACGGAGCGAATCGGCGGTGATCGGCGCGGACACCACCATTATGCCGGGTGCGGTTATTGGCAACAGTGTGCGCATCGGCAGCAACTGCGTCATTTATCCCAACGTGGTCATCATGGACCATTGCATCATCGGCGACAACGTGATCATACAGGCCGGTACCGTCATCGGCAGCGACGCGTTTTACTACAATAAAAAAACCAACCGGGACATCCACTACAAGAAGATGCTGAGCTGTGGCCGCGTGGTCATCGAAGACAGCGTGGAGATCGGCGCCAACTGCTCCATCGACCGGGGCGTGAGCGGCGATACCGTCATCGGCGCCGGCACCAAGATGGATAACCTGGTACATATCGGCCACGATACCGTGGTGGGCAAAAACTGCCTGTTTGCGGCGCAGGTGGGTATTGCCGGCGCTACCACCATCGAAGACAACGTGATCCTGTGGGGACAGGTGGGCGTCAGCAAAACGCTGACCATCGGCAAAGGCGCCGAAGTATATGCCCAGAGCGGCGTGCCGGCCAGCCTCGAGGGCGGCAAAAAATATTTCGGCTCGCCTGTCGAAGACGCCCTGCACAAAAAGAAAGAATTCATCTGGATCAAACGCATCCCCGAACTGTGGGACCGGGTAATGGGCAAGTAGGAATTCGTTAATTGGTTAATTGGGAATTGGGGCGGTAGTGTCCATTGAAAAAAGCCCGGAAGTGGAATCGCGGTTAGCGATTTCCTTCCGGGCTTTTTCGTGTTGAAACATTAAGGTAAAGGGTGAAGGATCGTTGCGGAATAATGGTGCGGATTCAAAGGGCAGGAAGAAGAAAAAGGGAGGAGGGTACGGGAAAATTTTGTTTGGTGCCGGCAAGGCATGCCTATGCAGGGTTAGTGAGCGCAGCAGGCGAACATATAAGGCAGATCGCTATGTGTGCCGGCGCAGCGGTTATTCTATGGCCGTGGAATAGGTGTGCAGGCTTTTTTTCTGCCACAGGTGGGAAAGGCTGATCAGCATCCAGCCGATCCAGAAAAGATACCCGCCGAGGTGGAAGCTTCCCCCCAGGAGGCGGTGCGACAGGTGGTGGCGGAAATCGTAGTAGGTGAAATACAGGCCGGCGCCGGCAGCCATCAGCGCCGCCACGTGCAGGGTACGGGAGAGGTTCTCGCCCAGCAGCCGGTGCACCAGGCGGTGCAGCCCCCACAGCGCCAGCCAGACCGCAAAGACGGCCAGGGCTGCCTGCCACCATACGTTTAGAAAATGATATTGCCGGAAAAACAGGGTGATGCCCGTTCGGCCTGCCAAGGAAGCGTGGGAAAAAAGAATTCCGGCAATAGCCGAAAGGATGGCCAGCACGATGAGGATAAATGCCGTTCGTTTCATATGACGTTTAATTTACTTCTTTAAGATAAGCGAAAAGTTTAAATTAAAACCGGATTCTGCAGGAAGTAAAAGAAGTTTAATGATCTTCTAATTATGCACTAATAGCGGGAATCCCCGGTATCCAATCGTTTCGTCACCAGAAGGAACGGTTTTGTATCCCGTAATCTTTGTATTATTGAGGCCGGACATATTTACTGATCACCTAAAAAAATTTCAATGAAAAAGTCGGTTGTGGTTTCCTGTTTTATGTTATTATTCATGGGATTGTTTTGTTCGGTGGCTGCATGGGCGCAGTCTGCGCCCAAGCCACCTGCCAGCCCGGCTGATTCGGTTTCGGGCACTTTTGGAGAAGCCAAAGTAACGATCCGCTACAGCAGTCCTTCGGTAAAAGGGCGCAAGGTCTGGGGCGAGCTGGTGCCTTACGGCAAGGTATGGCGGGCCGGGGCCAACGAGGCCACTACCATTACCGTCAGCGAAGGGGTGGCGGTAGAGGGAAATCCGCTGCCGGCCGGCACGTATGCCCTGTTCGCGCTGCCCACGGAAAAGGAGTGGACCATTATTTTCAACACGGAAGCCAAGCAGTGGGGCGCCTTCAAATACGACGAGAAAAAGGATGCCCTGCGGGTGACCGTGAGCCCGAGGCCCGCGCCTTCATTCAGCGAGCGGCTGGTGTACCTGGTAGATAAGGATGGGATTGTTTTGCGCTGGGAAAACCTGGAAGTGCCGGTGAAGATCCGGTAATGCACCTGCTATGCATCCGCACCTGAACCTTTATTTTATCAGCGGCCTGGGGGTGGACCGGCGGGCCTTCCAGCGGCTGGAGGTACCGTCCTGCTGCACCGTGCACCATATTGCCTGGATCCGGCCACTGCCGGGAGAGCCCATAGGCGCCTATGCGCGGCGCCTGTCGGCCGCCATCGACCCGTCGCAGCCCTTTGTGCTGATCGGCATGTCGTTCGGCGGCATGATGGCCGTAGAGCTGAACCGGTTCGTGCAGCCCCGCCAGACCATTCTTATTTCCAGTGCGGCTACGAAAAACCACCTGCCGCCTTATTTCCGGCTGGCGGGGCGGCTGGGCCTGCACAAACTGGTGCCTCCCGGCCTTTTCCGGCGCCCCAACGGGATGTTTCACTGGCTGTTCGGCGTGCATACCCCGGAAGAAAAAAAGCTGTTTAAAGACCTGATCGCCGATGCCGACCTGCCGACGGTGCGCTGGTCGGTGAACGCGGTGGTCAACTGGGAAAACACGCAAGTGCCGCCCAACCTGGTGCATATTTCGGGTGCGGCCGACCGGCTGCTGCCCCCGCATTGGGCACGGCCCGATATCGCCGTAGCGGGCGGCGGCCATTTGATGGTTTTCAGTAAGGCGAAGGAGATTTCCCGGATAATGGCAGAAATAATAAAGGGTTTGTAGTGGGTGCCGCCCACAAAGAACGCCCCAGCTACAAACCCAACTCGTAAACCCGTAAACTCGTAAACGCGTAAACTACTCGGCGCATCCGCACGCCATCGCTTCCATATTCACCTTCCGTGCGGGAAATTCGTAGCCGTCGTATTGTTTTTCCACTTCGTTCAGCACCTCGTCGATCTCTGCCACTTCGGACAGGGTCACCAGCTTCAGGCGGTATTCCTTGATGTTGGGCAGGCCCCGGAGGTAATTGGTATAATGGCGGCGCATTTCGTTGATGCCGGGCTTTTGGCCCTTCCACTCCACCGAGCGGTGCAGGTGCTGGCGGATCACTTCCACCCGTTGCTGGATGGTAGGAGGGGGCAGCTCTTCGCCGGTTTGCACGAAATGCTTGATCTCGTTAAAGATCCAGGGGTAACCGATAGCGGCCCGGCCGATCATGATGCCGTCCACGCCGTAGCGGTTCTTGTATTCCACGGCCTTTTGCGGGGAGTCGATGTCGCCGTTGCCGAAAATGGGGATTTGGATGCGGGGATTTTCCTTTACCGCGGCAATGGGGTTCCAGTCGGCAAAGCCTTTATAGAGCTGGCAGCGGGTGCGGCCATGGATGGAGAGGGCCTTGATGCCCACGTCCTGCAGGCGCTCGGCCACCTCGCCGATGTTGATGTTGTCGTGGTCCCAGCCCAGGCGGGTTTTGACCGTTACCGGCAGGGAGGTGGCGTTGACCACCGCCTTGGTCAGGCGCACCATCATGTCCACATCCTTGAGCACAGCGGCGCCGGCGCCCTTGGTCACCACTTTTTTTACCGGGCAGCCGAAGTTGATGTCCACCAGGTCGGGCTGGGTGGCGTCCACGATGCGGGCCGCCAGGGCCATGGCCTCTTCGTCGCCGCCGAAGATCTGGATGCCGATGGGGCGTTCGCTGTCGAAGATGTCCAGTTTCTGGCGGCTTTTGATGGCGTCGCGGATCAGGCCCTCGCTGCTGATGAATTCGGTGTACATCAGGTCGGCGCCATTGGTTTTACAAACGGCGCGGAAGGGCGGATCGCTCACATCTTCCATGGGCGCCAGCAAAAGCGGGAAGGAAGGCAGTTGGATGTTGTCTATTTTTACCATGACGGGAGAAAACCGGCCTGCTTTAAAAAGCGGTGTTCACTGGGAGCTTATCTTGCAGCCGAATTGCAAAAATACAATTCGCAAACCGAGCAGATATGCAATCTTATCTTAAAACAAGGCCGGTCTGGATCCAGTTGCTGGTGTTCCTGGGACTGGCGTTTGGCTGCATGATGGTCATTTCGGTCATTGCCGCCACGGTGCTCAGTAGCCTTACGGGCATCAGCCTGACGGACCTGCAGGACGTGTCGAACTGGGATGTGCGCCATCCCGGCCTGCTGTTTTATATCCGGGGCATGCTGCTGGCCCAGTTCCTGGGCCTTTTTGTGATCCCCTGCCTGTTGTTCGCCTATTATTCCGATCCGCAGCCCCTGGACTACCTGGGCGTGCGCCCACCCACCCACAACAGCTACTGGGTGCTGGGCATCGCCATCATGATCCTGGCCGTGCCCCTGGTGGAGTACCTGGGCCTGCTCAACCACCGCATCGACTTCGGCAAGGACCTGCACGACTGGATCCAGGCAAAGGAAAAGGAAGCCATGACGCAGATCGAAGTGATGATTACCCGCCCCAGCCTCAGGGACCTGCTCCTGAACCTGGTGTTCATTGCGCTGTTTGCCGGCATCGGCGAGGAGCTGCTGTTCCGGGGCGTGCTGCAACGGCTGTTCATCCGGGCCTTCCGCAGCCCCTGGGCCGGCATCCTGGTCACCGCCTTTCTCTTTTCCGCCATCCACATGCAGTTCCTCGGCTTTCTGCCCCGCTTTTTCCTGGGCATCCTGCTGGGCGCCATTTACTGGTACAGCGGCAGCCTGCTGGCCGCCATGGCCGCCCACTTCGTGTACGACGGCTTTTTTATCGTGCTGGCCTACCGCAACCCCGACCTGGTGAAGAAATCGGATGCCACCCTGTTCGACCCATCCACCCTGGTGTTTTTTGCCCTGGGCAGCGCCTTGGCCGTAGCCGCCGCTTTGTGGCTGATGAAAAAGAAATCGCAAACCACCTACGCTCGGGTGTACCAGAACGACGACACCCCTTCCCGGCACAATTTTACCTTCTGACGACTTATGGCTTTTAACTGGCAGACATTTCGAACGCGGGCACTGACCTCGGTGGTATTCGTAGGGGTGATGATGGGAGGATTGCTCTGGGACCGCTGGTCCTACTTTATCTTGTTTTCGGTGGTGCACTTCGGCTGCTGGTGGGAGTACCAGAAGCTGGTAGGCCTTTTCGATCCCGATTACCGCGACATCATCCCGGCGCACCGCTACGGCATTATGTTCGCCGGCTGGCTGATACTGGTGTACTTTACCAATGCCGAACTGGTGGTGGGCGGCGTGCACATCAACCATGTGGGCTTCTGGCTGGGGCTGGCGCTATGCTTTATCCTGCCGGTCATTATCCTGTTCCAGTCGCGGCGGTTTTTCCTGAAGAATATCGGCTATTCCGTTTTCGGCCTCCTGTATATTTCCCTGAGCCTCGGCTTCATGGTGGACCTGCGCAACCACTGGTCGGAAGACAATTACCAGCTGAACCTCACCCTGCCCCTGCTGATCATCTTTACGCTCTGGCTGAGCGACACGGGCGCTTACCTGGTAGGCTCGCTGATCGGCCGGACGCCCTTTTCGCCCATCTCGCCCAAGAAAACCTGGGAGGGCACCATCGGCGGCATTGTGCTGGCCATTGCGATCATGAGCCTGGCGGCCCACCTCACCCAGCGCCTGCCCGTGGTGCATGCGGCCGTCATCGCCGCCCTGGCCAGCATTTCCGGCACCTACGGCGACCTGTTCGAGAGCAAGCTGAAACGGATGGCGGGCGTCAAGGACAGCGGCCGGATCATGCCCGGCCACGGCGGTTTCCTCGACCGCTTCGACTCCCTGCTGTTCGCCTCCATGCTCGTCTGGTTCTACGTGGAGCTGTTTATGTAGGCGGAGGCCGTGGGGCTTCTTTACTTATCTTTGCGGCATGGAAGAACTGTTACAGCAAATTGACGCTTACCGTAAAGAAATTGAATCGTTTGAGATCGCCTCGGCGCCGCAGCTGGAGGAGTACCGGATCAAGTACCTGGGAACAAAAGGCCTGGTAAAAAGCCTTTTCGGGGAAATGAGGAACGTGCCGGCCGACCGGAAGAAGGAATTCGGCCAGGTGCTGAACGAGTTCAAGCAGTTTGCTGAAGCCAAATACGAACAGGCTAAAGAAAGCGCCAACGGCAGCTCCGGCGCTGCGGAAAGCGCCCTGGACCTGTCGCTTCCCGGCGACGGCCTGGCGGTAGGCTCGCACCACCCCATCAACCTTGTCCGCAAACGCATCATCGATATTTTCCACCGCCTGGGCTTTGCCGTGGCCGACGGCCCCGAGATCGAGGACGACTGGCACAACTTTACCGCCCTCAACATGCCGGAAAACCACCCGGCCCGCGACATGCAGGATACGTTCTACCTTAGTCATCCCGCCGGCGGTGGTGGCGACTGGCTGCTGCGCACCCACACCAGCAACGTGCAGACCCGCGAAATGGAAAAGCGCAAGCCGCCGATCCGCATTATCTGCCCTGGCCGCGTGTACCGCAACGAGACTATCTCGGCCCGCGCCCACTGCTTCTTCCACCAGGTGGAAGGCCTCTACATCGACGAGCACGTAAGCTTCGCCGACCTGAAACAAACCCTTTACTTCTTTGTCCGCGAGCTGTTCGGCCAGGACGTGAAGGTGCGCTTCCGCCCTTCGTATTTCCCCTTTACCGAGCCCAGCGCCGAAATGGACATCAGCTGCCTGATCTGCAACGGCAACGGCTGCCGCGTGTGCAAGCATACCGGCTGGGTAGAAATCCTGGGTTGCGGCATGGTGCACCCCAAAGTGCTGGAAAACTGTGGCATCGACCCCAATAAGTACACCGGCTACGCCTTCGGCATGGGTATCGAGCGCATCACCATGCTGCTCTACCAGATCAACGACCTGCGCCTGTTCAGTGAAAACGACGTCCGCTTTCTCCGACAGTTTACAGGTGCGTTATAGGAGAAGTTTACAAGTTTACGAGTTTACAAGTTTACAAGTTCCTGACGGGCGCCAGCGACTCGTAAACTTGTAAACTTGTAAACTCGTAAACTATCTTTGTCGCATGACAAATAGCGACGATCTGCAAGTACGGTGGTGGAAGCTGGAAGAAAAGCTGCTGGAACGCTTTGGTAAAAAGCCCGATGTGGAGTCCGTTCTTTTCCTGATCGGCGTCCAGGAGCTGGGCGACATCCGGAAAAAATTCTCCAAGGAACAAAAGCAGGACCTGATGCACATCGCCATCTGCACAGTTCTTTCCTCGAGCGGTTATTACGAGCTGGCGCACGTGGATGAAGACGGCTGGCCGCACTTCCGCCAACTCAAACCCATGCCCGAACTCAATCCGTTCGAGCAGGAAACGTTCCTTAAGGACCATATCCTGCTGTATTTCCAGAACCAGGGCTTTTTGTAGGTCCGGGAAGGGAAGAAAGGGCTCCGGGAACTAGTGAACTTACATTAATATTGCAACACAAATTATTACTTATGAATTTTCCTGAAACGCTTAAGTATACAAAAGATCATGAGTGGATTCGCATCGACGGCGATGAGGCGGTAATAGGCATCACCGATTTTGCCCAGCATGAGCTGGGAGATATCGTGTACGTGGATATTGAAACCGTGGGACAGGAAATGGAAGCCGGCAGCGTGTTTGGCACCGTGGAAGCCGTGAAGACTGTCAGCGACTTGTACCTGCCCGTTAGCGGTACCATCCTCGAAGTAAACCCCGGTCTGAATGACAGCCCCGAGAAGATCAACAGCGATCCTTACGGTGATGGCTGGATGATCCGGATGAAAGTAAAAAGCACCGCCCACCTGGAAGAGCTGCTGACCTCCAAGGCCTATGAGGAGCTCGTAGCCTAAGTGGTTGCGGACGGGCTGGTTCTTTCTTTTCCCGTTTCCTTAATATTTTTTCGCCCGGCCCTTGGGTGCGGCCGGGCGCTTTTCAAATTTGCGGGGCCTTATGGCCCTTTTTTGTTTTACCGAACTGATCAAAGTGGAAAAACGCTATCGATTTTTTTTGGCCGGCGCCTGGCTGCTGGCCGCTACGGTGCTGTTTGTACTTCCGGGCTCGACCCTGCCGAAAATCCGGTTATTGTTGGGGCTGCCAGTGGACAAAATTGTGCATGTGGGTATTTTTTGGGGATTGCTTTACCTATGGAGTAGTGCCTTGCACATTTATACGCTTCGGGCCGGTAGCCTGTTGCTGCTGGTGGCCATGGCCTATGGGTTATTGATAGAGGTGGTGCAGCACCTGTTTATTCCCTTCCGTACGTTCAGCGGGGAGGACCTGGTGGCGGATGGGGCGGGCGCAGTCGTGGGATTGCTTTGCTGGAGTGTGTATGGGGCCCGGAGGGCACGGGCATGGGTAGAAAAAAATAGACCCCTGTAGAAACAGGGGTCGCAACCAAAACTAACTGCTTATGAGAAAATTGACTGCTTTATAAGATGCATTTATAAAGCAAATATCTTGCCAATATATTTATAGGAGTCAAAAACTACCTTTGGGATTATTTTTATTTAAGAGCTTTTAAAACGTTTGTCTCGTTTCCATATACACTGAAAAAACTGTGCCAGAAATTTCGCTACGCGCTCAAAAAGAAAATAAAAAAAAGAACTAGCTGGAATTTTTCCGGAAATCACCGGTGACGCATTGGTAATCAATGTTGTTCGTCAATTGTATCAGAGTAAAAATAGTACTCTTGAAATGATTTCCTTGTCAAAGATTAGTAATTATTGGGACATTCAGGGTTTCCTTTATGCCCTTCTAATCCATTTTTAATTCTGGCGGGTCATCTTTTCGGCGTTCTCTGCAAACTGCAGGGCGTCGATCAGTTCCTGTACGCTGCCGTTCAGCACCTCCTGCAGGTTGTACAGGGTAAGGCCGATGCGGTGGTCGGTTACCCGGCCCTGCGGGAAGTTGTAGGTGCGGATTTTGGCGCTGCGGTCGCCGGAGCTCACCAGGCTTTTGCGGTGCCGGGAGATTTCTTCTTCCTGCTTACGCACCTGCTCTTCGTACAGCTTGGTCCGCATCATCTGCATGGCCTTTTCACGGTTGCCCAGCTGCGTCCGTTCGGTCTGGCACACCACCACGGTACCCGTGGGCAAGTGGGTCAGCAACACCTTTGTTTCCACTTTGTTTACGTTCTGTCCGCCGGCGCCCCCGCTTCGGGCGGTTTCCATCTTCACGTCGCTTTCCTTCAGCTCGAAATCCACTTCCTCGGCTTCGGGCATCACCGCTACCGTGGCAGCGCTGGTATGCACCCGGCCGCTGGCTTCGGTATCCGGCACACGTTGTACCCGGTGAACCCCGCTTTCAAATTTCAGGGTGCCGTATACGTCGTCGCCCACCACCTCGATCTGGGCTTCCTTGTAACCGCCTGCCGCACCTTCGTTCTCGCTGAGGATAGCCGTTTTCCAGCCCCTGTGTTCGCAATAGCGCAGGTACATCCGCACCAGGTCGCCGGCAAACAGGCTGGCCTCGTCGCCACCGGTACCGGCCCTGATTTCGATAATGGCGTTCTTGTCGTCCTGGGGATCCTTGGGGATCAGCATCTGGCGGATGCTGCTTTCCAGCTTTTCTCTGGATTCTTCGATGCCGGGCAATTCCAGTTTGGCCAGTTCCCTCAGCTCCTCGTCGTTGCCGCTTAAAGCCTCCTTGTAAAAGTCCACATCATCCAGTATCTTCCGGTAGTCCTCGTACGCCTTTACAATCTTTTCCAGACTGCGGTATTCCTTACTTAGCTGGCCGAATTTTTTATTATCGGCAATGATCTCGGGATTGGTTAAGGCAACACCAATCTCGTCAAAACGGGCTTTTATGGCTTCTAACTTGTCGAGCATTGTAAAAATTGGGAGGCAAAATTACAAAGAGACCAGCGAATAAGAACGTTAATACTAATTTTAAGCCTTATGGGATATCGAAAATTTTTAGCCGGACATCTTTTTGACGGCCGATCTTTTTTAAAAGAGGACACTGTGCTCATCACCGACGAAGGGGGCACCGTACTGGACTGCGTCGCCCGGGAAGCGGCCGGCGACGGCATCGAGCCCCTGCAGGGCATCCTGGCGCCCGGCCTGGTCAACTGCCACTGCCACCTCGAGCTCAGTCATATGAAGGACGTGCTTCCGCGGCATACCGGCCTGGTCGATTTCCTCATCGGCGTCGTCACCCGCCGCGAGGCGCAACGCCCGGAAGTGATCCGGGAGCGGATCGCGGCCGCGGAAAAAGAAATGGCCGAAGCCGGCACCGTCGGGGTGGTGGATATCTGCAATACCGACCATGCCCTGGCCGTCAAGGCGCAAAGTGCCCTGAAATGGCACAGCCTGGTAGAGGTGCTGAACCTGTTCGACCACACCCTGCCCGAAAAGCTCCGGCACTACCAGGCCATCCTCGACAGCTACCAGGCCCAGGAGGCAACGGCTTCCCTGACGCCCCATGCACCTTATTCCATCAGCATGGCCACCTATGCCGCCCTCGACGCCCGCACGGCCGGCGGCATCATTGCCATCCACAACCAGGAAACGGAGGCGGAGAACGAGCTGTTCCGCACCGGCACCGGCGACTTCCTGCGGCTGTTTGCCGCCCTGGGCCTGAAGCACGTGCCTTTTGCCGCCAGCGGCAAGACCAGCCTGCAAACCTACCTGCCTTATATTACCGGCGGGCAGACCCTGCTGCTGGTACACAATACCTACACCACCACCGAAGACCTGCTGTTTGCCCGCGCCCATGCGCAAAAGCACGGCCTGCGCCTGGTGTATTGCCTGTGCCCGAATGCCAATCGCTATATTGAAAACAAGCTGCCGCCCGTGGAGCTGCTGGTAGAGCAGGGCGCGGAGATCGTGCTGGGCACCGACAGCTACAGCAGCAACCAACAACTGAGCATCGCGGCCGAAGTGGCGACCCTGCAACAGCATTTTCCCCACCTTCCCCTTGAAACCCTGCTGCAATGGGCTACCTCCAACGGCGCCTCCGCCCTGGGCTGGGGGGAGCTGGGCGCCTTTCGCAAAGGCACCCGTCCCGGCATCGTCCTGCTCGATACGGTCAGCGGCAGCGATAAACGGCTGACCGGAACTTCGAAAAGAATCCTCTGAGGAGTTTACGGGTTTACGAGTTCCTTACGGGCGCAAGCCAACTCGTAAACCCGTAAACTTTCAAAGAATCCACTCTATCTCTCCCACAGCGAACCGTTCTTCTAAAGCGTGTTGTACGACGAGCTGGCCGTCGTCGGTGACGTCCTTTATGCTGGCGTCGAACACCCGTTCGCCCTGCTTCAGGCGGACCGGCTGGTAGCGCCTGAACAGGTGGGAGCGGTAGTGGTCGGCAATGGTATCGGGCTGGGAGCGGAGCTGGTCCAAGGCGCTTTCCAGGTCCCCGAGGAGTTCTTTGGCCAGGGAAAGCGGGTCGTGGGTGCTGCCGGTGATCTGCTTGAGGGAAACGGCTTTGCGGTCCATCGGAGGAAAGTCGGTCTGGTTGAGGTTCAGGCCGATGCCGATGATGGCATATTTCCACTCGCTTCCCTGCAGCACGTTCTCGATCAGGATGCCGCCTGCCTTTCTGTCACGCCAGTACAGGTCGTTGGGCCATTTGATGCGGGTTTCGTCGCCGGCATAGCGGCTGAAAAAGCGGTGCACGGCGGTGGCTACCGCCATGCTGAGGAGAAACAATTTGCTAATATTTAAGGCAAAAGGAGTGATAATTACGCTTAAAGTTATATTTTCATTCCGGGTGGAAACCCACTGTTTCCCCCGCTGACCTTTTCCCTTTCTTTGTTCATGGGCAAACACGGCTGTTCCGTGCTGTGCCAGTCCTTCATGCACCAGTGCCATGGCATAGTTGTTGGTGCTGTCCACTGAGTGTAGCTCTATAAAGATGGAGCCGAGGGGATTTGCCGGAACCATTTAAGATATAAATTTGGGCAAAGAAACAAACGAAATCAATTCCTTCCCGTTGCGGCCCAGGCTGCACCGACAGAAACAACCATAATTCTATCATTAAATATTTTTATTTGGAACCATTAGAAGTATTGACCAACCGAAAGAAGAAGAGCGTTGCCCGGTTAACCCGCAACTCTAAGATTCTGAAAACCATTATCAAAGCCATCCAGGACAAAAAAGGAGAACGGATCGTATCGCTGGATCTCCGCAAAATAAACGAGGCCGTAGCCGACTTTTTTATCGTCTGTGAAGCCAACAACCAACCCCAGATCCGCGCCATCGCCGACCAGGTAGAGGATGAAGTACGAAAGCTGTGCAAGGAGAGCCCCTATCACCACGAGGGCAAGCAGGCCTTGCAATGGGTATTGATCGATTACGTGAACGTAGTCGTACACGTCATGATGCCCGAAAGCCGGAAATTTTACAAGCTGGAAGAGATGTGGAGCGACGCGGTCCTGGAAGAACATAACGGCTAGTGCGTTATTTCCCTAAAAATTGCAGAGAAAGAACGTTTTCTCGGAAAAATATCTTATTTAGCACCATTCAAGTAAAAAGCACAATGTCACAGGAACCATATAAACAGGATAATAAGTCGAAATTGCCGAAGTTTCCACCTAACAGATCGTCGGGGAATGACGATAACGAACCCCGCAGAGGGCCCCGTTTCAGCATCTATTGGGTCTATACCATCATTTTTGCCGTACTGATCGGCTTTTCGGTCTTTAGTCCCTTTACCCCAACTGCCCCCACTGTGGGCCAGCAGGAGTTCCAGGAAATGCTGAAGACCGGCGACGTAGCCCAGTATGTCATCGTTCCCAACCGCAACCTCGTCCGCATTTATTTAACCAAGGAATCGCTTCCCAAGTACCAGGCCCGCTACGGCAAAGCCATCTCCGGCAACGAAGCCGGCCCGCACCTGGTGAACCGCATCGTTTCCGGCGACTCCTTCAAGGACGACATGCGCAAGTTCTATACGGATAACCCTACAGTGAAGAACGCGGAAAAGGTGGAAAACGACCGTGACTGGTTCAGTCCCCTGCTCAGCACCTTGCTGCCCGTACTCATCTTTATTGCCATCTGGATCCTCCTGATGCGCAAGATGGGCGGCAGCGCCGGCGGCGGCGGCGGTCCCGGCGGTATCTTCAACATCGGTAAATCCCGCGCCACCCTGTTCGATAAAGGCACCCGCGTCAACATCACCTTTGCGGATGTAGCCGGGCTGGACGAAGCCAAGGTGGAAGTGATGGAGATCGTGGACTTTTTGAAAAATCCGAAGAAATATACTTCCCTCGGCGGTAAGATCCCCAAGGGCGCCCTGCTGGTAGGCCCTCCGGGTACCGGTAAGACCCTGCTGGCCAAAGCCATGGCCGGCGAAGCCCAGGTTCCCTTCTTCAGCATGTCGGGTTCCGATTTCGTGGAACTGTTTGTGGGCGTAGGCGCCAGCCGCGTACGCGACCTGTTCAAGCAGGCCCGGGAGAAAGCCCCCTGTATCATCTTCATCGACGAAATCGACGCCATCGGCCGTGCCCGTGGAAAGAACATGATGATGAGCAATGACGAACGCGAAAGCACCCTCAACCAGCTGCTGGTGGAAATGGACGGCTTCAGCGGCGAAAGCGGCATCATCGTGCTGGCGGCTACCAACCGTCCCGACGTACTCGACTCCGCCCTGCTGCGCCCCGGTCGTTTTGACAGGCAGATCTCGATCGACAAGCCCGACCTGAAAGGCCGTGAAGCGATCTTCAAAGTGCACCTGTCGCCCATCAAGGTATCCGAGCGACTGGACATCCATAAGCTGGCCGAGCAAACCCCCGGTTTTGCCGGCGCCGATATCGCCAACGTCTGCAACGAAGCGGCCCTGATCGCCGCCCGGAAAAACAAGCCCGCCGTGGATATGGAAGACTTCCAGGATGCGGTGGACCGGGTAATTGGCGGCCTGGAAAAGAAAAACAAGATCATCTCCCCGGACGAGAAGCGCATCATCGCCTACCACGAGGCCGGTCACGCCATCTGCGGCTGGTTCCTGGAGCATGCCTACCCGCTGCTGAAGGTAACCATCGTGCCCCGCGGCACCGCTGCCCTGGGCTATGCGCAGTACACCCCGAGGGAACAATACCTCTATAACACGGACCAGCTGTTCGACCAGATCTGCATGACCCTGGGCGGACGGGCCAGCGAGGATATCTTCTTCGGAAAGATCTCCACCGGCGCCCAGAACGACCTGCAGCAGATCACCCGCATCGCCTATGCCATGGTGACCGTCTACGGCATGAATGACAAGGTGGGCAACATCTCGTTCTACGATCCGCAGCAGGACCAGAGCTTTACCAAGCCTTATTCCGATGAAACCGCCAAGCTGATTGACGAAGAAGTGCGGCGCATTATTGAAGAGGCTTATGGACACACGAAGCAGTTACTGCTGAACAAGAAGCGTGAAGTGGAAAAGCTGGCCGAAGCCCTGCTCGAAAAAGAGGTGCTCTTCCAGAGCGACGTGGAAAACCTGATCGGCAAGCGGCCCTACGAGGAAAAGAAACCCCTGGGCGTGGAAGACGACAAGCACCACGAAGGCGGCATCAGCGAAGGGGTACCCCCTTACGATCCGAATGTGATCAATCAGCAACCTGCCGCGAAATGAGTGGATCTGCCCGCGACAACATTCTGAAAAAAATACGCATGGCGTTGGAACATCCAACGCCATTGCCTTTTCCGGACAGTGAAGGCGGGGAGCCCGTGTTCCAGCCCCTGCGGGAAGACCTGGAGGTGGCCTTTGCCGAGCAGTTTACCCACCTGCAGGGAAAGTTCATCTTTTGCCTCAACCGGGTGGAGCTGTTGCAGCAGTTTGCCCGGCTCTGTTACCAGAACCACTGGTCACGGGTCTACTGCGCCGAAGAAGCGCTGCGCCAGGAGCTGCAGTTACATAAAGTTTATACGGATATCGCCACCTGCGAGGTGGCGGTAACCACTTGCGAGGCGCTGGTGGCCCGGACGGGCAGCATCCTGCTGAGTTCGGCGCAAAACGGCCGCCTGCCCAGCGTGTATGCGCCCATCCATGTGTGCGTGGCCTGGGCCTCCCAGCTGGTGTACGACATCCCGGAAGCCCTGGAGCGTGTCCGCCAGCGCTACCACCCGTCCTTCCCGTCGCTGGTGACCCTTGCCAGCGGTCCCAGCCGCACCGCTGATATCGAAAAGACCCTGGTGGTGGGTGTGCACGGTCCGAAGGAAGTGTACTGCCTGGTAGTGGAAGAGGAGGCTGTCCCGGCGGCAGCTCCCGTTTCTCCTGAATGATTTTATTGTTTGAATTCTCTTTAATCTGATGCAAGTTCCTCCCGGTAAAAAAGTATTTTTCTTATCCGATTTTCATTTAGGTGCTCCCGATGCCCCCCGCAGCCTGGAGCGTGAAAAGCTGATCGTTCGCTTCCTCGACGAGATCAAGGAAGAAGCCTTTGCCATTTTTATTGTCGGCGACATGTTCGACTTCTGGTACGAGTACCGCCGCGTGGTACCCCGCGGCCATGTGCGGCTGCTGGGAAAGATCGCCGAGATCACCGATGCCGGAATTCCCGTCCACTTTTTCGTGGGCAATCACGACATGTGGATGAAGGACTACCTCCAGCAGGAGCTGAACGTACCGGTCTATTTCGAGCCGAAGGAGTTTACCTTCGACAACCGCCTGTTCCTGGTAGGGCACGGCGACGGCCTGGGCCCCGGCGACCACGGCTACAAGGCCATGAAGAAGGTGTTTCGCAACCCGGTCTGCCAATGGCTGTTCGGCGCCTTTCCGCCCTATATGGGCATTGGGCTGGCCGATTACTTCAGCCGCAAAAGCCGCGAGGCCACCGGCGAGCACGAAGAACACTTCCTGGGCGAGGACAAGGAATGGCTGATCATCTACGCCAAAGAGGTGCTGCAGGAAAAAAAGGTGGACTTTTTTATCTTCGGTCATCGACACCTGCCCATCGATTTTCGTCTGAATGGCAACAGCCGCTACCTCAATACGGGCGACTGGATCCGCTACCAGACCTATGCGGTTTACGACGGCAGCGACATGCAGGTGAAATCGTATACCGGCAAAGAAGAAAAGATTATTCGCAACTGGTGAAATACCTTCTGACCATATGGCTCTTTTGGGCAGGGGCCGCCGCCGGCATTGCCCAGGACGACAGTTCGTTCCGCCTGGAGCGGTCGTACAGCGGCTCTGTAGCCGATGCCGCCCTGGACAACCTGGGCAACCTGTACGTGCTGACCGCCTCCGACCAGCTGAAAAAGTACAGTCCCCAGGGCGATTCGATGGCCGTTTACAACAATGTGCGGAAGTTCGGCAAGGTGTCCGCCCTGGATGTGTCCAACCCGCTGAAGGTATTGCTGTACTACAAGGACTTTTCGACCATCGTGGTACTCGACCGCCTGCTGGCCGTCCGCAGCACCCTGGACCTGCGCCGCCGCAACATCCTGCAGGCCTCGGCCATGTCCCTGGCCTACGACGGCAACATCTGGCTGTTCGACGCTTTTGACAGCAAGCTCAAAAAGGTAAACGAAGAGGGCGAGCTGTTGCTGGAGACCCCCGACTTCCGATCGCTCTTCGGCGAGGCCGTCCAGCCGCAGCAGATCATCGACGAGGACAACCTGTTGTACCTCTACGACACGGCCCGCGGCCTGTACCTCTTCGACCGCTACGGCACCTTCAAGCGGAAGGTGCCGGTTGCTGGCTGGAGTGGTATCCGCCCCGCCGGGCAGCAACTATGGGGCATCACCGGCCACAGCCTGCGTTCCTACAATCTTTCCAACCTGCTGGAAACGCAATACGCCTTTCCGGCTTCCTTCATGCCTTACCAGCGCTTCCGCCTCTCCCACAACAAGCTGCTGGCCCTCACCCCCGACTCCCTGCGGATCTACCAATTCCCCACTCCTTGATACGGGATACCGTTAGTACACTCTTTCTTAGTCCAGAGACTAGTTTTTGCCGGAACGGGAAGCCCGCAGGGCTTCAACAAAAGTAGCCCCGGGTGAAACCCGGGGTCAGCAGTAGTTCACCGCCACAACCCCAACGGGGTTGCATGTGTCCTGTTCGATTTACAGCAGCTTTCAATTATGGAAAATACTTCGAATAGCCTTTTGGAAGGGTTCCCCGTTGTAAATTGTGGGTTCCACATTCAACCCAATTCAGGGTTGCGGGAACGAACTACTGCTGACCCCGGGTTTCACCCGGGGCTACTTTTGTTGAAGCCCTTCAGGCTTCTCGACCCGAAACCTGCTGAGTCGCTTCTGGTCAACAAATGCGTCCTAACAGTAGTCCTAATACCCCAATTCCCAATGAACCAATTCCCTAATTGGCCATTGCCTATTATCTTGCAGGCATGTCATACCATACGATTATCGATTTTCTGACACCTGTAAATAAGGACATGATCTCGGAGGATGTGGGCTACAGGGACGGCCAGATCGGTTATTCCATAGAAGTGCACGAAGAGGAACTCCCTTCCATTGAAACGGCCGACCTGGTGCTGGTGGGCTGCAACGAGCAGCGGGGTGCCGGCCAGGTGGCGGAAAGCAGGGCCGCCGATGCCATCCGCACGGAATTTTACCGGCTCTACCAATGGCACAACGACATCCGCATGATCGATATCGGCAACGTACGCACGGGCAAAAGCATGTACGACACCCATGCCGCCCTGAAAGTGGTGATCCAGGAGGTGATGGCCGCCGGCAAGATGATCGTGGTCCTGGGCGGCTCCAACGACCTGACCCTGTCGCAGTACTATGCCTTTGCCGACAACGAAACGTCCATCGACGCCGCCGGCATCGACGCGGTGATCGACATCGATACCGACTCGCCGCTGCCCTGCGATAATTTCGTCATGGAAATGATGACCGGCGAGCCCAACTACCTGCGGCATTACAACCACCTGGGCTTTCAAAGCTATTTCGTGCACCCCCGGATGCTCGAGACCCTCGACAAGCTGCGGTTCGACTTTTTCCGTACAGGGCATGTAAAAGAACATATCGAAGAAATGGAGCCCGTGCTGCGCAACTGCCACATGGCGAGCTTCGATATTTCGGCCCTGGCCCACGCCTTCGCGCCGGCCAACCCCCTTACACCCAACGGCCTTACGGGCGAGGAGGCCTGCATCCTGATGCAGTATATCGGCATGAGCACCCAGATGCACAGCCTGGGCATTTACGGCTACCAGCCCCAGCGTGACCGCGACAGCATGACCGCCAAGCAGATCAGCCAGATGCTGTGGTACCTGGTCGACGGCCGCAGCCGCGGCAAGCGGGAAGCCTTTTTCGACGAGCGCCACCTGTTCAACGAGTTTCATACCGCCTTTGCGGAAGTGGATACGGTGTTTTTGCAAAGCAAGCGCACCGGCCGCTGGTGGATGCAGCTGCCCGACCAGAAATACATTGCCTGCTCGCACCGCGACTACCTGATGGCCAGCAGCAATGAAATCCCGGAGCGCTGGTTGCGGGCGCTCGAAAGGCAGTAAGCCAGCCCCCTCCCGGCCTCCCCCACCGGGGGAGGCCGGGAGGGGGCTGGCTTACCAGATTTTAATACGTTGCTCGGGCGCTTTGTACATTTTATCGCCGGGCTGCACGTTGAAGGCTTCGTACCAGGCGTCGATGTTGTTGAGCGGGCCGTTGGCGCGGTGTACGCCCGGGGAGTGCGGGTCGGTCAGGATCAGCTGCGCTTCGGCCTGGGGCGTAATGTTGGTGCGCCAAACCTGCGCCCAGCTCAGGAAGAACTGCTGCGCCGGGGTAAAGCCGTCGATCTTTTTGCCGCCCTTGAATTGCTTGGTATGCGTGAAGGCTTCGTAGGCGATGCTCAGTCCGCCCAGGTCGGCCAGGTTCTCGCCCAGGGTCAGGCGGCCATTGACATGCAGGGTATCCTGCACGGTATACGCATTGTACTGCTCCACCACTTTGTCGGCTTTGGCCTTGAATTGAGCGGCATCGGCGGGCGTCCACCAGTTTTTGAGGTTGCCGTCGGCGGCGTACTGGCTGCCGTTGTCGTCGAAGCCGTGGGTCATTTCGTGGCCGATCACGGCACCGATGCCGCCGTAGTTCACGGCATCGCTGGCGCCGAAGTCAAAGAAGGGGAATTGCAGGATGCCCGCCGGGAACACGATCTCGTTATTGACCGGGCTGTAATAAGCGTTGATGGTGGGCGGGGTCATGCTCCAGCGGGATTTGTCCACCGGCTTACCGAAGCGGTTGACCATGTCGTCGTACGCCCAGGCGTTGGCCCGGCGGATGTTGCCGAGGAAGTCGTCCTTGCGGATGGTGATGGCGCCGTAGTCCTTCCATTTGTCGGGGTAGCCGATCTTTTTGGTAAAGGCGTTCAGCTTTTCCAGGGCGCGGGCCTTGGTTTCGTCGCTCATCCAGTCGAGGCGCTGGATGCGGGCGGCAAAGGTGGTCTGCAGGTTGGTCACCAGTTCCTGCATGCGGGCCTTGGCTTCGGGCTTGAAATGGCGGGCAACGTACAGCTGGCCGATCAGGTCGCCCAGTTGACGGTCGATGAGGCCGCTGATGCGCTGCCAGCGCGGTGATTGCTCCTTCTGGCCGGTCAGCACCCGGGTAAAGGAAAAGTCCTGTTTGACGAAATCACTGCTCAGGTAGGGGGCCAGGTCGTTCAGCAGGCTCCATTTTACATAAGCCTTCCAGTCCTGCAGGGGCAGGGCGGTCAGCAGCAGGTCGGCCGACTTAAAGAAGGACGGGTTGTTGACCACGACGCTGTCGCCGCCGTTCAGCTTTAATTTTTTCAGCAGCCCGGTCCAGTCCATGGTAGGCGTGAGGGCCGAAAAATCTTTGATGGAAAACTTGTTGTAGGTCTTGTGGGGATCCCGCAGTTCGGTGCGGCTCATCTGGACCTTGGCCAGGGCGGTTTCGATGCGCAGGACCGCATCGGCGTTGCGCCGGGCTGCCGCCGCGTCTTCGCCGGCCAGGAGGAACATTTTTTCCAGGTGCTCGCCGTAGGCCTTGCGGATGGTGGTGCTGCGGGCATCGCCCTTCAGGTAATAATCCCGGTCGGGCAGGGTGGTGCCGCTCTGGTAGATGTGTGGAATGTACTGGGTGACGTTTTTACGGTCCTGGGCCACGCCGAAGGCGAAGATGCCGTTGCCGATGCCCTGGGTGCGTTCCAGCGCAATTTCGTCCAGGAGGGCTTCCAGGGAGGTCAGGGCGTCGATGCGGTGGAGGTCGGCCTGGATGGGGGTGGCGCCCAGTTGCTCGATGCGGGCGCTGTCCATGCCGCTGGTGTAAAAGTCGCCGATCTGCTGCATGCCGGGATTGGAGGCTGCCTTGGCGGCGGCTTCGGCCAGCAGGGCCTTCAGGCGCTTGGTGCTTTCTTCGGCCAGGATGTTGAAGGTGCCCCAGCGGGTTTTGGAAGCGGGAACAGGGTTATTCTTCAGCCAGTTGCCGTCGGCATAGAGGTAGAAGTTGTCGCCGGGCTTCACGGTCAGGTCCATGTTGGCGCGGTCAATGTATTTCGGTTTCTTATCGCCGGGAGGTACAAAAGATGCCAGCGCCAGGGCCGAGGAACCCAGCAAGGCTATTTTGAAAAAGTTCTTCATAAAATCGTTTGATGGCGCGAAGGTATTTACACACTTATTTAAAACATTGGTAAAGTGATGAATGGTGCCGGGAAGGGTACTTTTGTGCGCTACATTTGAGCTTTATTTAACAATTGAATGAGATCCTGCTTTTTCCTCCTTTTTCTCGTCCTGGCTGTTGTTTCCTGCGGCCCTTCCCGTACCCTGTCGCGGTCGGCCCGAAAAGGCCTGTTGGCCGAAATGGACCGGGCGGGCGCCCATACGGGCATTACCCTGTACGAGCCGGCAACGGGCAGGTACTGGTACGATCATGACGGGGATAAATACTTCGTGCCGGCCAGCAACGTCAAGATCGCCACCTGCTATGCCGCCCTGAAATACCTGGGCGACAGCCTGCCGGGAATAAAATACGGCTATTCCGAAGCGGGAGATCCCAACAGTGTGATCCTGGCGCTGCAGCCCACCGGCGATCCCACCCTGATGCACCGGGATTTTCCCCGTCAGCCGGTGCTCGATTTCCTGTTGCAGCAATCCAAAAGCTATAAGGACCGCATGGCCGTGCTGGATACGGCCTGGAAGGACCGGCCGTGGGGCAGGGGATGGGCCTGGGAGGATTATGATGCCGGCTTTATGCCCGAGAAAAGCAGCCTGCCCGTTTATGGAAACGTCATGCGGGTATCGGTCAACCCCTTATCCGATAGGCAGATAACGGATACAGTTGCCCCCCAGCTTAATTATGTGCGTCTTTTTAAAACCCAGGACCGCCTGTTCGATACGCTGCTGAATGAGCGCTATTACCTGATTTCAAGAGAAAACCTGCTGGCCCCGAAACCGCACCTCCGGATCCGGCGGGGGCTTTCGGGAAATACCATTTCCTTCGAGGAAACAAAGAATGAGTTCAGCGACCTGTCGCTGCCTTTTGTAACCAACGGCAGCTCCACGGCGCTCTGGATCTTATCCGATACGTTGAAAACCCAACTAGGGCTGTTAAATAAGGTGAGCCATGAAGGGGCAGCGGACCGTTACCGGTATTTTGGTGCGGATGCGAAGATCAGTACCCTGGGCATTCCTTCCTGGTCGGTCCTGCATTCCCGGCCCACCGATTCCCTGCTGCGCCCCATGATGCACCAGAGCGACAACTTCTTTGCCGAGCAGTCGCTGCTGATGGTGAGCAACAGGTTGCGGGGCGTCATGAACGGCGAGAGCGCCATCGACACGCTGCTGCAGGCCGACTTCCGCGACCTGCCGCAAAAGCCGCGCTGGGTGGACGGGTCGGGCCTCAGCCGCTACAACCTGTTTACACCCCGCGACCTGGTGACGATCCTGGACAAAATGCAGCGGGAATTCGGCATGGCACGCCTGAAGACCCTGTTTCCTACCGGCGGCGAAGGAACGCTGGGCAGTGCGTTCCTGCAGGACAGCGGCTCTCTCTTTGCCAAGACGGGTTCTCTATCCGGCATCGTGGCGCTGAGCGGCTACCTGTACACCCGCAAAGGCAGGCTGCTGCTGTTTTCGGTGCTGGTGAACAACCACATGACCACGGGTACGGCTGTACGTGGGGCTGTTGCCCAATTTTTGCAGCAGGTGAGGCAACGCTATTGAGCAATCAACTTCTACACTTTTAAACAGGATCTATGCGTATTCATATCCATCCCGACAATCCGCAACAGCGTCTTATCCGGCAGGTAGCCGATGTGTTGCGGAAAGGAGGCGTGATCATTTACCCTACCGATACCATCTACGGCCTGGGTTGCGACATCAACCAGCACAAGGCCGTCGAACGCATTTGCCAGATCAAAGGCGTGGACCCCGCCAAAGCCCACCTTTCGTTTGTGTGCTTCGACCTGAGCCACCTGAGCGAATACACCAAGCAGTTGCCTACCTCGGTCTACCGCGACCTGAAGCAGCACCTGCCCGGCCCGTACACCTTTATCCTGGAAGCCAGCAAGCAGGTGCCCAAGATCTTAAAGACCAAAAAAGACACGATCGGGCTGCGGATCCCCGACAATAAGATCGCCCGCTGCATTGTACAGGAACTGGGCAACCCCATATTGAGCGCCACCCTTCCGGGCGAATACGTGGAAGAATATACCGATCCGGAGGTGATCCACGACCGGTTTGGAAAGCTGGTGGACCTGGTAATTGATGGCGGCGCCGGGGGCATGACCCCTTCCACTATTGTTGACTATACGGGGGAGGAGCCGGTAGTGACCCGGCAGGGCGCCGGAACCTGGCGTTAAGGAGATCATAATCTCCCGGTCTCCAAAAACGAAAGCGCCGCTGTACGCGGCGCTTTGTAACCTTTAACCATTTCTACGGCAGAAACTGAGAAAATACAACACAAGAAAAAGACGGAGATAGGACGTCAAAGCGTTGCATGGGTTTAATCCATTTTGAAGAAAGTTTTTTCCGGGGACCGGTAGGGGCAAAAAAAAGCCCCGAGTAGAAACAAGGGGCGACTAACGATTGCTTGCCATATGAAAGAGTTCGAAAAATATCTGTTGTGCTGATTCACAGCTTCTGGTTGCTCTGAGCTTTTGTCTTCACTTTTTTCTTTTCGTCCGCTTTTCGCTCATTTGCTACAGCAAAAATAGGCGGAGATTATTTCCCTGTCGAATCAAATAGGGCGGAATTCTATGATTACAAAATACCTTTATGTATGTTAAAACCCTTGACTGTATTGAGTTTCAGGTCCTTATTCTCATTATGTCCAACCGTTTTTTCGGCCGTTTTTTAGCCCGGCAGATTAATATTCCAGGCGAAAAGAGGTCCGGTGATAGGGTGAAGGACCGTACTGGCGCAGGGCTTCCTGGTGGTCTTTGGTGCCATAGCCCTTGTTTTTTTCCCATTTATAGTGGGGCAGCTCGTGGTGGAGCGCCTTCATGAAGTCGTCGCGGTAGGTTTTGGCCAGGATGCTGGCCGCCGCGATGGAGGCATAGGTGCTGTCGCCCTTGACCACGCAGCGGTGGGGTGTATCCTTGTACGGCAGGAAGCGGTTGCCGTCGATCAGCAGTAGTTGCGGCACCACCAGCAGCTTCTCGATGGCCAGGTGCATGCTGTGGAAGGAAGCTTTTAATATGTTAACAGCGTCGATCTGGCGGTTGCACAGGCTGGCCACCCCGAAGGCCACGGCCTCCTGTTCAATGATGGGGCGAAGGGCGTAGCGGTCCTTTTCGGACAAGAGCTTCGAGTCGTTGAGCAGGGGGTGGTGAAAATTTTTTGGCAAAATGACCGCCGCGGCAAATACCGGCCCGGCCAGGCAGCCTCTTCCGGCCTCGTCGCAGCCGGCCTCCACCAGCTCTTCCTGAAAATAGGGATGCAGCATAGAGGTGCAAGTTCCGGCAATTTTTATTAAGGATTTCCGAAAGTAGGCGCCCTGCCAGCGGCCACAGGCGCAGTTTTCCACTTCCCAACCGGACTTTCCGGCCATCGCTTTACATTTGCGGTGCATGAAAAAATTACAACATTCTTCGAAGCCTGTGGCGATCTGGTTGTTGGTGGGCGTGTTTATGATCATCGTCCAGATTATTTTAGGCGGCATCACCCGGCTTACCGGCTCCGGGCTTTCGATCACGGAATGGGATGTAATTACCGGCGCCCTGCCCCCGCTCAATAAGCAGCAGTGGGTGGAAGAATTTCATAAATACCAGCAAACGCCGCAATACCGGCTGCTGAACCAGGACTTTACCCTCAGCAACTTTAAATTCATCTTTTTCTGGGAATGGTTTCACCGCCTCTGGGGCCGGCTGATCGGCGTGGTGTTCTTTATTCCCTTTGTCATTTTCCTGATCCAGCGCCGCTTTCGCACCGACATGATCAAGCCGCTGGTAATCCTGTTCCTGCTCGGCGGCCTGCAGGGAGCGATCGGCTGGATCATGGTGGCCAGCGGGCTCACCGGCGACGCGGTTTATGTAAAGCCTACCCGCCTGGCCCTGCATTTCGTTTTTGCGCTGGTGCTGCTGTTCTACACCTTTTGGTTTGCCCTGCGGCTGCTGGTGAAACGGGACGACAAGGTGTACAATACCACCCTTCGGAATTCCACCTGGGTCATCATCATCCTGCTGTTCGTGCAACTGGTATTCGGTGCCCTGATGGCGGGGCATAAAGCGGCCACCGCCGCCCCCACCTGGCCCGATATCAACGGCGAGTTCATCCCGGCCTATGCCCTGCACCCGCCCGAAGGCTTTCTGGGGATCATTGAAAACCGCATCACCGTTCACCTCGTTCACCGCATGCTGGCGTACCTGCTGGTGGTGCTGATCGTCACCTGGACGCTGCGGGCCTACCGCAGCCGCTCCTCTACCACTCTATTCGCCCTGGCCCGCATGCTGCCCCTGTTCTTCGTGGTCATCCAGCTGGTGCTGGGTATTGCCACGGTGCTTTCCAGCCTCAAGATCGTGCCCGGCACTTGGGGCGTATTCGAGTGGATGGCCCAGTTGCATCAGCTGACCGCCATCTTCCTGCTGCTGTCGCTGGTGTTTGCCCTGTACCTCGTTCAGCACAAGGAGCGGTCGGCCTACAAAACCCCGGCTTTCGACCCGCATGTGATTTAACGGCCTTACCGGAAAGAACGGCATTTTACCCGGCATTAATTTAGTAGTATCTTACACTACGGAGTACAAGCTGCGGTATGGTCTACTTAAGAGGGATATTTTTTTCATTGCCCGTACAACTGGTGTTTCTGCATTTTCGGAAATACCAGGTTCTTCTTGTGTTCTGGATCATTCTGTTTACCACCGTTAATGGTGTTTTCCTGAAAGACTTCGGCGCCGACGCCCTGTTCCTGGCCCCGGAATACCTCGGAGATGTCAATGCCATCAGCGCCGCCCTTATGGGCATTTCCATCGGCGTGTTCATCATGTGCTGGAACATCACCACCTTTATCCTGTTCAGCCGGCACTTCACCTTCCTGGCCGCCACGCAATACCCCTTTGTCAAGTACTGCATCAACAACAGCGTCATTCCGATTGTCTTCCTGATCTTTTACCTGGTCAAAGGTTACGAGTTCGCCCACTACAAGGAGTTGATCGGCAACGGCAGCATCGTGCTGCTGGCCGTCGGTTTCCTTTTAGGCCTGCTCCTGATCCTGGCCCTTTCGTTTTCCTATTTTTTCAATGCCGACAAAACCATCCTGCGCAAGCTGAAGCCCCTGTTCGACGAAGCCAAGGATTACATTGCCCAACTGCAACCCGACAAGCCTCCGTCGGGTTCGTTGCTTCATACCGAGTATTTTCTGGATTCGTTCGTGTCGTTCCGCCGCTGCCGCGACGTATCGCACTATTCGGTGCAGCTGATGGAAACCATTTTCAAGCGCCACCACTTTGCCGCCGCCGCCTCGGTGCTGATCGCTATCGGCTTTTTGATCATCACCGGCTATTTCCTGGAGTACCGCCTGTTCCAGATCCCGGCGGGGGCGTCCATTACCCTGTTCTTCGCTATCCTTATCGGGGTGTCGGGGGCGGTGACCTACTTTCTGCAAAGCTGGAGCGTGCCCTTTATGGTGGTGTGCATCCTGCTGCTCAACTTTTTTTACCGCCTCAACTGGCTCGACCCCAAAAACAAAGCCTATGGCCTCAGCTACCGCAATTCCAAGCAGTGGCCGGCCTACACAAGGGCCAACATTTCGGGGCTTTGCGCGCCGCAGAACGTACAGCAGGACAAGAAGAACATGGAAGGCATCCTGGACCGCTGGAAGCAGCGGCAACCGGAAGAAAAACCCCTGATGGTGCTGATCTGCACCAGCGGGGGCGGCAACCGCAGCGCCACCTTTACCATGAACGTGCTGCAGTACCTCGACTCCGCCACCCGGGGCCAGTTGTTTTCCCAGACCTTCCTGGTCACCGGCGCCTCCGGCGGCATGATCGGCGCCACTTACTTCCGCGAGCTGTACCGGCAAAAAGTCCACGGCACCCCCATCAACCTGCACGACAGCCGCTATATCGACCACGTTTCCGAAGACCTGCTGAATCCTACCTTTTCTTCCTTCGTCACCCGGGATATCTTTTCGCCCCCGCAGTATTTTACGGTAGGACCGTACCGCTACATTAAGGACCGGGCCTTTTCCTTTGAGCGGGAGCTGAACAGCAATACGGGCGGCATTCTGAACAACCAGCTGAAGGATTACATACAGGACGAATGGGAAGCGAAGATCCCGCTGGCCGTTTTCCACTCGGTGATCACCCGCGATGCCAAAAAGCTGTACATCAGCAGCCAGCCCCTGCGGTTTATGATGCAGCCGGCCCAGGACACCGCCGTGGCCCTGACCAACGAACCGGACGCCATCGACTATGTTTCGTTCTTTTCGCGCCAGAATCCTTACAACCTGCGGATGCTGACCGTCATGCGCATGAATGCCACCTTTCCCATTGTGCTGCCGTCGGTCTGGTTGCCGACCAAGCCGGTGGTGGACGCCATGGACGGCGGCCTGCGGGACAACTACGGCGTGGAAACGGGCCTGCGCTTCTTGAGCAGTATGCGCTCCTGGATCAGCCAGAATACCCGGGGGGTGCTGCTGCTGCAGATCCGCGACCGCGAGGCCGGCGGCTGGGAGAATCCCTACGAGCTGCAGGGCCTGGCCGACCATACCATCAAGCCGATCCTGCTGCTGCAGCACAACTGGAGCAAGATGATGGAATACTCCCAGACCGACATGTTCGCCTATTTCGCCCATGACAACGGCTTCCCGGTTTACCGGGCGGTACTGCAGTACATTTCGGAGAACGAAGAAAATAAGGCGGCCCTCAACTTCCACCTCACCCAGCGCGAAAAGCACGACATCCGCGAATCCCTGAACTCCCCGGTGAATGCCAAAACTTTTGAAAAAATTGCGGCGCTAATGGCCGATACCGCCAAGGGGAAATTGGGGAATTAGTTAATTGGGAATTTGGCGGGAAAAGCCTGTTCCGCCTCCCTAATTCCCAATTAACCAATTAACCAATTAACGAATCCCTTATCCCTTACGCAGGAAAGATCAATTGAAAAGTACCGGGTAAAATAGCCACATCGATCACGCCGGCGGTGTCCACGGGCTCGCCATCGAGGTGCAGGGGGGCAAAGGCGGGGTTGCGGATGACGATGTCCTGGGTCTGGAAGTAGAGGATGCCGGTCTGTTCGTGGATCATTTCCACCTGTTGCAGGCGGTTGAAGCCCCTTACCTGCCGGAAGGTTTGCAGCAGCAGGTGGAAGCGGTTCAGCGAGGTGGCTACCACCACGTCCAGCAGGCCGTCGGTCAGGGAGGCCCGGGGCGCTATGGTGAAATTGTTGCCGAACTGGTTGCTGTTGGCGATGCTGATGAAGTAGGCATCCAGGGAAAGGGTTTTGCCGCCGACCCTCAATTCGAAGGGGTAGGTGGCCGCTTTGACGAAGTTGCGGATCACCTGCTTGACGTAGGTGGCCAGGCCCCGGTTGGGGTCGCGGGCAAAATCGTGCGCCACCTGGGCGTCGAAGCCGAGGCCGCAAAGCATGCAGGCAAAGTGGTGGTTGATCCGGAAAGCGTCGGCCCAGGCGATTTTGCCCCGGAAAACGATCTCCAGCGCCCGGGCGGGGTCCCTGGGAATGCCGGCGCTGAAAGCCAGGCCGTTGCCCGAGCCGCAGGGGATGATGCCGAAGGGCAGGCGGTGCTTCTTCAATCCCGCCAGGCAGGCGTTGACGGTGCCGTCACCCCCGGCCACAACGATGTCGGTATAGCCTTTTTCCCGGATAATGGGGTCCAGGGCGCTGTAATCCCCGGCCGGGTCGGAAGGATAAATGTCATAAGGCAGGCCGACGGCTTCCGTGGTGGAGCGGATGAGCTGCTGCAGCGACTGCTTGTTCCGGGTGCCGGAAATGGGGTTGACGATGTACAGTAAACGGCGTTGCATGAAAGGGATTCGAGCAGCAATAATAAGGTATTGTACCTTGCAGTCATGGATCAGAACACCGGAAAATACCTCATTTTCATCGGCGGGGCCGTAGTGGTCGCGGGCCTGCTGGTGTATTTCCTGCACGACAAGCTCCACTGGCTGGGCCGGCTGCCCGGCGATATCCGGGTGGAACGGGAAAATTTCCGCTTTTATTTCCCCCTGACCACGATGATACTGCTCAGCCTGGTGCTTAGCCTTATTGTGAATCTTATTAAAAAATTCCTGTAAAGTCTTTTTTAGCGACTGTTCCGCTGCCAGAATGCCGTACCTTTGCGGCTCTTTATCCATTTTCCGGGCCGGCAATGCATCTTTTTGCCCGTTCAGAAAATGAGTAGGGGAGCAAAGAATCGTACATATTAAAATTAAATTCCCGTCAGGGTTTATGGAAATCAGAAATATAGCCATCATTGCGCACGTTGACCACGGTAAAACTACCCTGGTAGACAAGATCTTACACGCCACCAAGGTGTTTCGTGACAACCAGGAAACCGGTGAGCTGATCATGGACAGCAATGACCTCGAACGCGAACGTGGTATCACCATCTTCAGCAAGAATGCCGCTGTGGAATACAATGGCATTAAAATCAATGTAATCGATACCCCGGGCCACGCCGACTTTGGCGGTGAGGTGGAACGCGTATTGAAAATGGCCGACGGTGTGATCCTGCTGGTGGATGCCTTCGAAGGCCCCATGCCGCAGACCCGCTTCGTACTGCAGAAAGCCCTGCAGCTGAACCTGAAGCCCATCGTAGTGATCAACAAAGTGGATAAGCCCAACTGCCGCCCCGACGAGGTGCACGACGCGGTTTTCGAGCTGTTCTTCAACCTCGATGCCACTGAAGAGCAACTGGACTTCCCCACTTATTATGGTTCCGGCAAGAACGGCTGGTTCAACGATTCCCTGACCCAGATCGATAATATTAACCCCCTGCTGGACGGTATCGTGAAGCACGTACCGCCCCCGACCGTAAGCGAAGGTACCCTGCAGTTGCAGATCACCTCCCTGGATTATTCCTCTTTCCTGGGCCGTATCGCCATCGGTAAAGTAAGCCGCGGCAACATCAAAGAAGGCCAGCCCATCTCCCTGATGCAGGCCGACGGTACCGTGAAAAAGCAGCGCGTACGCGAACTGTACGTGTTCGAAGGCATGGGCAAGAAGAAAGTGACGGAAGTAGTAGCCGGCGACCTCTGCGCCGTAGTAGGCCTGGAAGGTTTCAACATCGGCGATACCGTTGCCGATTTCGAGAACCCCGAAGCCCTGCCCGTGATCAGCGTGGACGAGCCCACCATGAACATGATGTTCAGCATCAACAACTCGCCTTTCTATGGTAAGGACGGTAAGTTCGTTACTTCCCGCCACCTGCGCGACCGCCTGATCAAGGAAACTGAAAAGAACCTCGCCCTCCGCGTGGTAGATACCGACAGCGCCGACTCCTTCCTGGTGTACGGTCGCGGTATCCTGCACCTGGGTGTACTGGTGGAAACCATGCGCCGCGAAGGCTACGAGCTGACCATCGGCCAGCCCCAGGTAATTGTAAAAAATATCGACGGCGTTAAATGCGAGCCTTACGAAAACCTGGTGGTGGACGTGCCGCAGGAATACGCTTCCAAGGTGATCGACCTGGTAACCCGCCGCAAGGGTGAAATGCTGATCATGGAAACCAAAGGTGAAATGCAGCACCTGGAATTCGACATTCCTTCGCGCGGCCTGATCGGTCTGCGTACCCAGATGCTGACCAACACCGCCGGTGAAGCCGTGATGAACCACCGCTTCAGCGAATACAAACCCTGGAAAGGACCCATCCCCGGCCGTAGCAACGGTGTGCTGATTGCCAAAGAGGCCGGTACCACTACCGGTTACTCGCTGGACAAGCTGCAGGACAGGGGCTTCTTCTTTGTGGATCCGGGTGAGGAAGTTTACCGCGGCATGGTGATCGGCGAGAACAACAAGCCTGGCGACCTGGTGGTAAACCCCAACGAAGGCAAGAAGCTGACCAACATGCGCGCCAGCGGTTCGGATGCAGCCACTTCCATCGCCCCCAAACGCCTGATGACCCTCGAAGAATGTATGGAGTACATCCAGCATGACGAGTGCATCGAGGTAACTCCCAACTACATCCGGATGCGTAAGACCATCCTGGACGAAGAGGAAAGAAAGCGGAATCAGAAGAGAATGAGCTCTGAAGCTGTTTAAATAAAAATGAAAAGCCCCGGTATCAAACCGGGGTTTTTCATTTTTATACTTCACCGGTTCACGGGTTCATTTAGGCTGTACCTTTGCAGCCTTATGAAACGATTTATTGTGTTGATCCTCCTGGTGGTAGCGCTGATGGCAACCGTTTCTTCTTACGCCCAGTGTTCCATCTGCACCCGCACGGCCGAGCAGCTGGGTGAGAAGCCAGCCCAGGGCCTGAATGCAGGCATCATTTACCTGGCCCTGACGCCCTTCGTGATTGTGGGCATCATCGGTTACCGCTGGTGGAAGGGCCGGAGCGCTAACCTCCAGGCATAAAAAAAGGCAGTTGTGAGTACAACTGCCCTGTTTTTTTAACGCACGTCTTTTGCTCTAGAAAATATTGACCAGCACAAACAGCAGGATAAAAACTGCAACTGCGCGGAGGGCTATTTTGATCGAGTAAGCATCAATGGATTTCTGCTTCATGGTGCATAGGTTATTTTAGAGAAACAAAATTAAAAGGGCGTCTGCTAAAAAAGGGTTAAATAGCTGATAACCATTTTTTTATCGGTGAAACCGGTAAAGGGAACGGTGTGCCGGGCAACATATGGCGCGCCTTTTTTATTTGACAGGAGATCTTCCTGTCTCTTTTTCTTCCCTGCACCCTTCCATCCTTCGTACTTCATACCTCTAACCTCGTACCTTCCTTCTGTCTTACATTTATAGCATGGAAAAAAGAAAGATCGGCACTTCGGCTTTGGAAGTAGCGCCCCTGGCTTTTGGGGGTAATGTTTTTGGCTGGACGGCGGATGAAGCCGCGTCCTTCGGGCTGCTGGATGCGTTTACAGAGGCAGGCTTTAACCTGATTGATACGGCGGATTCGTATTCGCACTGGGTGCCGGGCAACCAGGGAGGCGAGTCGGAAACCATTATCGGCAAATGGCTCCGGCAGCGGGGCAACCGCCACAATGTTATTATTGCCACGAAGGTGGGCAGCGCCGTCGGGAAAGGAAAGAAAGACCTGTCGCGGGCCCATATCCTGCGGTCCGTGGAGGCATCGCTGCGCCGCCTGCAAACCGATTATATCGACCTGTACCAGTCACATTACGATGATGTGGATACGCCGGTGGGAGAGACGCTGGAAACCTATGCCCAACTGATCCGTGAGGGTAAGGTGCGGGTGATCGGCGCTTCCAACTTTACGCCCGCCCGCCTGGAGGAGTCGCTGCGGTACAGCCGCGAGCACGGGCTGCCGCGTTACGAGTCGCTGCAACCCGAGTACAATTTATACAACCGTTCTACATACGAGCAGGAATTTGCGGGTCTTTGCCAGCAGGAAGGGTTGGGCGTGATTCCTTATTATGCCCTTGCCAGCGGTTTTCTTACCGGCAAATACCGTTCGGAAGCCGACGCTGCCAAAAGCGCCCGGGGCGGCGGGGTAATTAAAAATTACCTGAACGAACGGGGCTTCCGCATCCTTTCCGCGCTGGACGAAGTTGCCGCCCGGTACGGGGCCAGTGTGGCGGCTGTTTCGCTGGCCTGGCTCCTGACACGACCGGGGATTACCGCCCCCATCGCCTCGGCCACCAGCCTCTCCCAACTGGGCGACCTGGAGCAGTCGGCCCGGTTGCAACTGGATGCGGAGGCGTTGGCCTTATTGAACGAAGCATCGGAACGCTGAAGTTGCAGGAATACGACCATATTTCCTTACGGCATTTGGGCACCGTAGGTGCCGCCTGTTTATAGAAACATCCCAACACAGGGAAATCGCTCCGTAGGAGCGCCCTGTGAAAGAAGGAGATTCGCTTTCCGATAAAGGGGCTGTCTCTGCTGCACAGGGGGCTCCTATGGAGCCATAGCTCTGCTCCGTTGTTTCTATAAACAGGCGGCACCTACGGTGCCCAAATGCTTTAGAAGAAAGCCATTTTCTATATATTCTGTGTATTTAATCCTTCTTTTTACCGGTGTCGGTGGCGGTGCGGGTATTATCCGGCGGTGTCATGGCGGCGGTATCGGTGCTGATCACGCTGCCGCTGGTAATGCCCGTCGGGTGCTGGGTGGTGTCAATAGCCGAAGGGTTTTCCGTGGCCGGCGCTTCATTGGCAGTATTGTTATCATTTCCTCCACAGCTCCATAATGCTACAAGTATCATTGATCCCAAGGCTAACTTTTTCATGGCTAAAGGTTTACCGTTTCCTTTCAATTTTTCTGCCAATTGCCCTTTTCCTCAGGGAGCGATGCGTTTGCCCAGGATGACCAGGCTGCGCTCGATGCCGTCCAGCACGGCAATATTGGGCATATTGGCCCAGGCTTCGAAGCCCTGCTGGTAAAAGAGTTTCAGGCTGGGTTCGTTGTGGGCAAAGACGAAGCCCAGGAGGGTTTTGATGCCGAAGCGGGGGGCGTTCCGGATGCAGTAGTGCAGTGCTTCTTTGCCCACGCCTTTGCCCCGGGCGGCGGGGGCCAGGTAGATGCTGATCTCGGCGGTACCATTATAGGCTTCGCGTCCGTAAAAGTCCTGGAAGCTTACCCAGCCCAGGATGTCGCCCTGTTCGTTTTCCACCATCCAGAGTGGTCGCCGGTCGGGGGTGTGTGCGTGGAACCAGGGCAGGCGGCTGTCCGCCGATACCGGTTCCAGGTCGGCCGTGACCATGCGCCCGGCTATGGTGGAGTTGTATATGTCTACGATCAGGGGAAGGTCTGCCAGGGTAGCATCCCGGAAAGAAAGTGCCATAGTATCGTTTTTAGCTTGCTTCTACATAAGAATCGCCATATTCTTACCCGCTTGCGGATAAAAATACGGCGATTCTTTATTGCTTTTGCTCCTGTGTTAACCAGGAATGCGGGAGATGTATTTTTCGATCTGCTTGATCTGGTCCACGATCTGCGGGGTGGTGGGCTTCAGTTCTTTTGCCTTGCGGAAAAAGTCCTTGGCGGCCCGGAACTCGCGCTTGTTCATCATGATGCTGCACATCTGCAGGTAGGCGGCGGCTTTGTTTTCCTTGTCGGGCAGGCCGGCACGGAGGGCGGCGCGGATGTAGTTCTCGCCCCCTTTCAGGTCGTTGCGCTGCAGGGCCAGCATTCCCATTTGCAGCATGCTGGCGCCTTCGGCTTCTTTCATGGGCATGCCCAGGTCGAGGCCTTTTTTCATGTTCTTTTCGGCTTCGTCAAAGTTCTGGTTCATCATGGCCAGGTTGCCCTTGAGGGTAAAGTAAACCGAGCGGATCGGCTTGTACAGCAGGTTGGGAAACTTGATAGAGTTCACGATCTTTTCGGCCTCGGCGGTATTGCCGCTTTCGAGGTGTTCCTGGATCAGGCGCAGCGGGCCGAAGAAAAAGTGGCCGGCGATGAGGATGACGCCAATGAGGTACAGGGGAAATACAGGCCAGAAGCCGCTTACAGTGACATTCAGGGCAATGCCTAAAACAATGAGGGCAATACCAACATATAAGCGGTATTTGATTAACCAGTTGTAAAATTTCATTCGTTATGAGTTTTTTTAATCGGACGGTACAGCAGTTTTTCGCCTTTTTGGGCGGCCGGGGCCTGAAGGTACACGCAAACGGTGCGCAAATTTACGCCGATTTCTCCATCCGCAGGAAGCCGGCGAGCCTATTGGAAATAAATTACTTAGGATCCCGGGGGTGATCGTTGTTGATTTCGATCCAGTAACCGTCGGGGTCCTGCAAATAGATTTGAAGAATGCCGTCCGCCCGGGTGGTCACGCTGCGGTACCTGCCTTTGGCGTCCTCGAACAGGATGTTGGCCTGCTGCAGGCGGGCGATGAACGCTTCGATTGACGGTACGCTGAAGCACATATGGTGGTCCTTGTCCTTGGGGGCGGCGGCATGGGCGCCGGCTTTGAGGTGCAGGGTCTGGCCCCCGCCTACGCTCAGCCAGGTATGCCGGCCGTCGTGGAAGGGTTCGGGCACGGTGTCCAGGCCGATCACCTGCCGGTAAAAATCGGTGCTGCGGGCAAGGTCCTGCACGTACAGGGCCAGGTGGTTCAAAACGGGGGGCTGCTTCTGTGCGGCAAGGTTAAGGACGCTCATAAAACAAAGAAGGAATAAAAGATAGGCTTTTTTCATAAAAAGAGGTAGAAGGTAAAAAAACTTCGGCGGAAAGCGAAAAATGGAGCGGAACAAGCGCCACAATCATTTATTTTTGCTGCGCTGCAGCCGTTTCGGCTGTGCTGCCGGCCCGGTAGTTCAATGGATAGAATAGGAGTTTCCTAAACTCTAGATACAAGTTCGATTCTTGTCCGGGCTACACTTCCCAAAAGCCGCTGTTTCAGTCCATTGCTGCAACGGCGGCTTTGTCTTTTTGCTGCACTTTCGTACGTTCGGGCAAATCGTCGTTTTCTTTTCTTAATCACTGCCGTCCATGAGAAAAACAATCGTGTCCACCTTATTGCTCCTCTTTACTACTATCCACGCGTTTGCCGCCACCTGGTACATTGCTCCGGATGGGGCCGATACCAATGCCGGCACGCAAGCCCGTCCCTTCTTAACCATTCAAAAGGCGCAAAGCGCCGCGGCGCCGGGTGATACGGTCTATGCCCGTGGCGGCACCTACCGGGTGCAGGAAGCCCAGA
The DNA here is from genome assembly GCF_037132455.1 of Huijunlia imazamoxiresistens. Lineage (NCBI taxonomy): Bacteria > Pseudomonadati > Bacteroidota > Chitinophagia > Chitinophagales > Chitinophagaceae > Huijunlia > Huijunlia imazamoxiresistens. The sequence goes on along the minus strand of NZ_JBBBEI010000008.1, from coordinate 155,998 downwards.
TCGCTTCCTTTGCACGCATCTCGGCCTTCGTCCACCTGCTGGACAAAAGCGGCGCGCCCGGCAAGCCCATTTACTACTGGGCCTACCCGGGCGAAAAGCCGGTATTTGATTTTGCCGACGTCAAGCCCGCCAACTACCGCGTCCATGCCTTCGAGGTCACGGGCTCGTGGCTCCACCTGAAAGGGTTGGAGGTAGTGGGCGTACAGGTGCCCCTGGTCAATGCCAATACCCAGTCCATCTGCTTTTCCAACAACGGCGGCAGCAACAATATTTACGAGCAATTGAGCATGCACGACGGGCAGGCCATCGGCTTTTACCTGGTCAAAGGCTCCAACAACCTTATTTTGAACTGCGATGCTTATCGCAACAACGACTACACCTCTCAAACCGCCGGCGCCCGCAGGGGTGGCAACGTGGACGGCTTCGGCAACCACCCCGACAAGGGCAGTGTCAACAACATATTCCGCGGATGCCGGGCCTGGTTCAACAGCGACGACGGCTACGACTGCATCTCGGCCCATGAAGCAACGGTCTTTGAAAACTGCTGGGCCTTTTACAACGGCTATACTCCCGGCTTTGTGAGCAGGGCCGACGGCAACGGCTTCAAGGCCGGCGGCTATGGCGCCCGCCCCTTTGGCCTGTTGCCCGCCCCCATTCCCCGCAATACCATCCGCTTTTGCCTGGCGGTGATGAACAAGTCCAACGGCTTTTATGCCAACCATCACCTCGAGGGCAGCGACTGGTACCACAACACGGCCTATAAGAACGGCGTGAATTACAATATGCTGAACCGAAAGGGTAAGACGGAAGGGGAATACCTGGCAGATGGCCCGGGCTACAACCATGTGCTCCGGAACAACATCAGCCTGGAACCCCGTACCGAAGGCAACGACATCGCCAACTACGACCCTGCCCGCTGCACCATCGACCATAACAGCTTTTTGAACCCGGCGATCCGCATAAGCGCTACTGATTTTATCAGCCTGGATACCGCCCTGCTGACGGCACCCCGCCAACCGGACGGCAGCCTGCCGGCAGTTGATTTCCTGCGGCTGCGGCCGAAAAGCGCCCTGGTGGACAAAGGCGTAAACGTGGGCCTGCCCTTTACCGGCAAAGCGCCCGACCTGGGATGTTTTGAAGTAAAGAGAAAATAAAGGAAAAGGTTTTGCCGGCGGCAGCCCTGATGCATGAGTATTTCTGAGCATTTGTTATCTTCGGTTTGTTCGCCCTATTCATAACCGCAACCCGTGCCTATGAATTCTAATGCAGCTTCGAGGCTTTCTGTGCTTCTTTTCGTTATCTACCTGCTGGTATTGTGCAAATTGATCCTGTTCAAGGGGTCGTTTGGCGACCTGTACCAGCACTTCAGCCAGCATTACGGGGGCGCTGCCATCCGGAAAACCTGGGCGCATGCCAACCTGGTTCCCACCAGCAGGATCCGGTACTACCTGCGGGGCGAGGAGCCCCTGGAGCCGGCGGTGCAAAACCTGGCGGGCAATATTTTGCTGTTCGTTCCCTTCGGTTTCCTGCTGCCCTGGATCCATGCGCGCCTGGCGGCCTACCGCAAAGTCTTTGTGGCGGCGGCGCTTGCCAGCCTTTCCTTGGAGCTGCTGCAGCTGGCCCTTGCCTGCGGCGATTTTGATGTGGATGATCTGCTGCTGAATACCTTAGGCGCCCTGCTGGGCTACGGCTGTTTTGTCCTCCTGCCTACCAGTCCTGATTTTCAAAAGACCTGACAGGGTTTTTTTTGTGTCCTGTATTTTTTCTGAAAAAAGTCTGACCACGTACCCCGGAATTGTATTCCGGGTAAGTTCACTTCATCCTAAGAAACCAAGTACATGGAAGTCCCGCCTAATACCCAATTACCCAATTAACTAATTCCCAATACCGCCTCCCTCAGTCGTATTTACTGGGAAGGGTGATGATGAAGGTGGTGCCCATCAGCGGCGTGCTTTCTACGGTTATGGATCCCCGGTGGCGCTCCACGATCTTTTTGCACATGGCCAGCCCGATGCCGGTGCCTTCGAGCTTCGGCGATACCTTGATGCGCTGGAACAGGCGGAAGATCTTTTCCTGCTCGTTCGTGTCCATGCCGATCCCATTGTCCCTGACCAGTATCTGCACCATGCCCGGGAGGTCCTGCCGGGCCATGATCTCCACAAACGGCTCCAGGTCCTTCCGCCGGTATTTTATGGCATTGCTCACCAGGTTTTGAAACAGCTGCCGCATTTGCTGGGGAGCGGCCTCTATGGAGGGCAGGGGGCCGGTTCGGACGTGCACCCCGTTATCGCGGATCAGCAACTCCAGGTCGGTGAGTACGCCCTGCAGCACTTCGTTCAGGTCGGTTTGCTCGAAATGATGCCGGTCGCTGGTATGGTTCGAATACGCCAGGATCGAGTCGATCAGGTGCGACATCCGGCGGGCGGCCTTGCAGATCTTTTCCGCGTACCGCTCCACCGCCTCGGGCAGCTCGGACCGTTTCTGTGTCAGGATCAGGTCGCTGAAGGTGATGATCTTGCGCAGCGGCTCTTTCAGGTCGTGCGAGGCCAGCCAGGAATATTGCTCCACTTCCCGGTTCGACTGGTCCAGCTCTTTCTGCTTTCTTTCCAGCGCCTGGGCGTTCTTCTTCTGGATGGAAATGTCCTTGACAAAGGCGATGAAGGCGGATTGGCCGTTTTGCGCCGTAGCCGAAACGGTAAAGGAAACCGGGAACTCGTCCCCGTTTTTGCGCAGCGCCCAGGCCTCCAGCGGCTTGTTCAGCAGGGGCGCCTCGCGGCTGGTTAGGTATTTCTGGACGCCCTTGCTGTAGGCTTCGCGGTACATGGGCGGGATGATCCGGTCGAATACGCGGCTGCCGGTAATTTCTGCGGCCTTCCAGCCAAAGATTTTTTCCGCCCTCGGGTTCCACAGCAGGATGCGGCTGAGTTCGTCGATGACAATGATGGCGTCGGGGGCGTTCCGGATCAGTTGCTGCAGGTTGTCTTCGCTTTCCTTTAGCTGGCGGGTAAAGGCGGCTAGCTGCGCTTGGTGCTGCACGCGGGCCGTGATGTCGCGGAAGATGGCAAAGGTATACGCCGGCGCGTCCGTGGGTGTTTCCAGGCATACCACGCCTTCCACGATCACTTTGCGCCCGCTCTTTGCCCGCAGGGTCACCACGATTTCGCGGGATTCGGCGGCGCCGGTCAGTATATTTTCACGGTAATGGACAAACCGTTCGCGGTCGGCTTCGTCCACGATCGAGTAGAGATTGAGGTGACTGACCTCGTCGGCAGTATATTCCAGGGTTCTGATCCAGGAGGGGTTGACATGCAGGAGCGTGCCATCGAGCCGCACCATATGTATCAGGTCGTTTGCATGGTCAAAAACAGCTTTATAACAGTCTTCACATTCCATAAAATGAGAACAAATAGTTTTGGCCCGTTTGCATGGGGTTCTTTATAAAACATTCCATGAATGTTTTATGTTTGTTTGTCCTTGTAATTTACTAAGAAAAACGCTGTTTTCATAGCCGGTCAACCGGGCGCAGGTGTTGTAGGGGGCTGGTAACGGGCTTCTGTTATGAAAAGATACGTGTGTTAATTTTTATTTACCCTTTATGGTCGGCGGAAGGGTGCTTTTTCCCGCCTTGCATTGCAATGCCGTTTTACTCTATATTTACTCATTATTCATACTAAACCCTAATTTTTTTGTATGGTACGTAACGCAACAGCCGTATGGAACGGCTCCGGCAAGGAAGGAAAAGGACATTTGACGGCCCCGAGCAATGTATTGAATGCTACCCCTTATTCGTTCAAAGACCGTTTTGAAGACGGCCCCGGTACCAACCCGGAAGAGCTGGTAGCCGCCGCCCATTCCGGCTGCTTTACCATGAAGCTGAGCTTTGTACTGGGCGAAGCCGGCTTTACTCCCGAAAGCCTGCAGACTAAATGCGAGATCACCTTCGCCAATGGCGCCATCACCAAGTCCCACCTGATCGTGGAAGGCAAGGTGCCGGGCATTACCGAGGAAAAATTCCAGGAGGCCGTGAAGAACGCCGAGCAGAACTGCCCCATCTCCAAATTATTGAATACCGCTATTTCTTCCGAGGCCAAGCTGATCCAGTAAGGCGCTGAAGAAAGTTTTTGCAAGGGGCGGGTGGTAACACCCGCCCCTTTTGTTTAGGGCCGTAGCTTGCGGCAACGGCATGGTTTTCGGGTACAAAGCGGTAGAACCTGTTTGGTGATTAAATGCAGGATTATGAAAAATAAAGCGAAAGAGGAGGGCAGCCGGATCACCCGTTTGCCCGACGACCATGAGGCGGCCGGCGGCTTCAGCCAGAAAAACAAAGGCGTGAGCGACAAGCCCTCCGGCGAAGGCCTCAACAGCGGTAAAGCGGGCGAGCACCGCCCGCACCGGCAGCACAGCGGATCCGATGGTTCCGGTAATATGGGCAGGGGCAGCAACCACTGACCCGGCGAATGGATTTGTTTTATCCCTATTTCATCATTAAAACCGAAGCGTATGTCAGAGAATGTAAGAGGGCAGAATACGGAGCGCAATCGGCCCGAAAGTGAAAATGAAGTGAACCAGGGCAGTGGCCGGCCGGACCTGGCCCAAACAAACCTGGGCAGCGAGCGGCAGGTGTCCCTCAACCGGGGAACGACCGATATGGACCCGCAACCTTCCATAGGTACCAATGTACGTCCTTCCGGTTCCGGTATTACGACCAAACGGAACGTGACCGGCAGCGACTATGACGGCCAGCTTTCCTCCGACTGACGGAATGGGAAGCCCCCGGAACAGCCCCTGGCCTTCAACGGTACAGGGGCTTTTTATGCCACACCCCGTTGTTGATTTCCTTCTACAAAGAATTGAGGGACAATGCTTAATGATGAGATTGGCTTCTTTTCGGCCCTCTCGGAAAGCCCTGTGGCGACTAAAAGGCACAATGTTTTCTATACTATAATCTCTTTACTATTTCTTGACTCTAAAACTTTCAGTTATGGCAGACAATCAAAGAAATCAGGATCAAAGCAGAAACCAGGGCCAACAAAGTGGTGGCCAGGAAAATCAATCCTGGGGCTCTCAAAGTGGTTCTCAGTCAGGTCAAGGACAAACAGGTAGCCGCAGTTCGCAAGGATTAGGCAACCAAAGTCAAAATACCAGCAGCTCCCAGCAATCTGGTACCAGCCGCACCCAGCAGGGTTCCTCCGATTACGGCAGTTCCGGCCAGGGTCTTGAAGGCGGCGATGCCGGCAGAGGCAGCAGCTCGGGCCTGGGACGCGATAAAGACCTGGGCAGCTCCCGCAGCGGACAAGGCGGTATGTAATACCGTAAACGATTGCTAAAGCCAAACCTATTGCTGGCCTTAGCTGAACCAGTAAGCCCTGTTGGTACAGGGCTTACTGGCTTTTTATCCCAAGGGGCCAACGGGTGGATAGGAATTCGTTAATTGGTTCATTGGGAATTGGGAGAGACGCCGAAGAGTGGAACGGTATTTTTTATGGTGATACGAATCAACTAAAATATATTTTATGTATAACGACAGAAAAGACAGGGAACGGCCGGAAGCTTATCCGAAGCCGAGCCAAACAGACCAGCAATGGAAAGGCCAGCACGAGTTCCTGGAACCCGAACCCAACCGCAACGAGGAGGACTTCCAGGTAGATAATGAACGCGGAGAACGGGACTGGTCCCGGGCCTCCAGCGCCACGGAAGAAAACAGGGACTCCCAGAAAGGAGGGGAATGAGGGAATTTCGGATTTCGGATCCCCTTGACAGGAGCATGGTTCTTTTCCATGAGGAAATTATAGAAATGCGAAAAAAAAATAGCCCCTGGGTTTCGGGGGCTTTTTATTTCGTAGGAGTCGTTCGATTGTCAAGAGGATCCGAAATCCGAAATCTGACATCCGAAATTACTACACTGTAATTAAAGTAAGTTATTATCCATCGGAATAGGGCACCGTAGGTGCCTCCTGTTTATAGAAACAGCCTTAGAGATATTCCCAGGCTCTGTAGGAGCCACCTGTGCAGAACGGAAGGCGCCATTACAGGAAGGGAAATGCTCGGGGCTTCACAGGGCGCTCCTACGGAGCGACGTTCCTCGGTTGTTGATTTGCTATAAACAGGAGGCACCTACGGTGCCCTAAAACCAGAAACAAGAACAGGGATGCCGCCATAAAATGACTTTCATTACAGTGTAATTACTGGGTCTAATCAAAAATCTTTTCGATCTCCTCCTTGTATTTGTCCATGATTACTTTTCGCTTCAGCTTCAGGGTAGGGGTGAGCTCACCGCCTTCGATGGTCCATTCCCGTCCCAGGAGCTCGAACTTCTTGATCTGCTCTACCTGGCTGAAGTTTTTGTTGAGCTTGTCCACCGTTTCCTTGATCAGGCCCACGACTTCCGGCCGGCAGATCAGCTCCTCGTTCGTAGTGCCCTTCAGTCCGTTTTTGGAGCACCACTCCCGTACCCGCTGAAAGGAAGGAACGATCAGGGCGCCGGCAAACTTCTTCCCGGCACCGACCACCATCACCTGCTCGATCAGTGGCGATTCGACCAGCTTGTTCTCGATGGGCTGGGGCGCCACGTATTTCCCGCCCGAGGTTTTAAAGATCTCTTTCTTGCGGTCGGTGATCTTTAAAAACTTGTTGTTGATCAGCACGCCGATGTCGCCGGTGTGCAACCATCCATCCTGGATGGCCTCTTCCGTCAGGTCGGGACGCTTATAATAGCCCATCATCACATTGGGGCCTTTGCACAGAATTTCCCCGTCTTCCGCAATCCGCACTTCCACCCCGTCGATCACCGTACCTACGGTACCAAACATCCGTTGCTTGGCATCAGGGCGGTTAAAGCTGATCACCGGTGAGGATTCGGTCAGACCGTATCCTTCCAGGATGGGAATGCCGGCAGCGGTAAACAGGCGGATCAGCTTTACCGGGCAGGCAGCCGCACCTGTTACAATACATTCCACCTCGCCGCCCAGGGCCTCCCGCCATTTTTTAAAGACGATCTTGCCGGCCAGCGCCAGCTGCAGGCGGTACCAAAGGCTTTTCTTGCCATGGACGTCGTATTGACCCCCCAGGTGCAGCGACCAGCCAAAGATTTTCTGCTTCAGGTTGCTCTGCTCCCTGGCTTTGGACAGGATGCGCTCGTACACTTTTTCCAGCAGCCGCGGAACGGTGGTAAACATATGGGGTTTCACTTCCCGCAGGTTTTCGCCCAGGGTGTCCATGCTTTCGGCATAGTAGATGGAGGTGCCGCTGAACAGGTAGAGGTAAGTGGCCACCCGCTCGAACACGTGGTTCAGGGGCAGGAAGGACAGGGAGCGCTTATGCCGGCCCAGGTTAAAGGAGGGCATGGCGCTCATCACGTTGCTCAGCACATTGTGGTGCGACAGCATGACGCCTTTGGGCGTGCCGGTAGTGCCCGAGGTATAAATGATGGTGAACAGGTCTTCGGTATTGATCTTATCGGCGATCTCCGCCAGTTGCTCAAACTGCTTTTGCTTGCCCAGGGGCAGGATCTCGGCCCAGTGCCGGGCGCCCTCTACCCGTTCGAAGCTGTAAATGTCCTGGACGGTAGACAGGCGGGATTTGATACCCTGCACCTTGGCAAAAAGGTCGTCGTCGTTTACGAACACCAGCTTTACCTGGGCGTCGTTCAGCACAAATTCCAGGTCGGTGGGGTGTACCGTGGGGTAGATAGGCACCAGCACGGCGCCTACCTGCTGCACCGCCAGGTCGAGCAGCACCCACTCGGGCCGGTTTTTCGACAGCAGGGCTATTTTGTCGCGTCCTTCCAGGGACATGTCGTTGCCGCTGATGCCTAAGGCCAGCAGGCCGGCGGCCAGCTTGTCCACCGTATCTTTTATTTCCGCCGTGCTGTACTTCCGCCACTGCCCGCCTTCCTTGCCCACAAGGGCGGCGTCGTGCGAACCGTTTTTCAGCTGTTCCTCAATACAATCAAATAATCGGCGAGGCCTGGACATAAGCATTTATTTTATCGTGAAGGGTCAATGGACAATAGTCAACCGTCAAAAGAACGAAAACTTTTACAGATAGACGTGAAACGTGTTCTTCCGGCAAACGAACGCGTGAACCCGTAAACTGGTAAACGCGTGAACTTCTTCTAAGTTAAGCTACTGCCGGGTATAAAAAAAGCCCCTGCGGGGAGCAGGGGCTGTGCGGGGGAAAAGAAGTTATTTGTCCTGGTAATACTGCCCGGCGGGCATTTTAAAGATGCGGCCTTTCTGGAAAGCGGAAAAGCTGGTATAGGCATCGGAATGGGTCTTTGTCCAGTTTTCGTAGGCAGCCAGGTTTTCCACGGTGCCGAACAGCCACTGGTTGTAGGCATCGAACATACCTTCCTGCAGTAGCTGGCGGTGGTAGTCGAACAGGCGGAAGGGAAACTTGTTGGCGTAGTTGGTGTACCAGTCCAGGATAAAGCGGGCGCGGATCATGGTCAGCGTTTCGGCGTTGAGGCCCCGGTTGGCCAGGGACGACTGCCGGCTCATGGCCTGCAGGTAGGCTTTGGCAAACTCGCTTTTGTTCTCGTTAATATCTTTGGTCAGGTCGGCTTCCGCGAATAATTTCTCCTTATAGGCGTCCAGCACCAGCTTTTTCATGGCCAGGCCTCTTTCCGTCAGGCTTTCCATGTTCACGAACACCTCGCCGTAGATGATCGTCCAGATCTTGTCCTTGGTGTTGGCGTAGAAAAGTGCGGCATTGTAGTAGTTGCCCGAAAAAGAGGGGTCGGCTTTAATGCCTTTTTCCCATTGGTCGATCGCGAAAGGATCTTTCCGCGCAAAGAGCAGCTCGCCGTATTCGCTGTAGAGGGGGCCGCTGTTGGGAAACCGCTTCAGGGCCTTTTTGTACATTTTTTCGGCTTCCTTCACTTCTTCCAGGGCCTTGAAGATGTTGCCGCCCAGCTGGTAGGTCACTACGTCCACGTCGGCATCGTTGTCCAGCAGGGGCTTGAGCACCTCCAGCGCTTTGGCGTAGTTCCTTTTATAATAATACGATTGTACCAGGTCGGTTTGGATGGCGATATTCTTTTTATCCTGTTCCAGGGCCCGGTTCAGTACAACAATGGCATTGTCGAAATCGCCCTGCTTCAGGAAGGAGCGCCCGGTTTCGTGCAGGCTTTCCTCCTGGGCGCCGGCCTGGAAGAACAGGCCGCACAAGGCAATGGCCACGAGAAAGAAAAATTTCATTTGGTTCAGTTTAGAGGTGATCCCTGCTGCTGAGGCTTTGCCGGGAAAGCGCAAGTTACATACAAAAAGAGACGCCGGGGGCGTCTCTTTTTACAAAATAACAAATCGTTATCCATTAGATCAGGTGCGTCAGCAGGCCGTCGCGGAGCTTCGGTTCGAACCAGGTGCTCTTGGGCGGCATCACGTTGCCGCTGTCGGCGATGTCGAACAGCTGCTGGATGCTTACGGGGTACAGGCTGAAGGCGGCCTTCATATCGGCGCTTTTTACCCGCTTTTCCAGTTCGCCCAGGCCGCGGATGCCGCCTACGAAGTCGAGGCGCTTGTCGGTCCGGGGATCCTGGATGTTCAGGATCTTGCTCAGCACGTTGTCCTGCAGGATGGTCACGTCCAGCACGCCGATGGGGTCGTTCTTGTAGGTGCCTTCCTTGGCGGTCAGGGTGTACCAGGTGTTGCCCAGGAACAGGCCGAACTGGTGCAGCCGGGCGGGGCTAACGGCAGTCTCGCTCTTTTCCACGGTAAAGTCTTCTTCCAGCTTTTTCAAAAATTCCTCGTTGGTCAGGCCGTTGAGGTCCTTTACCACCCGGTTGTAGTCCAGGATGGCCAGTTGGTTGGCCGGGAAGATGGTGGTGAGGAAGTACTGGGCGTCCTCGCTGTCGGGCAGCTCGCGGCTTACCTTGGCGGCGGAGGCGGCGCGGTGATGGCCGTCGGCGATGTAGGTAAAGGGAACTTTCTCCTTGAACAGGTTGGTGATCACGTCCACGGTTGCCGGGGAATTCACCACCCAGATGGTGTGCTGTACGCCATCGGGAGCGGTAAAGTCGTACTCAGCCACGTTGTGCTTTTTCCAGTGGTCGAAAATATCGTTCAGTTCTTTAATGTCTTTGCAGGCCAGGAACACATTGCCGGTCTGGGCGCCGATAACGCGCATGTGGTTGATGCGGTCCTGCTCTTTTTCGGGGCGGGTGAATTCGTGCTTTTTGATCACGTCGTCGAAATAGTCCTTTACCGAGGAGGCGCAGACCAGGCCGGTCTGGCGGCGGCCCTTCCACTGCAGCTCGTAAATATAATAAGCGGGTTGCTCGTCCTGGAACAGCACTTTTTCGTCGATGAACTTCTGCAGGTTGCTTTTGGCTTTTTCGTACACTTCGTTGCTGTACAGGTTGACATCTGCCGGCAGGTCGATCTCGGATTTGGTCACGTGCAGGAAGGACAGCAGGTCGCCTTCGGTTTCCTTGCGGGCTTCTTCCGAGTTCAAAACGTCATAAGGCTTGGAGGCTACCTGGGCCGCAAACTCGTTGTGCGGGCGGAGCGCTCTGAAGGGTTTGATAACAGACATAGTATCTTATTGATCTATTTTGAAAAGTGGGGGGGGTTATCCTTTGGATTGGGCAAAGTGCTTCATCAGGTCGGTCAGCGCTACCACGCTGTCATACGCCAGGGCGTTGTACATCGAGATGCGGAAGCCGCCGACGCTGCGGTGTCCTTTCACACCTACGGCGCCTTCCTGTACGCACAGGTCGTTGAATTCCTTCTCCAGGGAGGAGTCTTCCATCACGAAGCAGGCGTTCATCTTGCTGCGGTCTTCTTTGGCCACGGTGCCTTTGAATACCGGCAGGCTGTCGATGGTGTCGTAGAGCAGTTGGGCCTTTTTGTCGTTCAGGTGCTCGATGGCATGGACGCCGCCGATGCTCTTGAGCCAGCGCAGGGTGAGCATGCACACGTAGACGGCAAAAACCGGTGGGGTGTTCAGCATGGAGCCGTTGTCGATATGGTTGCGGTAGTCGAGCATGGTGGGCAGCGGGCGGTTCACCTTGCCGAGGGCGTTCTTGTTCACCACCACCATGGTCACGCCGGCAGCGCCGATGTTCTTCTGGGCGCCGGCATAGATCAGGTCGAACTTGTTGAAGTCGAGCTGGCGGCTCAGGATGTCGGAGCTCATGTCGGCTACCAGGGGCACGTTCGTATCGTAAAACAGCGACAGGTCCTGCCACTGGGTGCCATAAATGGTGTTGTTGGTGGTCAGGTGCAGGTAGGCCGACTGGGGATTTACGGTAAAATCCTTGGGCAGCCAGGTGTAGTTTTCTTTTTTGGAAGAGCACACCACGTCCACAGTGCCGAACAGTTTGGCCTCCTTGATGGCTTTGGCGCCCCAAACGCCGGTATCGGTATAGGCGGCGGTAGCGTTGCTGTCGAGCAGGTTCATGGGCACCTGGAAAAACTGGGTGGAGGCGCCGCCCTGCAGGAACAGCACTTCATGGTCGGCATCCAGGTTCATCAGCTCCTTGGCCAGGCTTACCGCCTCGTCCATAACAGGCTGGAACAGCTTGGTGCGGTGGCCGATCTCGAGGATGGACAGGCCCGAATCATTGAAGTTCAGAATAGCCCGGGAGGCTTCCTCGAACACTTCACGGGGTAGAATGGCCGGTCCGGCGCCGAAGTTGTGGAGGGTAGAGGTAATGGAAGTTGCTGTGTGCATGTGCTTTAAATTGAGGGTGCAAAAGTAGCGAGTTAATCCCAAACTGGCTTAAAATGCAAAGGCGGCCCCTTGCGGAACCGCCTTGCTAATTATACAACGCTAACTACAACTAGAGCCAACTGCCGATAAAGGCTCCGTTCACCGGCTGGCCGGCCAGCTTGCGCTTGCGGCGGACAACGTCCCGGTTATGAACGATCATGGCAATTATGGCCAGGATGATAAAGATGGGGGTCAGCGGCGGAATGCCCAGCATGGACACCCACTTGCCGCCGTACAGGCGCTGCATCGGGCGGCGCAGGCGCTCGGCCATCAGGTACATGCCCGGCACCATCAGCAGGGTCATGAAGAAGGCGAAGATCAACCCGAAGATGATAGTCCAGGAAAGGGGTTTCCAGAACACCGCGTTGTCGCCGCCGAAGAAAATGTGGGGGTTCAGCTCCGAAAACAGCGAAACGAAGTTGATGTTGAAGCCCACGGCAATGGGAATAAAGCCCAGGATCGCTGCCAGGGCGGTCAGCAGTACGGGGATGATCCGCGTCTTGCCGGCCTGGATCACCGCTTCGCGGGTACGCATGCCCCGGGCCCGCAGCTCTTCGGCAAATTCGATCACCAGGATCCCGTTCTTCACCACGATGCCCGCCAGGCCCACAATCCCGATACCGGTCATGACCACGGAGACGGTCATGCCGGTCAGGGCAAAGCCCAGCAGCACGCCAATCACGCTGAAAAGGATCTCGGTTAAAATGATCACCGGCTTGCTGATGGAGTTGAACTGCAGCACCAGGATGAACAGGATCAGCATCAAGGCAATGCCCAGGGCCTTGCCCAGGAAGGCGCCGGTTTCGGCCTGCTGTTCGCCTTCGCCGGTCTGGCGGATGGTCACGTCCTCGGGTTTGCCTTTGAAGTCCTTGATATAGCTGGCCAGGCGTTCGTTCACCTCGGTAGGGGTGTAGCCCTGCGTCAGCAGCACGTTGGACGAAAGGGTGATCACCCGCTTCTGGTTTTTGCGCTTCACACTGCCCAGGGTGCTGGTGTAATCCACCTTCACCAGGCCGCTGATAGGGACGTTCTTGAACCGGCCGGTGGCCATGTCCATAAAGGAAACGTTCATGTTCAGCAGGTCCACGAGGTTCTTGCGCTGCACTTCCTTGTTGCGCAGCTGGATCTTGTATTCGTCCTCGCCTTCCTTGATCTTCGACACTTCGCGTCCGAACAGGGCGGTGCGCAGCGACATGCCGATCTGGGCCGAGGAAACGCCTTCCGACAGGGCCCGTTCGCGGTCCACGGTCAGGGCGATCTCGGGGTTGGTGAGGTCCACGTCCATTTTCAGCTCTTCCACGCCGGCCACCTGGATGGAGTCGAGGTAGTTCTTCAGCGCTACGGAAGTCTTGATCAGGTGGTCAAAGTCCTCACTGGCCACCTCGATATTCACCGGGGGCTCGGTCGGAGGACCGCCTTGTTCTTTATTCACGGAGATCTCGGCGCCGGGGATGCCCTTCATCACCTTGCGGATCTCGTCGAGGTAGGGGGCGGTGGATACGCCGTGGCGTTTTTCAAACTCCACGAAGGACACCTGGATACGGCCGCGTTCGGGGCGGGTGCTGCGATCGCCGCTCATGGGGTCGCTGGCGCCTACCGCCACGTTGGTGATCACGCTTTCCACCACGGGGTTTTCCTTACCGTTTTCCATGTGCAGCACTTTATACACCCGCTTTTCCAGGGTTTTGGTCACCGAGTCGGTATAGTCCACGTCGGTGCCCACGGGCAGCTTCAGGTACACGAAGATCTGGTTGGGGTCGCCGTCGGGGAAGAACACCACCGGCACTTTGCTGGCGCCGAAGATGACAAAGGAGGAGATGAGCAGTCCTACGGTGGCCAGCAGCATCCATACCGGCCGCCAGCCGGCCAGGGCCCAGCGCAGCGAACGCTCGTAGCGGGTCATGATGCCCGGCAGCATGCGGTTCTGGAAGCTATGGATGGCGTCGTTGATGAAATAACGGTTCAGCACGGCCAGTATGACCATGAACAGCACCAGGTTGCCCAGGAAGAAGGCGCCCAGGAGGTCGAGGATGATGCCACCCGCTACGGCCAGCCAGAGGGTTTTTTTGCGGAAGATGGCCGACTTCGGCTCACGGTGCGCGCCTTCTTCGTGGTTCATGAAGTCCACCGCAAATACGGGGTTCATCAGGAAGGCCACGATCAGCGAGGCCGAGAGCGTGAAGATGAGCATCGTGGGCAGGTAGATCATGAACTTGCCGATAATGCCCGGCCAGAACAGCAGCGGCACGAAGGGCGCCAGGGTGGTGAGCGTACCGGTAAGTACGGGCACGAACACTTCGCCGGCGGCCATCATGGCGGCATTGCGCGCCGAGATGCGGCCCCGCGCCTCCACGAAGATGCGGTGGGTGTTCTCGATCACCACGATGGCGTCGTCCACGATGATCCCCAGCCCGAAGAGCAGGGCAAAGAGCACGATGAAGTTGAGCGTCACGTTGCCGCCGACGATCAGTTCGGCCGCGGGCAGGAACAGGAAGGCCACGAACATGCTCAGGGGTACCGACAGGGCTACGAAGAAGGCGTTGGTCACCCCCATGAAGAACATCAGGATCAGCAGCACCAGGATAAAGCCGATAACGATAGTGTTCACCAGGTCGTTAAAGGAGGTGCGGGTAGCCTTGCTCTGGTCGCCGGTGATCACTACCTTCAGGTCCTTGGGGTAGTAGGACTCCTTCAGCTCGTCCACCACTTTCTTGACGGCATCGGAGGTTTCGATGAGGTTTTCACCGGAACGCTTGATGATGTTCAGGGTGATGACCTTCTCGCCGTTCAGGCGGGCGTAGCTTTCGGTTTCCTTGATGGTATCCTTGATCTCGGCGATGTCTTTGAGGTAGATGGGGTTGCCGCGGGAGTTGCGCACCAGGATGCCCTGGATGTCATAAGCGGTTTTCAGCTGGCCTTTAAGCTGGAGGGAGCGCTTCATGTTGCCCACGTCGAGCAGGCCGCCGGAGATGTCCATGTTTTCGCGGGCCACGGCGCCGGAGATGTCGTCGAAGGTGACGCCGGCCGCCTGCATGCGGTAGTTGTCCACGTTGATCTGGAATTCCCGCTCGGGGCCGCCCACGATGTCCACGCGGTTGATCTGGGAGAGTTCTTCCAGCTTGTCCTGGGTTTCGTCGGCCATGGCTTTCAGGCGCATCAGGTCGTAGCTGCCGCTGATGTTCACGTACATGATCGGCTGGTCGGAGAAGCTCACTTCCAGCACGGTGGGCTGCTGGGTAAGGTCGGTGGGCAGGTCCTGCTTGGACTTATCCACGGCATCCTTCACCTTTTGCAGGGCCACGTCGGTCTTTACGTCGGTGCTGAACTCCACGATAATGGCCGAATAGTCCTGCACCGAGGTGCTGGTGACTTTATTGATCTTGGCGCCGGTGATGCCCTTGATCTGTTTTTCGATGGGCTGGGTCACCAGGTTTTCGATGTCGCGGGGCGAGTTGCCTACGTGGATGGTCTGTACGTAGATAGTGGGGATGACGATATCGGGAAACTGCTCCTTGGGCAGCGTCACGAACTGCATCACCCCGATGATGGTGACGAAGATCATCACCAGGTACATGGAGGTTTTGTTCTTGATGCTCCATGTGGTAGGTCCAAAGTGTTTGAACTTACCGGTAAAGTTTTCTAAAGCGCTCATACAATGTATTTGGAGGTTGGAGGCGGTTATGTTGGTGGTAGGTTCCGGGCAAGGGAGTCCCCGCAAAACCGGGCAGGTGTTAAAAACCTGCCGGGTTTGTAGACAGTTTCCCTGGAAACGTTCCTTATTTCACTACGGTAGTGATCTTCTGACCTTCGTACAGGCCCTGGAAGCCTTCGGTGATCAGCTGGTCGCCGCTTTGCAGACCGCTTTTCACTTCCAGTGCGTTGCCATACAGTTCGCCTACGGTGATGGTGCGCTTGTGGGCCACGAGCTTGTCGCCTTCCTTGGCGGCCACCATCACGAATTTGCCTTTTTCATCATTCTGAAGGGTGTTCACCGGGATGGTCACGGCGTTGTTGTTGCCGTAATCCTTGATCTTCACCTTCGCCAGCTGGTTGGCTTTGAGGCCGGCTGCAGCGGGGATCTTCGCTTCGATATAGAACGTACGCGAAGAGGGGTCGATCACGGGGCTCAGCACCGACACGGTGGCATTGATGGTGCGGTTGTTTTCTTCGGGCAGTACGATTTCCACGGTGCTGCCTTTGGAGATGCGGTCCAGGTAGTTTTCCGGAACCTGGGTCACCACCTTCAGGTCGCCGGTATTGACGATGCGGATCTGGGGGCCCAGCTGGGTGGCGCCGGTAAACAGTTCGCCTACCCGCACGTTCACCTGGTCGGCGATGCCCGAATTCGGAGCGGTAACGGTCATCAGCGATGCCTGGCGCTGGATGAGGGCGATATTTTTTTGCAGGGTTTCTACCTGGGTTTGGGCGGTCAGTACCTGCTGGTACGTGCCGATGCCCTGGTCCCAGAGGCTTTTGGTGCGCTTGTAGGTGTCCTCGGCAGCGGCCAGCTGCACTTTCAGGGGATCGATCTGCTGGCGGATCAGCTGGTCGTCGAGGCGGGCGAGCACCTGGCCTTTACGCACCACGTCGCCCTGCTTTACATAAAGGGCTTTCACCACGCCGCCCTGGCCGTTGGGGGGCGCCACGTAGGAAATGTTCTGGGCTTCCACCTTTCCCTGCAGCTCGATGAAGTGCGAGAAGGCGTTGGGTTCCAGGATGGCGATGGTCACCAGCTTGGCGTTCTCCACCTTGGCCGTGGTATCGAGTTTGGAAATATCTCCCTCCAGTTTGGTGATCTTGTCGTTCAGCTCTTTTTGTTCTCCTTTCAGTTTTTCCAAAGCAGCTTTCTTGTCATTCAGTTCTCCCTGGCTGTCTTTCCGGGCATTGCCGCAGGAAGCTCCCAGGATGCCTACGAACAGCAGGCCGTAAATTATCTTTTGCATGAGTCGGTTGGTTTTTACGTGAATCGTGAGTCGTCAATGGTCAATGGTTCTCTCATTGAGCATTGCTTATTGTCTATTGCTTATTGCTTATTCTTTTTCGTCCAGTTTGCCCAGCGATTTCAGGTAGCTGACCTTCGCCACCACGGCGTTGTACAGGGCGGTGAAGAAGTTCGATTGGGCGGTTTGGAAGTCATTGTCGGCCTGCAGCACTTCGAAGGAGCTGCCCAGTCCCTGCTCGAACTTGATCTTGGTGGTCTGGTATACGCGTTCGGCCAGGCCCACGTTGCGTTCCTGGATGTCGAGGTTCAGCAGGGCGTTTTTGAGGCTTTCCCGGGTCATCACCTGCTCCAGGTCGATGCCCTGTTTGGCATTGGCGAGGGTGTTGTCCACTTTTTCCACGTTCAGCTGCGCCTGGTTTACTTTCTGGCGGCGCTGGAAGCCGTCGAAAATGGGCACGTTCACATTCAGCCCGACATAGGAGCTTTTGAACCAAAGAGTGTTGTCGTTGGTAAAGAACTTCTGTCCCATGGCATTGATGGAATAATTGCCGGCCAGCGCCACGGTCGGCAGGTTGCCCATCTGGTAGCGCTTTTTATCCAGCTCCTGCAGCCGCTTCACGTGGTTGAGGGTCCGGATCTCGGGGCGGTCTTCGTATTTGAAGTCGTTTTGCAGGATGTCTTTCTTCACCTGGGCCACGGTCAGCTCTTCTTTCAGCTTCACGGTGTCCGCCTGCGAAAGGCCGAGGGCGAACTTCAGGGCGGCATAGGAAAGCTCGATGCCGCTGCGCACGGTGTTTTGCGTGGTCTTCAGGTTGGTCAGCTGCACCTGCACTTTATCCAGGTCGAGCTTTTCGGCAAAGCCGTTTTTATACATGACCGAGTCGTCGTGGTACAGCTTTTCCAGCCGTTTCACGCCTTCGTTCAGGAAATGCAGCTGCTTTTCGCCAATGAGGATGGCGTAATATTTTTTATAGGCGTCGTCCTTGATCTTTTCCCTGGTCTGGTCGATCATGGAGCTGCTGTAGTCCAGGGCGGTCTGGCGGGCTTTCAGGCCTACGAATACGTCGGGCTGGAACAGCAGTTGGGTGAGGCCGGCGCCCACGCCCAGGTTCCAGGGCTGCTGGAAGCTTACCTGCTGCATCTTCGGCTCGGGGATCTTGGTGATCGGGCCCGCAGCACCACTGACGCCTTCATCTTTTAAAATCGAGTAAACGGCGGTGGAGGTGGCGTCGGGGAACAGGAAGACCGGCAGTTTCATATAGTACTGGGCCCCGGCGGTGCCGCTGACCTGGGGCAGGGCCGAACCTTCGATCTCGCGGTTCTTGGCTTCCTGCAGCTTGTAGTCGATCTTGGCGTTTTTCAGTTCCGCCACGTTTTTAAAGGCCAGTTCTACGGCTTCCTTTACGGTGAGCTCGTAGCGTTGCTGCGCCTGTGCCTGTCGGGCACCGGCAAACAGCAGGGTAACGGCTGCAAGAACCACCTTGGGTATCACCTTTTTCATGGATTTATTTTTTTTGTCGTTGGTTTTTGTATTCGTGAATCAGTTCTTGTCCCTTGGGCGTAGCCAGTCCGAACAGGAAGTGCTCCAGCAGGTGCTGCTCGATATACACCAGGGCCGTGCGGTTGTTGGGAAACACCTCGGGGTTGAAACCCAGCATGATGCTGTGGATCCGGTAACGGGTCAGCAGGT
This sequence comes from Huijunlia imazamoxiresistens, assembly GCF_037132455.1. Taxonomy (NCBI): domain Bacteria; kingdom Pseudomonadati; phylum Bacteroidota; class Chitinophagia; order Chitinophagales; family Chitinophagaceae; genus Huijunlia; species Huijunlia imazamoxiresistens. The sequence goes on along the minus strand of NZ_JBBBEI010000008.1, from coordinate 137,654 downwards.
CCACGTCGATCTCGGGACGGTACAAGCCTTCGGCTACGCCCCGCTCCAGGTTGGCGCGGATCGACTGGTACAGGAAGCCGTTCTTGAATTCCTGGTACACCTTGAAAGCTGCCGGGTGGTATTTCTCCATGTCGTACAGCACGGCAGGGTTCATGGTGGCGAACATTTCCTGGATCTGGTCGTAGGCCAAAAATACCTCGTGCAGGGCGTTGTCGGCCCGCTGCTGGTCGGCGCAGCATTGCTCGCGGCTACAGTCCATGATGCCGGCAAAAACGGCAGACACCAGTTCGTCCTTATCGGTAAAGTATTGGTAAAGGGTTTTCTTCGACATGCCCAGCTGGGCCGCTATATCATCCATCGACACCGAGCGGATGCCGTAACGGTTGAACAATTCGTGCGATTTGTGCAGTATGCGTTCTTTAGGTTCCATCTCTACAGGCAAAACTATGGAAACTTTTTCTGTTGCTAGAGTTTCCAATAAGATTTTTCTGTTACGATCTCTTCGGTCCGCTTGGCCTGGTGCACCTATTTTTGCGGCGCGAACAAGCGTACATTTACCCAATAACCATTCAAAATGAGTAAGATAGTAAGTAAGTTGGTGCAATATTTCCTGCAGGGGCTGCTGGTAATCGCCCCGGTGACCATCACCATTTATGCCATTTACTGGATCGTTTCCTCCATCGACAGCCTGATTCCGCTGTTTACCGTGCGGGGCGCGGACGGCCAGGTGTATGTGCAGAACTATGGCCTGGGCTTTTTGCTGGTGCTGGCCATCATTTGCATGATCGGCTACCTCAGCAACTTTTTGCTCCGCCTGAAGCTGTTCAACCTGTTTGAAACTTTTCTGGAAAAAACCCCCGGCGTCCGCCTGATCTATTCTACGGTAAAGGACTTTTTTGAAGCTTTTGCCGGGGAAAAGAAAAAATTCAACCAGCCGGTGCTGGCCAATATCGACGACAACGACGTCTGGCGCATGGGCTTTATCACCCAGACGCAGCTGGCCGATTTCGGCTTCGACGGCTACCTGGCGGTCTATATCCCGGCCTCGTACTCCATCGCCGGCAACGTGTACATGCTACCGGCCAGCCGTGTCAAACCCGTAACCAATATCAACGCCACCGAGGCGATGAAGTTCGCCATTAGTGGCGGGATTACGCATTTTGAATAGTTTACGGATTTATAGGTCATCAGCTCTCTAGTACAAGTCGATTTTATATGGATCGCCGGGGTAAGCGGAAGCCCGCAGGGCTTCAACAAAAGTAGCCCCGGGTGAAACCCGGGGTCAGCAGTAGTTTATCACTACAACCCCGAATGGGGTTGAATGTATCCTGTTCAACTTAAAGCAGTATTCGGCTTCGAAGGAGTTTTCGGAAAGCCTTCCCGATTGGGTACTGTTTACTTGCTGTGGGTTCCAAATTCAACCCCTGCGGGGTTGAGGTAACGAACTACTGCTGACCCCGGGTTTCACCCGGGGCTACTTTTGTTGAAGCCCTGCGGGCTTCCTGTCCATTGAGGTCCATCCGCGTTAAAATGGTATAAAGTCTATTTTCTATTTTCCTCCCGGTCCTGTTTTTCGATCAAAGTGCGGAGGTCGTTGATGGTATGTGTGAGTTGCTCCACCTGCCGGCGGAGGGCGGCGATGTCGTCGGCGCCGGCCACCGGCGCCTCTTTTTCTTCTGCGTCGCGGCCCACGAAGAACGAGGCAAGCGTGGCGGTAATATACCCGAAGATGGAAAAGGCATACAGCGCCAGCAGGAAGCAAAGGGCGCGGCCTTCGGCGCTTTGCGGCCAGTACTCGCTGCCGCTGGTCGTGAGCATCATGGCCGTCCACCACAGCGCCTGCCCGTAATCCTGCAACCCGCCCTGCACTTCTTTTTCAAAGGCAAACATGCCCGCCGCCCCGGCCAGCAGGACCAGGAGGGTTAATACAAATACATAGCGCACCCCCCGCCGCCGCATGGTGGCGCCCAGGCTGCGCATGCCCCGGTTCAGCGAGGCCACGACTTTTACCAGCCGCACGCCCCGCAAACCACGCAGCAGCCGCACCACCCGGACCACCCGTACCAGCCGGAAGGCCGGAATGACCAGGGAAAGCACCGTCAGCCAGTTCTTTTTCAGAAATTTCAGCTTTTTCGGGGCCAGCAGGAGCTTGAGAACGAAGTCCAGGATAAAAACCACCCAGATGCCCATGCTCATCAGCTCCAGAGCCGGGCTCAGGCCATGGGTCAGCTCGATGACCAGCAGCACCAGCCATACAAAGCCCAGGAAGACCAGGGGGCCTTCCAGCAATTGTTCCAGGCGGTAGAGCAGGGTGTTGCGTTGGTGGGTGAGGGGTTTGGAGGTCACGTATTTGCGAATTTAAAAGTTCCTAAGTTCCTGAGTTCTTTTGAAGGAAAAAGCATATAGGTTTCCAATAATAGTGATTTACTTTTCGGGGTTAGGTTAACTTAGAAACTCAGGAGCTATTCATCGGTATAAACTTCCCTTCCATCCGCCTCGTGCCCCAGGGAAATCTTTCCTTCCGCGGCCAGCTTTTTCAATAATTCCTGCACTTCGATCTTCAGGCCGGCCACGCCTTCTTCGGTTGTCACTTCCTGCAGTTCCATCAGCTCGGTGGCTACTTCTTCGGCCGTACCTTTCTGAAAAAGCGACAGTACATACAAGACTTTCTCTTCCAGGGGAAGGTCGTTGGAGTATTTGTTGTTCGGATCCATATTCCTTGGTTTAAGGGTGTTTTCTGAAAAGGTTTTCAAACAACAAGCCATTCTGCAGGCCGAAGCCCGGCGGTGCGGCGTTTTTTCGCCTGCTGTACTGCCGGGCCTGTCAATTTGGCAAGGTAGGGGCGTTTGGAACAAGCCTTGATCGGGACAAGGGCCAATTTATACGTAAAATTTAATTCATTCATATTATGGTGCAAGAGAAAGGATCCATTTCGATCCATACCGAGAATATCTTCCCGATCATCAAGAAATTTTTGTATTCCGACCACGAGATCTTCCTGCGGGAGCTGGTGTCCAACTCCGTGGATGCCACCCAGAAGATCAAGCGCCTGTCGTCCATGGGCCAGTACCAGGGCGAGCTGGGTGACCTGAAAGTGGAGGTTTCGGTGGATGAGGCTGCCAAAACCATCACCATATCCGACAGGGGGATTGGCATGACCGCCGACGAGATCAAGAAATACATCAACCAGATCGCCTTCTCCGGCGCCGAGGATTTTCTGGAAAAGTTCAAGGAAGCCAAGGACGCCAACGAGATCATCGGTCGTTTCGGCCTGGGCTTTTACTCCGCCTTCATGGTGGCCGACCGGGTAGAGATCCAGACCCTCAGCTACCAGCAGGGCGCCGAGCCCGCCCGCTGGATCTGCGACGGCAGCACCGAATTTGAAATTACCGAGGGCAGCCGCACCGAACGGGGTACCGATGTGATCCTGTACGTGAATGCCGATAACGAGGAATTCCTGCAGAAGACACGCCTGGAGGATATCCTGAACAAATACGGCAAATTCCTGCCCGTGCCCATCCAGTTCGGTACCCGCACCGACGACGTGGAAGACGGCGAGGACGAGGAAGGCAAACCCAAATACAAAGAGGTGGAGGTGCCCAACATCATCAACAATACCACCCCCATCTGGACCAAGGCGCCTTCGGACCTGAAGGACGAAGATTACCTGAAGTTCTACAAAGAGCTCTATCCCTTCTCCGAAGACCCGCTGTTCTGGATCCACCTCAATGTAGACTACCCCTTCAACCTGACCGGCGTACTCTACTTCCCCAAAGTGAAGAACGAGTTCGACCTGCAGCGCAACAAGATCAAGCTGTTCTCGCGCCAGGTATTCATTACCGATGAAGTGAAAGACATCGTGCCCGAATTCCTGATGCTGCTGCACGGCGTCATCGATTCGCCCGATATCCCGCTCAACGTGTCGCGCAGCTACCTGCAGGCCGACGCCAACGTGAAAAAGATCAACGGCTATATTACCCGCAAAGTGGCCGACAAGCTGAACGAGCTGTTCCGCAAGGACCGTAAGTCGTACGAAGAGAAGTGGCCCGACATCGGCATGTTCGTGAAGTACGGCATGCTCAGCGATGACAAGTTTTATGACAAGGCGAAGGACTTCGCCCTGCTGACCAATACCAAAAACGAGCATGCTACCCTGGCGGAATACCGCGAGAAGGTGAAGGATGCCCAAACCGATAAGAGCGATACCGTTGTATACCTGTATACCAACGACCCTACCCGCCAGGACAGCTTTATCCAGGCCGCCAACCGCAAGGGCTTTGATGTGCTGCTGATGAATTCGCCCATCGACAACCACTTCCTGCACCACCTGGAAACAAAGCTGGAAAAGACCAACCTGAAGCGCGTGGACGCCGACGTGATGGAGAAGCTGATCCAGAAATCGGAAGAGCCCAAACACGAGCTGACTACCGAGGAAGCGCAAACCGTGCAGGAGGTATTTGAGAAAGCCATCAACAAGCCCAACATGAAGCCCGAAGTGGAGGCCCTGGCTACCGACGACCTGCCGGTAACCGTAACGGTAGACGAATTCATGCGCCGCATGAAGGATATGGCCAAGTTGAGTGGCGGTGCCGGCATGGGTTTCTACGGTTCCCTGCCCGATACCTACAAGGTAGCCATCAACGGTAACCACAAGCTGATCCGCCGCATCCTGGAAACCGAAGGCGAAGAGCAGCGCCTGCAGCTCGCCCGCCAGGTATTCGACCTGGCCCTGCTGTCGCAAGGCATGCTCACCGGTGCCGACCTTACCGAGTTTGTGCAGCGAAGCGCGAATATGATCTAAACGAAAAAGCCCCCCGCTGCAGCGGGGGGCTTTTTCGTTTAGATAGTTTACGCGTTTACGGGTTTACAAGTATTTGTAAACATTCTTCTTATAGTTGGCCAGATCCTGTTCCGTGGAAAATTCATCGAACTTGTCGGATTTGCCGTTGGCGTATTTGCGCACCAGCACGACGGTGCCGCCGCCGATGATCATGCGTTCGGCCCGGCTGAAGATCTGGTCCAGGGCATCGCGGTTCTGAATGGTTTGCAGCTCTTCGATTTGAGTAACGTTGATGAGGTATTCGTGGTTCATGAGTTCTGCTATAAAGGCGGTAAGGGTAATTAATTGTCGGGGTTAAGTGTTTTTTTTAGCATCCTTTTTTCGAGCACAAGGTATAGCCGGGCTGTCATAAAAAAATAACAATTTAACCGGGAGAGAAGCGGATTTCACCTCCTTTTTATGCGCCTTTGCCTAAACAAACTACTTACCTGCGCTTCTATAAGTACTTTTGTTTCGGTCAAACAGAAAAAACGTTTTAATTTTTAAACAAAAGTAATTCGTACGCTGTTTGACGCTATTTTTACCGGTGCGTCAGCAGAAAACGGCGAAACCTGCAGCGTGCCGCTCCACAGGCTCAAAAGGCCAAAGGAGCTACCCACCGCCGATCACCCTGAAGAAGCTGCCGTTATCGACAAAACGGATAAATAATTGCTAAAGGAAACCAATGGACAGTACTAAAAAACATGTAATTCTTTGCGTAGACGATGACCCGGAAGACCTGGAACTCTTGCAGCATGCCTTACAGACCGTTGGCTCCAATTACCTCATTGAAAAAGCGCATAACGGTGAAGAGGCCCTGATGCGCCTGCGGGAGATGAAAGAAACCGAAGACCTGCCCTGCCTGGTGGTGCTCGACATTAACATGCCCCGCATGGACGGCAAGCAAACGCTGGTGTCCATCCAGGCCGACCCCGTACTGGCCGCCGTGCCGGTGGTGATCTTTACCACCTCCTCCAGCATGCTGGACAAAATGTTCTTTGCCAAAAAGAATGTGGAGTTCATTACCAAACCGGTGAGCTTCGATACGTTCTACAAGATCGCTTCCCGGCTGATCTCTTTTTGCAAATGTCCCTAGCAATCACTTTTATGACCCTGCAATAATGCTGATGCCGGGAGCAGGCCACTCCTGTCCCGCATCGGCCCGAAACTAACTGCACTTTTTCGGCCGCAACTAACTGCTTTATTTTTACCCTGACTAACTGCTTCATTTTTTTTACTGCTGCTGCCTGCATGTTTTGGAGGGTGTAAAAATCTTACGCCGTTCCCTGGTTAAATTCACTATATTAACATCTGTTTCAACGTAACGGCGAAGGCCGCTTTGGCGCCAAAGGTTTTCCCGGCGGCTAAATTCATTTGCAGCATGATACAACCTTTATCGTTCCAGGTAGTGTGCTTTGGGGAAACCCTGTGGGATATCCTGCCCGACAGTTTCCAGCCGGGCGGCGCTCCTATGAACGTGGCGTATCACCTCAATAAGCTGGGGCTGCATCCCGCCCTGATCACCCGGATCGGCACCGATGTACTGGGCAGCCGGCTGGTCGGCCTGTTCCAGGAAAACAATATTTCTACCGATTATTTCCAGGTCGACGGCAAGTATGCAACGGGCAAGGTGTATGCAAAGCCCGATAGCCAGGGAGAAGTGGACTACGAGATCGTTTATCCTTCGGCCTGGGACTGCATTGCCTGGGAGGACCGGTTTACCCCCTTACTGCAGCAGGCTCATTACTTCGTTTACGGTTCGCTGACGTCCCGCAACCCCGAATCGCGCCAAACGCTGCACCGGTTGCTGGAGGAGGCTACCATAAAAGTTTTCGACACCAACCTCCGCCCGCCTTATTTCGAGCGCTCCCAGGTGGAATACCTGATGCAGCAGGCCGACATCCTAAAAATGAACCAGTCGGAGTTTGATCACATTGCCGGCTGGTTCCGGCAGTACCGGCAGCCCGAAGACCAGATGCGCTTCTTCCAGGATCGTTTTCAACTGGAAACCGTGGTGGTGAGCAGGGCCGGCGCCGGTGCGCTGATGCTGCACAAAGGCGGCCTGTACCGGCACCAGGGATACGGCGTGGCGGTGCAGGATACCATTGGTTGCGGAGACGGGTTCATTGCCGGCCTCCTGCACCAGCTGTGCAAAGGCGCCGCCCCGGCCGCTGTGCTGCCCTATGCCAATGCCCTGGGTGCCCTGGTGGCCACCTATCCCGGCGCTTGTCCGGATTATGAAACGGAAGAGATTTTCTCCCTCATAAATTCGGCAGAATAGAGCGATTTGTTAAAAGGAAAAAAAGGGGAGAAAAAAAGATTGATACTGATCAATTAATGGGCTTTTGTTGTATCTTCATGTCTCATCAAAAAAAAGGAGGTATTCATGCAATCTACAGAATATTCATGGAAACCTTCGGTTGGTATCGCCTAACCGGGTTGCTCCATTCAAATATCTGAAGACGCCGAAGCAGGCGTCAAGGGCCACTAAGTTTTCTTAGTGGCTTTTTTTATGCCCTGCAAAAAAAGCCTCCGGAGAGGCTTTGCTGTTTTTTATAGGTGAGGCTTTCGCCTGGGACGTTAATGGTGAAAGTGGATAACCTTTTTGGTATGGGCCCGCTTGAAATGGTGGGGCGTGCTTTTCTTCCCGTTCCGGTCGTATTGCTCGGTGTAGAGCAACTTGCCTTCGGCATTATAAAATTTCCACTGGCCGGAGCGCACGCCATGGTTATAAAGGCCCGAGGCATGGGTGGTGCCGTCGGCCAGCGTTTCGGTCCACAGGCCGTCCTTCAGTCCGTCGGTATAATGGCCCGAGTCCTTTACCCGGCCCTGTTCGTCGTAGTTCACATAAGGGCCGTGGTGCACGCAACGGTCGAAGGGGGCGGCATAACCTTCCGGGCGGTCGCCGGTATTGTGCTGGATCTTTTGCAGCAGGGTCAGCGAGGCCGTGGTGGCGGCAGCGGGGGCCCCCGGGTACTTCGGCTTAAAGTGGGCCGACACGTCGCCCTTTTGCTGGGCCTGGCGGGTCAGGGCATAGCGCTGGTAGCGGGGGTGGTTGCGTTGCAGGTCGGCCTGGATATAGCGGTACTTACGGGCGCTGTAATGGTGCTCCGATTTCAGCTGGCCGTTGGGGTACCAGGTTTTCCAGGCGCCGTCGGGCAGGCCCCGGTCCAGTGTGCCCGAATCGCAGCGCTGCTTGTTGTTGTAAAAGCTTTCCCAGGGACCATGCAGCTGTTCCTTGCGGAAATGAATGACGAAATGCTTCCCTTCGCCAAAATGAAAGCCGGTAGCCCGCACCTGGTGACGCGACAGTTCCTTTTTATGCACGGAGGGATTCTCCAGGATGCTTTCGTGGTTCCGTGCGGCAGGAGCGGCAACTGCGCCTGCGGCCGCTTCATAGTCCGGAGCTACGAAACCGGAGGGGAGTTCCTGGCCGGAAGCAGCGGAAAAGCAGAAGAGCGCAGACAAGGCTATGAGCATATTTTTAGTAGTCATGGGAATCAGTTTGACAACTGCAAAAATGCAGCAACACGGATAAAATGTATTCCTCCTGCTTCAAAAAAGGTACCGCATTAACATTTCTGAAACACAATACCATGGCGGGTTTGGAGCGAAACGGGCCCGGTTCTAAAGATGGTAAAAACGTACATATTTGCTTTCTGCGGTACCTGCCCGGGGATAAACCTTGCTAATGGGAAAAAAGTGTGTTTATTTCCGTAACTGCACCTGAAAAACGGGGTCCATCTCCCGGAATACTCCAAAAAGCAAAACCGTTTTACGTCCTTAGTTTTTTTCTTCACCCGCCTCCGCCAGGGCCATTTCGCCCAGGCCGTTTTCCACAAATGCCCGGGCTTTGGGAAGGCAGTCGGGGTAATTTTCGTTCAGGAAGCGCAGGAGGTTTTCCCGAACATAACAGCGAAGGTCAAAGGCGTTGCCCGAGGTGCGGGCGCTCATAAGGGCCCGGATCTCCACCGTTTTTTCGGTGGTATTGGTCACATGCACGGCATTGACCCGGCCGTCCCATAAGGGCGTGTTCTTCAGCAGTTTGGTCAGTTCTTCCCGCAGGGGCGCCACGGGAACGCTGTAGTCGGCATAGAGAAAAACCGTTCCCAGCAGCTGGGCCGACGTACGGGTCCAGTTTTGAAAGGGCTTTTCAATAAAGTAATTGATGGGGAGGATCAGCCGCCTTTCGTCCCAGAGACGCACCACCACGTAGGTGAGGTTGATTTCCTCGATGACGCCGTATTCCCCTTCCACGATCACCACGTCGTCGATGCGGACCGGCTGGGTAAAGGCGATCTGGAAACCGGCCAGCAGGTTGCCCAGCGACTTCTGGGCGGCAAAGCCGATGATGATGCCGCCGATGCCCACGCCGGTCAGCAGCCCGGCGCCGATCTTGCGCATAGCGCTGAACGTTAGCAGCACGGCCGCTATGGTCAGCAGCACGATCAGCCCGGACAGCACTTGTCGCAGGAACTGCACCTGGGTGCGGATCTTGCGTTCGCGCAGGTTGTCGGCCTTGCGGAAGTCGAACCGGTGGTAAAAATAATCCTGTGCCACATGCAGGCAGCTCAAGAGGATCCAGGAAAAATTAATGATCAGGAGGATCTCCACCATCCGGCTGATCCTTTTCAGGAACACGGGACGGATATCCATCACCGGCAGGAGGAAGTTGACCAGGAACAGCGGCAGGAACCAGGCCATCGGGTTCCCAAGATGCCGGAGGGCTACCCGGAACAGCGAAAAGTTGCCGGTTTGCACTGCCTTGTTGCGGGCGAAGAGCGACAGCAGCAGGCGCAGCACCAGTCCCAGCACCAGGGCTGCCGCGAAAAGGAGAATATTCCAGCCCCAGGCAGGCAGGTAGCCCGCATGGAGTAACTGTTTTATTTGTTCTTCCATGAAATGTGGTTTCGTTTTTCGATTTTTGGGAAATCCTGTCCCAATGTTGCCTGCTGTTTTACCAACATCATACCTGTTTTTTTACTTCAGCAAACGTTTTTTTAATATGTAAAGTATTTGTTATTTTATAATTACCGGCGTAATACTTGTACAGGCTTCCAAAACGTTGCTATGGAACGAAAGGATGCTATCATTACCGAAGACGGTCAGCGCCTGACCGTGGAGAACGGAGAGATTGTGGGTACGGAAGATACGGGAGGCGGCCTGGCCTATGAAGGCGAGCCCGTGCAGCCCGGCGACGAAAACCGGAAATCCGTTCCTGCTCAAAACCCGCATGGTGTGGGCGGCGACTGCCCCAAACGTGACCGTGACCGGGAGAACAACCGGCAATAAGCAATAGGCAATAAGCAATAGGCAAATTGTATGTTCCTTCTTGCCTATTGCCCATTGCCTGTTCAATTTGATTGTTTGTCATGACGAAACATTTTTTTACGCTTTCGGATGACCGGCGCTTGTGTTATGCGCAGGTAGGCCCGGTCGCCGGAACGCCGGTCCTGTATTTTCACGGCACGCCCAGTTCGCGGCTGGAGGTGCTGCTGCCCCAGGAGTATGGCCTGGACCTTCCTGCCGTGCTGGAGCAACTGCACCTGCGCCTGCTGGTGGTCGACCGGCCGGGCCTGGGCGGTTCAGATTTCAACCCCCAGGGCACCTTTACTTCGTTTGCCCACGACCTGCGGCAGTTACTGCAGCACCTGCATATTAGCACCTGCCACCTCTTGTGCTGGTCGGGGGGCGGCCCCTTTGGCCTGACCATGGCCTACCTGTATCCCACCGTCATCAAAACCGTGTTTATCCTGTGCGGTTTTACCCGTCCCCTGGACCGCGAGGTCATGCGGCAAATGGGCACCAACAAATGGTATTTCCGTGCTGCCCGCACGGTGCCGCCGCTGGCAAAGCTGGCCCTGCGGCTGGCCTGCCGCCACCAGCAGGGGTTGTCCGTTCCCCGCCGGCTGGTGGGACTGCCGCCGGTGGATTATGACCTGATCCGGGACCGGCAGCGCTTCCGGAAATTTTCGGCCCTTACACTCCGGGAAGCCTGCAGCCAGGGCGCCCGGGGAGCGGTGTACGAGGCCGCCCTTTATTTCCGCGAGCTGGGCTTCGAGCTGTCCGATATCGTGCAGCCCGTACATTACTGGTGGGGCACGGAAGACTGCAGTGTCATACGCGCACATGCCGCTGCCGCCGAACAGCAGATCTTCGACTGCACCATGCATTACAAAGAGGGCGAAGGCCATTTTTCCTTATACCTGCGTTATTTCCGCGAGGTGCTCGACGCCATTGCGGCCGCCGGCCCGGTGGAGTAGGCAGATAAAAAAAATCCCCGGTGCTGCTTTTTGCACCGGGGAGGAAAACTCCGCCCGCTTTACCAAACCCTGCGGGCAGCAGTGTTGTAATTAGCTCCTCAAATTTCTTTCCATCCTTTTTTATTTCACGGTCCAGCGCACGCCCAAGAAGCCCTTGATGCCCTGGATGGGCGCATAGTTGTAGCTGGGGTCGAATGTATAGCCATAAGGGTTGTTCACCTTATCGTTTACGAAGTTATTGAACGGGTCGTAGGGCCGCAGGATGGGATCTTTGGGAATAAAGTTCAGCAGGTTTTTGGCGCCGGCAAAAACCTCCAGGTTGTGCGGCAGCCGCTTGGTCAGCTGCAGGTTCATGAGGCAGTGCCAGGGCGACTGTTCGGGCCGGAAATCATCGGGCACGGTCGGCAGGTGCATGGGGCCCATCACCTTGCCGGTAAGGTCGGCGGTCAGGCCTGCCTTGCGGAAATTATAGCTGAGGGCGAAGTTGCCGGAAAACCGGGGCGCAAACAGCTGCGGCATTTTGGTCCTATGGCCGTCGGTTCGTTCTTTCCGGTACACGTTCATCAGGGTGGCGCCGGTCACCAGTTTGAGGCCCTTGGGAAATGAAAGCTCCGCATTGATGGTAGCGCCCCGGGAAACCGCATGGCCGTCCAGGTTGCCGTAAATGATTTTCCGGGGATCGGTCAGGTAGTCGGCAATGATCTGGTTGGTAAAATAGGTATAAAACAGGCTGGCATCCAGCGACAGGGTAGCCCGGTCGCCCTTCCACCAGCCGTTGTAGTTGGCGTTCACGTTCCAGCTTTGCTCGGGCTTCAGTTGTTCTTCCACCACCACCTCGCGGGCACCCGACAGGGCCGCATGGTCTTCGGTAAACAGGTTCACCACCCGGTAGCCGCTGCCGCCGGTCAGCCGCAGGGTGTGGCGGGGATGCAGGGCATATTTAAAGCTCAGGCGCGGAGTGACGATTCCGCCGTGGATGCTGTTGTAGTCGTACCGCAGGCCGGTGAGTACGGTCAGGCCCGAGCCGAAGGTGACCTCATTCTGCACGAAGATGCCGGGGAGCCAGGTGGCCGAAGGCTTGTTTTTCTTGGCGGTGCTGTCGGCGGTTGCAATGGAGTTGTCATCGTACCAGATGTAGCGCAGGGGGATGCCGGCCAGCAGGCTGCTGCTGCCCAGGCGGCCGTCCCATACCAGCTGGGTAAAGGCGGTATGCTGCAGGGCGTCGTACTTGGTGGTGCCGTAGTACGAGTCCTGGTGATGGAAGTTGTATGAATAGTCCAGCCGGATTTTCTCCCGCAGGGGCAGGTCGTAGGTGCCGATCACTTCCAGGCGGTCGGTGGAGATGCTTTCGCCGTAAATGCTGTCGCTGCCGCGCCAGCTCTTGTTCCATTGCAGTTCGCCGCCCCAGCGGTTCTCGGTCACGTAGCGGGCGGCCAGGGAAGCCTTGCGGCCGGCCTTGCGCTCAAAGCTCCACTTGTTGAACAGCGACAGCCGTTGCTGCTGGGTGACGTCGGTAAAGTTGTCGTGATTGATGTCCTGGGGCGTCCAGTAGTGGAAATGGTTCACGCCCAGCAGGGCCGATGCTTTTTTGCCCGCCGACCAGCGGGTGGAAATGTCGGTATTGAGCTCGCCGATGCTGGTGGCCATCAGGTCGACGCTCAGCTTGTGGGCATCCGAGGGGTCCTTGGTCATCACGTTCACCAGGCCGGCCACGGCTTCGCTACCGTAGAGGGTAGAGGCGGGGCCTTTCACCACTTCCACCCGCTTGATGATGGATTGCGGGATGCCGTGCAGGCCGTAGACCGTGGCCAGCGACGACACGATGGGCATGCCGTCGATCAGGATCATGGTGTAGGGGCCTTCCAGGCCGTTGATATGGATATCGCCGGTATTGCACACGTTGCAATTGATCTGGGGCTGCACGCCGGTGACCATATTGAGGGCTTCAAACAGGGCAGGTGCGGGGTTTTTCCTAAAAAACTGGGGCGAATAGACCTCTACCGGTATCGGTGAGGACAGCCGGGTCACGGCCTTCATGGTTCCTGATACCACCACCTCGTCCAGGTTGTTGGTGGACGGTTCGAGGAAAACGGTGTAGGCGCTGCCCTGGGCCTTGAGCAGGAGGGTGTCGGTATGATAACCGGTATGCGAGGCCAGCAGGCGGGTGGCGCCCGGGGGCAGGGTAAGGCTGAACGTGCCGTTTTTACCCGTGCGGGTGCCGCCGCCGTTTTCCAGCACGATGCTGCAGTCGGCCACGGGTTCGTTATTGGCGGCGTCTTTTACCGTGCCGGTCACGGTCCTCGTTTGGGCCGCCGCCACAAAAGGCAGCAGGAGCAGGCTCAGTACAATTCGCTTCATGTAACTATAAAGATTAGGTTGCAAAAGTATAAAGTTAGAGGATTCTAACAAATTTGTTCCCGGCTCGTTTTTTTTATTGCCGTAAGTTTGGCGCTTTAATAGTGAGGAATGGATCATTCATTGACTGAAGAGAACTACCTGAAAACAATCCTGGCTTTGTCGGGAGGGTCGGACGAAGTAACCGTGAACGAACTGTCGCAGCGGCTGGGCATCAAAATGCCCACGGTGACCAGCATGATGAAAAAGCTGGCGGAGAAAAAGCTGGTGCAATACCAGAGCTACAAGCCGCTGAAGCTGACCGAGCAGGGTCGCCAGGAGGCCAGCGCCATTATCCGCAAGCACCGGCTGACCGAGATGTTCCTGGTGCAGGTGATGGGCTTCGGGTGGGAGGAGGTGCACGAGATCGCCGAGCAGGTGGAACACGTGCGCTCGTCGCATTTTTTTGAAAAGATGGATGAAATGCTGGGCTACCCCAAGATCGACCCGCACGGCTCGCCCATTCCCGACAAGCACGGGCGGATGGAAGGGGTGCCGCACAAAAAGCTAAGCGAAGCCGGCCCGGGCGAAACGGTTACCCTGGCCGCCGTACTGAATTCTTCGGCCGATTTTCTCAAATACCTCAACAGCCGCGACCTGCGGCTGGGCACCGCCATTACCGTCCGATCGGTGGAAGCCTTCGACGGCAGCATGATCATCAGCTACGACGACCGCCCCGGCGAAACCATCAGTCTGACGGTAAGTGATTTATTGCTGGTAGAATAGAGAATTGAGGAATTGGTAAATTGGTTAATTGGGGTATTGGGTCCAGAGAGCAGGAATGTTCCTCCTTTCCTAATATCCCAATTAACCAATTAACCAATACCTGCATTAGACTTTCCCCTTGTAGTCCCAATGATCCTTGATGGTTTTTCCTTCCGCGTCTTTCAGCAGGCGGCGGGCATAGCGGTCGCCCCGGATCATGCCGGAGGCGTCGGCCTCACCGATAAACATCAGGATGGGGTTGCCTTCTTCGTCGGTTTTCAGCGCCAGGTCGTAGTCCCGGAATTTCAAATTGACCATAGTGCTGGGCTCGTATTTCTTATTGAGCTTTTTCAACAGATTTTCACCAATATGCATAGATAAGGATTAAGAATATACTGTCTGCCAACACAATGCCGGAAACAGTGACCGCAGCCGAACTCGTGAACTTGTAATACCTTGGCAGAAAATACCAAACTATGAACGGATTCTCTCAATCGCACCAGATCGACTATAAAATATTGGGTGAGGAAATGCAGTGTGTGGAGATCGAGCTCGATCCCAACGAAACGGCCGTTGCCGAAAGCGGTTCCTTTATGATGATGGAGGACGGCATCCAGATGGAGACCATCTTCGGGGACGGCAGCGGGCAGCAGAAAGGCTTTTTCGGCAAGCTGCTCGGGGCGGGCAAGCGCCTGCTCACCGGCGAAAGCCTGTTCATGACGGCTTTTACCAATATCGGCGGCGGGAAGCGCCGGGTCACCTTTGCCTCTCCTTATCCCGGCAAAGTCATCCCGCTGGACCTGCTGCGCCTCGGCGGCCGGATGATCTGCCAGAAAGATTCGTTTTTGTGCGCCGCCAAGGGTGTGACGGTGGGCATCGAGTTCCAGCGCAAGCTAGGTTCCGGCCTGTTCGGCGGCGAAGGCTTTATCATGCAAAAGCTTGAAGGCGACGGCCTGGCCTTTGTGCATGCCGGCGGCCATATCGTGGAAAAGGAACTGCAGCCCGGCGAGCTGCTGAAGGTCGACACCGGCTGCCTGGTAGCCTTCCAGAGCTCGGTGGACTACGACATCCAGTTTGTCGGCGGCATCAAGAATACCATCTTCGGCGGTGAAGGCCTGTTCTTTGCCACCCTGCGCGGGCCCGGCCGTGTATGGATCCAAACGCTGCCGGTCAGCCGCCTGGCCAGCCGCATCCTCCAGTACGGCACCGTGGCCCGCAAAGAGGAAGGCGGCCTCCTTGGAAACTTCGGCAATATGGTCGACGGCGACGGCTGGTAGGTTTGGGAACAAGGGATTTGTTCATGGGTTAATTGGGATATTGGGAACCAGGAAGCGACCTTCCAACTTTCAATGCCCAATTAACCAATGAACAAATTAACCAATCCCTTCATTGTAAAATGCTAATATTTTTAGTAAATTTGCCCGTTACGCCCGTATTCGAAAATCAAATCTTTTACAGTGGACGAGCAACAAGGGAGCATTGATCCGGGTGCCTACCGGAAGGGGAGAGGAGCGCAGATGAACACGGCCAACCGGTTTGAACGGACGGAAGTGGTGCGCGAACACGTGGAGGGCATTGACGACTGGATGGAGCCGGGCGTGCAGACCCAATTCATCGACGTGGAGGCCAAAAGCCTGGTCAACAAGGTGGAGAGCCCCGATGTGCCCATGCTGTACAGCATGAATCCCTACCAGGGGTGCGAGCACGGCTGCATCTACTGCTATGCCCGCAACACCCACGAGTACTGGAGCTACAGTGCGGGCCTGGACTTCGAAAGCAAGATCCTGGTGAAGAAGAACGCCCCGCAGCTGCTGCGGAAATTCCTGATGCATCCCAAATGGGAATGCGTTCCGCTCAGCATCGCCGGCAATACCGACTGCTACCAGCCCGCGGAGCAAAAGTTCCGCCTTACCCGCAGCCTGCTGGAGGTGTGCCTGGAGTTCAACCAGCCGGTGGGCATCATTACGAAGAATGCCGGCATTTTACGCGACAAGGACCTGTTGCAGCAGCTGGCGAAGAAGGGGCTGGTATCGGTGATCATTACCATCACCACCCTCAACGAGGAGCTGCGCCGTACCCTGGAACCCCGCACCACCACGGCCAGGCAGCGGTTACGGGTGATCGAGGAGCTGAGCGCTGCCGGCGTGCAGGCAGGCGTGATCATGGCGCCAATGATCCCGGGACTGAACGAGCACGAAATGCCCGCCATTTTAAAGGCTGCCGCAGGCGCCGGCGCCACCTTTTCGGCTTATACCTTTGTCCGCCTCAACGGGGCGGTCAAGCTGCTTTTTCATGACTGGCTCTATAAAAATTTCCCCGACCGGGCCGACAAGGTCTGGCACCTGATCGAGTCGGGCCATAACGGGCAGGTAAACGACAGCCGCTGGGGCACCCGCATGATGGGCGAGGGCAACATTGCCCAAATGATCCGCGACCAGTACCACCTGTACGCCCGGAGATACAACCTGGATGCGGGCCGCCTGGCCCTGGATTGTTCCCGGTTCCGCCGTCCCGGTGAACAGGGTCGTTTATTTTAGCTTTGATACAACTCCGCTCTTAATGCATACAGCAATTCGTCTATCTTTTCCCTGTCCGGCAATTCCGGCAGGTCGGAGATCTCGTATAGATAGTCGATCTCCCGGATCTTTTCTTCTGCCTGGAGCAGCAGGTCGTCGTAGGCAAATTCACCGGCACGGATGCGCAGCAGGAAGTCGCGGTCCGGACGTTTGGTGATAACGCCCTGGCCGCGGGCAATTTCTTCCGCCATGCCCAGCAGGCGGAAGACGTGCATCATGTTCTTGGCGTCGTAGTTTTTGCCGTGCTGCAGCGTATTCTGATAACGCTCCTCGTTGCGCTTTTCCGTCCACTCCCAGTACGATTTGTATTCCTTGCAGTAGGTGGAATATCCGTCCTTGTTGAAGTACATGTAGGCGGCCGGTGTTTCGTCCTTTGGGATGGAGCTGAGGGTGACTTCGTTGGAGACTTCCTTGGCCATGATGCCGCGGTAGCCGAGAGCGCCGTCGGGGTCCGTGAACAGTGCATACAGGTCGCGCATATGGTTGATGGCCGCCAGGCCGCACTGTTCCTGCGTCCGCCCTTCCCTTTTCAGCCAGCTGTGGAGCGGAACGGAGCCCGACGCCTGGGTGACGAAACAGAAATGCAAAATATTCTTGCGCTCCCGGTCCACGGGCTTGTTGATCTTCTTGTTCAGGCCCCGGGCCTTTTTTACCTGCGCCACGGCATAGTTGGCAAAGGTTTGCCGGCACTGGCGGGAAAGAAATAGCTCCGGCCGCACCTTTTCCATCAGCGGGTGCCGGTACACGATGCTTTGGGGCTGCACGCCCAGCAGCTCCAGGATGTTCGGGTTGTTTTTATACAGCAGCTCGAAAAAGCGTTTCAGCTCGTAGAAGATGATATCGTTCTTGTCGTTGCTCACCTGGTCCACGTACTCCAGGCCGTAATACTCCTTTTTCGACAGGAGGAAGACGCCCTTGATGTCGGTATCGGATTGCGGCAGGTCGAGGCCGTAGGAACGGCTGCCGCTGATGCATTCGAACAGGATCCGGCTGTGGTGGCGCAGGTGGTGCAGGTCCATGGGAAATGTAGAATGTAAAATTTAAAATATAAAATGTAAAATAAGGAATAAGGCCTGTTGGTAACGAAAGATGCAATGGTTCTAATGTAAATACAGAGTCTTGGACGAGGGGCATTTTCATATTCTGCCTTTCATCCATATTTTACATTTTGCATTTTATATTTTAAATTTTATATTTCTCAGAGTCCGATGGTTTTCCGGAACAGGTCATTTAAGGGGGCGGCATCCGTATCCTTTCTTACCAGGCCCTTTGCATAGTGTTCGCATTCCTGCATATGCTCCTGGATAAAATGGTGCAGGAGCGGGTCGGGGGCTACCAGGTGCTTTTCGGCTACCAGCGCTTTTTTTTCCAGCAGGGCGGCAACGTGTTCGTTAACGGCACTATCGGTGATGAGGGTGCGCAGCTGGCTGAACTCCACCGGCGGCGGCGTGCCGTGCTGCTGGATCCAGCGGGCGGCCAGCACCGGCCGCAGGGCGTAGAAATATTTTTTCAGCCGTACCTGTTCGCCCTGCAAATGGGTTTCCAGCGTATTGCGGCACAACCCCAGGTAATGATGAAGGCCCACCTTGGGAGAGAAATAGTCCGGTACCAGGGAGCGGAGGTGCTGTAGGAAGGCATCGTGCTGCTCGTAAAAAATGGGCGACTGGATCCACTCGTAGATCTTGGCGTTGGAACCCCGGAACAACTTCAGGAGTTTGCGGATGTCATAGCCGTTAATGTCAAATACCTCGTTGACCGGCAGCTCGATAAAGTCCTTTTTGTCCTCGATGGTCAGGTACCAGTCGGCCGGGTGCGTGTAGGCAAAGCGCACATCATAGTCGCTGTCGGGCGAGTGAAAGCCCCAGGCCCGGCTGCCCGATTCGCAGGCAAACAGGATGGTGACGTGTTTGGCTTCCGCCGTTTCATGGAGTTGCTTCCGGATGGTGGTCAACATAAAAGGGATGGCTTTAAACTAAAAATAGGGTATTCCTGCATGCGGGGCAGTAAGGACTTTACCGCAATTTTTGCAGAAATGCTGCAAAAAAATAATTTGTGAAAGACTTGTTAATGAGGGAGAAAGGGCCGTACATTTGTGTTTCTCAATCATTTTCTTATGCTCCGCCTGCATTGCCATACTGAAGTAAAGCGCCTGTACCGACGCTGTTATGCTCTTCGCGGAGGCTATACCCACTTCAGGTAGCGTTAAACCAAAATTTACATAAATAAAGCCCTGCACAAAGTGCAGGGCTTTTTCCCCTTTTTCTTAAAAAAAATCGATCGTGCATCCTGGCAACCTGGGCATGCCCGCAACGGAACCCATCGCCATCGGCTTCCGCAGGGCCGCAAATGAAGCATGATTTATGATTTAAAAACAGGTTGTCGTTTGCCCGACGGCAACCTTTAAACAATTCACTATGGCAAAGCTGCAAATAACCGGAAAAGAACTCCGCGCCATCGGTTTCCCCGAAGGGCCGGTGATCAGTGTGGCCATCAACACGATGGAAAAGAATTTTAAGCACCTGGCCCATGAAGACGCAATGGAAGTGCTGCGGGCGATCGTGCAAAGCCCGAACGAATATGCCAATGACCCCGTGCTGGGAAAGATCGCCGAAGGGCTGCTGCCGAAGCCGAAGCGCGAAGGCGACATCCTGGAGCTGAAACCGCAGGGCGTGCACTTCGATGTGTTCGGTCGCGACTTTATCGAGCCGGGCGCCCTGGCGCAGATGCATACCGCCGCGAAGCTGCCGGTGGCCGTGGCCGGCGCCCTGATGCCCGACGCCCATAGCGGCTACGGCCTGCCCATCGGCGGAGTGCTGGCCACCGAAAACGCTGTCATCCCTTATGGCGTAGGCGTGGACATCGGCTGCCGCATGTGCCTGTCGGTCTTCGACATCAACCCCGAGGAGCTGGTGAGCCGGACGGCCTACTTTACCCGCGAGCTGAACGAGGCCACCCTCTTCGGCGCCGGCGGCCAGTTTGACAAGCCTTCCGACCACGAGGTGCTTACTCGTAAAGAGTTTGACGAGCTGGCGCTGCTGAAGGGCCTGCAGGACCGTGCCTGGCGGCAGCTGGGAAGCTCCGGCTCGGGCAACCACTTCGTGGAGTTCGGCATCGTGGACCTGACCGACGAGCACCACGCCATCGACGTGAACGGGCTGGGGCTGAAGCCCGGTAAATACCTGGGCCTGCTGTCGCATTCCGGTTCCCGGGCCCTGGGCGCCAACATCGCCAATCACTACACCAAGGTAGCCAAGGAGCTGCGGCGCCTGCCCACCGAAGCGCAAAACCTGGCCTGGCTGCGCCTGGACGAACAGGAAGGGGCGGAGTACTGGATGGCCATGAACCTGGCGGGCGATTATGCCTCGGCCTGCCACCACATCATCCACGAAAAGATCGCCCGGCAATTGCGTGCCCAGCCGCTGCTGATGGTGGAAAACCACCACAACTTCGCCTGGAAGGAACGGCACGAAGGCCGCGAGCTGATCGTGCACCGCAAGGGCGCCACCCCTGCCGGCAAGGATGTGCTGGGGATCATTCCCGGCTCCATGACGGCCCCGGGCTTTATCGTCAAAGGAAAGGGCGAGCCGGCCTCGCTGAATTCGGCCTCCCACGGCGCCGGAAGGCGGATGAGCCGAACCGCCGCGCTGAATACCGTCACCCACAAGGACCTGGACCACCTGCTGGCGCACCACGGCGTCAAGCTCCTGGGCGGTGGTCTCGACGAAGCGCCCATGGCCTACAAGGACATCTACCAGGTCATGAACGCCCAGAAGCACCTGGTGGAAGCCGTCGGCCTGTTCCATCCCAAGATTGTCAAAATGGACGGCGCCGTTCCGAAGCAATGGAAGAAGAAGGGGAAGCAGATCCTCGGACAATAAGGAATGGGTTAATGGGTTAATTGGGGTATGGGGCCCTGATGGTCGGATTGTTCCTCCTAATAGCCGAATTAACCAATTAACCAATTAACCTATTCCCTTTACTCCTGAGTGCGTTAAACCTCCCCTCCTCAGGCCTTATCTTTGCCGACTTATGCAGCAACTGAAGGAAGCACTGGCCCGGCTGTTCCGGGAATGGAACGGGAACGACCCGAAAGACATTGCCCTGCTGCCCGTTTCGGGCAGTGAGCGGCGCTACTTCCGCCTGGCGGGCGCCGGCGGCGAAAGCACCATCGGCACCGTGGGGCCCAACCAGAAGGAAAACGAGACCTTCGCCTATTTTGCCACCCATTTTGCGGAAAAAGGCCTGCCCGTACCCCGCATTTTAAAGACCAGCGACGATCATACCATGTATATCCAGGAAGATCTGGGAACCGTTTCCCTCTTAGACGTGTTGGAAGAAAAAGGCTATACCGACGGAGTGTACCGCCTGTTTGCCAAAAGCCTCGAAGAACTGGCCCGCCTGCAGGTGCTGGGTGATGCCGGCCTCGATTACGAGCGCTGCCTGACCAACAAGGAGTTCGGCAAACAAGCCATCATGGCCGACCTGCTGTACTTCAAATATTACTTCCTCGACGCCCTGCGCAAACCTTACGACAAGCAGCGGCTGATCGACGACTTCGAGGCCCTGGGCAACTACCTCACCCATACCGAGTACAAATACTTTATGTTCCGCGACTTCCAGAGCCGCAACATCATGATCCGGGACGAGAACGTACACTTCATCGACTTCCAGGGTGGTATGAAGGGCGCCCCCCAGTACGACGTGGCCAGCCTGCTGTGGCAGGCGAAAGCCAACCTGCCCGACGACTGGAAAAAGGGCCTTCTGGAGCACTACATGAACGCTTTTGAACGCATTATCCAAAAACCCCTGGACCGGGGCGTGTTCCGCAGCCAGTACAACGGCTATGTGCTCATCCGCCTGCTGCAGGTGCTGGGAGCCTATGGCTTCCGCGGCCTGTTCGAACGCAAGGCGCACTTCCTTACGTCCATCCCGCTGGCGCTGAAAAACCTCAAATGGTTCATTGAAAACAACAGCATCGGCATTGCCGTGCCCGAATTCCGCAAGGTGCTGGACCTTTGCGTGTCCGACGAGGTGATCCGGCACTTCACCCCCGTGCAGGCCGATGAGACCACCGCCCTGACCGTGAAGGTGTGCAGTTTTTCGTACAAGAAAGGCATCCCGGCCGACGAGTCGGGCAACGGCGGCGGCTTTGTGTTCGACTGCCGCGGCATCGACAACCCGGGACGCTACGAGCAATACAAGCTTTTCCACGGTCGCGACAAGTCGGTAATGGACTACCTGGAGCAGCAGACCCGCATGCAGGATTTTCTGAACAGCGTTTTCGATATCGTGGACATCAGCGTGGAAGAATACATCCGCCGCGGCTTCGCCAACCTGTCGGTCAGCTTTGGCTGCACCGGCGGCCAGCACCGCAGCGTGTACGCAGCCGATGCGCTGGCCCGCCACCTGAAGAACAAGTACAAGGTGAAGGTGAACCTGTGCCACGTGGTGCAGGATGAAAAGAAATGGATCAATGAAACCTACGGGCCGAAAACCGCCCCCGAAGGCGAAAAAAGCATTTAACCCCGCAACCCGATACATGGAAAACAGCAACAAGCCCGGGGCCGCCCACCCGCAAACAAAGGCCATGATCTTTTCCGCCGGCCTCGGCACCCGCTTCAAGCCCTGGACCGACCATCATCCGAAAGCGCTGGCCGTGGTGAACGGCAAATCCCTGCTGCAGCGCAACATCGAGTACCTGCAGCAATACGGCTTTACCGACCTGGTGGTGAACGTGCACCATTTCGCCGGCCAGGTAACGGCCGCCATCGAGCGGCACCAGGGCTGGGGCAGCCGCATCGCCATCAGCGACGAAACCGCCGAAGTGCTGGAAACCGGCGGCGGCCTGCTGCAGGCAAAGGACCTGCTGGACTGCGACACCTTCCTGACGCTGAACGTGGACATCCTCACCGACCTTGACCTGCACCGGATGCTGGCCTTCCACCGGCAGCAAGGGGCCCTGATCACGCTGGCCACCACCACCCGCAAAACATCGCGCTACCTGCTGTTCGATGACGAGGGGCGGCTGTGCGGCTGGCGCAATACCGATACGGGCAAGGAGCGGATCGCTATTCCTAAAGAAACCTACCACCAGCGGGCCTACAGCGGCATCGCTCTCTTCCAGCAGCCCGTGCTGGACCTGATCCCCTTCAGCGGCAAGTTTTCGCTGATCGACGTCTACCTGGCCCTGGCACCCGCCCATAAGATCCTCTCTTTCGACCACAGCGGCGGCAAGCTGATCGACGTTGGAAAGCCGGAGAGCGTGGCATTGGCGGAAACGTTATTCTAAAAGTTTACGAGTTTACGAGTTTACAAGTTTACGAGTTGCTTGCGCCCGTAAAGAACTCGTAAACCCGTAAACTTGTAAACTCGTAAACTCTAATTTTAGGAATGAAAAAACTCATCGTAACGTTGATCGGCAGCCTCTGGCTGTTCGTGGTATCGGCTCAATCGAAATACAACCCGCACGAGGCGTTCAATCCCCTGTTTTATCCCCAGAACGGCAATGACTACCGAAGCGCCAGCGGCGAACCCGGACCGAAGTACTGGCAGAACCGCGCCGACTACCGGATCAACTGCACCCTGGACCCCGACCGCCACTTTCTTTCCGGCGACGTGGAGATCAGCTACACCAATAACAGTCCCGACAACCTGAAGTTTTTGTGGCTGCAGCTCGATCAGAACATCTTCCAGGATACGTCCCGCGGATCGGCCACCACCACCCAGGCCGGCGGGCGTTGGGCCAACATCGGCTTTACCAAAGGCGACGTGATCAAGTCCGTTTCGGTGGAAGCCGACGGGAAAAAATACACGCCCCAATTCATCGTCAATGATACCCGCCTGCAGTTGTGGCTCCAGCAGCCCCTGAAGGCCGCCGGCAGCAAGGTGAAGGTGAACCTTACTTACGAGTTCGAGATCCCCGAGTACGGCGCCGACCGCATGGGCCGGCTGAATACGACCAACGGCTGGGTGTACGAAGTGGCCCAGTGGTTCCCCCGCATGTGCGTGTACGACGACATCCTGGGCTGGAATACCCTTCCCTACATCGGGGCCGGTGAGTTTTACCTCGAATACGGCGACATTGAATATGCCGTTACCCTGCCCGGCAACATGATCGTGGCGGGCTCCGGCGAGCTGCTGAACGAAAAGGAGGTGCTGACCGCCGAACAGCAAACCCGCCTGGCGGCGGCCCGCAACAGCGACAAGACTGTAGTGCTGCGCTCCGCAGCCGAAGTGAAGAGTCCCCGGTCACGGCCGTCGGGCATGCTTACCTGGAAGTTCCGCATCCAGAATGCCCGCGATGCGGCCTGGGCAGCCTCCAAGGCCTTTGTATGGGATGCGGCCCGCATTAACCTTCCCAGCGGTAAAAAGTCCCTGGCCGTGAGCGTTTATCCCGTGGAAAGCATGAAAAAGGACGGCTGGCAGCGCAGCACCGAAATGGTGAAAGCTTCCATCGAGCATTACTCGAAAACCTGGTTCGAGTATCCCTACCCGGTAGCCAGCAACGTGGCCGGCATCGTGGGCGGGATGGAATATCCCGGCATCGTGTTTTGCAGCTTTTCCGATTCCGGCTCCGGCCTGTGGGGCGTCACCGACCACGAGCTGGGACATACCTGGTTCCCGATGATCGTGGGCAGCAACGAGCGCCGCTATGCCTGGATGGACGAAGGCTTCAACACCTTCATCAACAGCCTGTCGACCAAAGCCTACAACGGGGGCGAGTTCGCCACATTTTCCTTTTTCCCCGCCGAGGACATGACCAGTGTGGTGTACAGTCCGAAGATGGACCCGCTGATGACCGCTCCCGACGTGATCCAGCAGCAAAACCTGGGCATCGTAGCCTACGACAAGCCTTCCAATATGCTTACCGCCCTGCGCGAAGTGGTGCTGGGGCCCCAGCGCTTCGATGCCGCTTTTCGCGAATACATCAGCCGCTGGGCCTTCCGCCATCCCACGCCCTGGGATTTTTTCCATACGATGGAGAACGTTGCCGGTGAGGACCTGTCGTGGTTCTGGCGGGCATGGGTGTTCAGCAACTGGAAGCTGGACCAGGGGGTAAAAGGCGTGCAATACCAGGAAAATAAGCCCGGGAACGGCGCCGCCATCACCATCGAGAACCTGGAGCAGATGGTGATGCCCGTGAGCGTGCTGGTAAAGGAAGCCGGCGGCAAGGAATACCGCGTGCACCTGCCGGTGGAGATCTGGCAGCGCGGGCCGGAATGGACCTTTACGGTGCCCACCACCAAACGCATCACCGAGGTAGTACTGGATCCCGATAAAAAGCTCCCCGACGTCAACCGCAAAAACAACAGTGTGCTGGTAAATGAAAAATAATGAAGATGACTGGCCCCTCGGTGGTTTCAAACTACAAAAGTCTTTAAGACTTTTGTAGTTTTCGGGACGAACTCATAAACAAGTAAACGCGTAAACTATTCAGACGCTTCTATCCCCATTAACTCCGCCAAAGGCGACTCTTCCAATATTGTCCGCCGCGACACCTCTTTCCGGCAGCTCCATTTCACCAGGCGCAGGGCGCCTTCGGACAGCTCGATGCCGGTGATGTCGCCGTCGTCGTAGCAGCAGCAGCCCGAATTGAAGTAGGTGGGCAGCAGCTTCAGGTAGTCTTCTGAAATGTGGGTGTGTTCAAATTTCCGCTTTTCAATCTCGGACTGCAGGGTGCCGACCATGCTTTCGTCGCGGACGTTGCGGGCAAACAGCAGCTGGCGGTACAGCCGCTCGATGTGGGTCAGCGATTCAAAGACCGGCTGGTGGGTATGGCCCGTGACCAGCAGCAGCCCCTGTTGGGCGGCGCTCCACTCGTACATGATCGAGTTGTGCAGGGTTTTCAGGTGGCCGTCGTAAGCCGGTGTGTTGGGGTTGATCTTCAGGTAGGACTGCAGCGGCGCCCAGATCTTGGAGACAAAGAATTTCGAGAACCAGTTGCCGTCGCTCACCTTATCGCCCTGGTGGCCATGGGTGCAGAAAATCTCCACTTTTTTGTCCCGGATAGTGGTTTGCAGCACTATCCCTTCATAGATCGGCACGTCCATGCCGTAGATGTCCTTGAGCTGCAGGGCGGCCAGCGGATCGTTTTGCCAGTACAGGTCGTGGTTGCCGAAGATCTTGATGAAGGCGTTATTGGGGAGGAACAGCTTTTCCTTTTCAAAGGTGGGCTTCTGTTCTTTCTTCACCGCCAGCAGGGTGTTTTCCCACAGCTCTTCGCAATCGCCCAGGGCGATGTAGTGGAAGCCGCTTTGGTGGTAATAGTTCAGGGCCTCCAGGTAGGCGGGCTCGCAGCTCAGGAAGTCGTCGGCGCCGTTGCGGGAGCCTTTGTGCTGGTCGGAAAAGATGATGAATTTTCCCGTGGCGATATCGAAGGGTACGACCAGGCCCCGTTTTTTGTCGCCCTTGCGGATGCTGTCCAGCAGCTGGCTGAGGGCGGCGAAAATGCGGTTGCGGTCGGGCCGGGAAGAGAACCGTTCGGTCAGGCGCAGCACCGGCTGTCGGAGTAATTTCTGGGCTAGTTTACGCATGGATATCAGGTATAGGGTCGTAGGACGTACGGGAAGCACTAATCGCCGTACTTCTTCCACAACGCTAAAAGTACGCCATTGGTCCAGCCGAAGCCATCCTGCGAGGGATATTCACCGCCGCCGGCCGCCAGGGAGGTGTCGGCCACGTTGTATTTTTCCATCAGTTTGCCGGTACGGGCGTACACCTGCAGGTTCAGCCTTATCCACCGCCCGGCGATGGTGCGGGCCAGGGCCGGCTGCCCGTAACGCTCCAGGCCGGTAATGGTCATCCATTGCAACGGGGCCCAGCCGTTGGGCGCATCCCATTGCTGGCCGGTGGTTTTCAGCGTGGTCACCACCCCGCCGGCAAGCAGGAACCGGAGGCGGATGTTCTCCGCCGCCGCGAAGATGCGGCCGGCCGGGGCTACCTCCAGGAAAAAAGGGGCCGTGCCGGCCAGGCTGAGTTCCGGGGAGTGTTTTTTCGTGGACAGGTTGTAGTCGGTGTACCAGCCCTGCCGGGCCGACCAGCAATACTTGTTAATAGCAGCTTTGCGCTGTTCCGCCAGTTTTCCATACCGGCGGCTGGCCGTGCTGTCGCCCTTCAGGGCCGTGGCCTTTGCCAGGGTTTGTTCCAGGTGGTAGAGCAGGCAGTTGAGGTCTACCGGTACCAGGTCGGTGGTGCGGATCGTGGGCAGGCTGCGGCCGTCGGCCAGCCAGCGGCTGCTGAAGTCCCAGCCGCTTTCGGCTGCCGAGCGCAGCTGCCGGTAGATCCCGCCCCGGTTCTTTGCTGCCCTAGCCGTTTCCAGGTCGGCCACGTACATCTCCTGCCGCGGGATATCCAGCTGGTCGTAATAGCGGTTCAGGGTGCTGCCGTCCGGCATTTTTACGACGTGCCGGGTAGGGGCGGTGCCGTCCATCCAGTAGCGGTATTCTTTTTGCAGAGCTTGTAAGTGTTCGGTGTACACCCGTGGTCCCCGGATCTCCGCCAGCAGGTCGAGCATGAGGGAAAAGAAAGGCGGCTGGGAGCGGCTCAGGTAATAGGTGCGGTTGCCGTTGGGGATATGACCGTAGGTGTCGATGAGGAAGGCGAAATTGCGGACCATGTTCGTAATGGTTTCATCCTCACCGCTTTCTTTCAGTCCCAGCAGGGTGAAGTAGGAATCCCAGTAATAGATTTCGCGGAAGCGGCCCCCGGGTACGATATAGGGGTGGGGCAGGGGCAGGAGCGAGCTGCCGGCGACGGTCGAATCGCTTTTTCGTTTCAACACGTTCCACAGTTTGTGGATGTGGGTCGTCACTTCTGTTTCCTTTGCCGCGAAGTCTGCCCCCGGGGCTTCCGGGAGATGAAAATTTTCGGCGACAAAGGTTTTCAGGTGGAAACCGGGGGTGTAGCGGGCGGCCCGGTAGGCCTGCAGGATGCGGGCAGGGTCTTTTCGGGGGATGCAATCCACAAAGGTTTTGTTATCCGGAAAGATGTGGCCCGTCTGAACCGCCGTAAACAATTCGCCATAAAGCCGGTCGGGGGTGAGAACGGTTTGTACAAAGGCCGGCCGGGCGCTTAAAAGAAAGAAGAGCAGAAATAAGGTTCTTATCATACAATGCCTGTTGAGGTTTGGGCGTTAGTCAAGGGTCACTGGTCAAAAGACATTCGCCATTGGTCGTTGACCCTCCCCGCTTCCCTCAGTCCTCCATCCAATATCCACTGACAAATGTTCCCTGTCCACGATCCACTGTCCTAAAGCGAAAGTTACGTTTCCGTTTCTAAGTTATTGTCTGTACCTTATTTACCCGCAAAATGGGGCCAGGCGCAGCTTTGGGCAGCTGTATGATGAAAAACATTTATAGTTCTTTCTTTTAATAAAAAAATTCTATACTTTAATTTGCTCAACATTACTGCTTATGAGGAACCTGTTGGTTTTGACGGTTGTTTGCCTGCTTGCAGGCGCCGGTTTGCATGCCCAGCAGACCATATCTTCCCTGTTTGCCCGGAAGGCAGCCTTGCAAAAAGACTACCATGCCCTTGCGCGTCAGTATGAGGCCCTGGAGCTGAACCTGTCCGAGGTGCAGCGACTCAGGGCCCAGGCCCCGGACAATTTAGAGTTGCAACTTCCCTACGGCGGGGGCGGCCTGTCCCTCGTGCTCCACAAATCCACCATAACGGCTCCCGGCTTTTCCCTGGTGGAAGCGCTGGGCAACGGAAAGACCCGGCAGGTGCCCTTTACCCTGCCGGTATCCTACCAGGGAACCATCAAGGGCAAGGAGGGCTCGTTTGCCACCCTCAGCGTGCTGGACGGGCAGGTAATGGCCATCATCAGCGATGAAAAGGGCAATATGATCCTGGGCGCGGTGGAGCAGCAGGGAAAGCCCACTACCGAGTATATCCTGTACCGGGAAAGCGACCTGCTGGTGCCTTCGCCCCTGCAGTGTTTTACCGACGATCCGCCGGAGGCCCATGCCACGGTTCCTTCGCCGCAGCAGGCTTCCCTGCCGGCCGCCCTGCCCGTACTGAATCTTTACTTTGAATGTGACAATAAAATGTACCGCGACAAAGGCAGCAACAGCGTGGCCACCATGTCCTATGTGCTGGGCTTTTTTAACAACGTTTCCTTGCTTTATGCCCGGGAGGGCATCACGGTGCAGGTGTCGCAGATCAAAGTGTGGACCGTGGCCGACCCTTATGCCGGTTACGGTAACGTTTCCACGATTCTTTCGTACTTCTCCAGCAATTTGGGCAGCACTTCTTTTACCGGTGATTACGCTCACTTCCTGACCACGCGGAACGCAGGCGGCGGTGTGGCCTACACCTTTGACAATCCCTGCGTATTTCCCAAGTCATCCAGGGCAGCTACCAGCCACATTTATGATGTTTACGAGGAGCTGCCGGTCTATCACTGGACGGTGCAGGTAGTGACCCATGAAACCGGCCATAACTTCGGCTCCCGGCACACGCACTGGTGTGGCTGGCAGGGCGGTCCGCTGGATAACTGCTATGCGGTGGAGGCCGGCCCCAATGGTACCTGCCCCCGGGGGCCCGCTCCCGTGAACGGCGGTACCATCATGAGTTATTGCCACCTCACGTCATCGGGCATTAATTTCAGCAATGGCTTTGGCCCGCAGCCGGGCAACAAGATCAGGAGCGTGCTGTCAGCGGCTTCCTGTTTCCGTTGCAAGCTTTCTTTTACCACTACCGTTACCAATCCCACCTGTGGGTTCAGCAACGGTTCGGCCACCATTACGCCCGCCGGTGGCGACGGCAACTATAGCTATTTCTGGAGCAACGGCCAAACCGGCGCCACGCTTACCGGCGTGCTGGCAGGAACCTACGTGGTGGAGGTAAAGGATGGCTCGGGCTGCAGCCAGGTGCAGGAGGTGGTGATCCGGGAAGGAGTGGAGGAACCGGTGGTGACACCGGCAGGGCCTACTACCTTTTGTGCCGGCGGCAGCGTGGTGCTGAACGCGCCTGCCCGTGACGCGGGTACCTACCAGTGGTACAAGGACGAAAGCCCGGTGGACAATGCCACCGGCACCAGCTATACGGCTACGGCCACCGGCAACTATACCGTAAAAGCCACGACGGGCGGGTGCAGCGGCAGTTCCGACCCGGTACCGGTTACAGTCATTACCCCTCCTGTCGCCGCTATCAGCCCGGCCGGATCCGCCGCCATCTGTAGCGGCGGCAGCGTGGTGCTGCAGGCAACGGCCGGCGCCGGTTACCAATACCAATGGTACCGGAACGGCGTCCTGGTGGACGGCGCTTCGGCTGCTTCGCTGACCGTTTCCACGCAGGGAACGTACAGGGCCGTGGTCAGCAACGGTACGTGCCAAAGCGCTTCGAACGAGGTTTCCGTAGCCCTATCGACGCCAACCGCTGCCGTGACAGCTTCCGGTCCCGCCGCCTTCTGCGAAGGGGGCAGCGTGGTGCTGAGCACCCCCGCCAGGGCCTCGTATACCTACCAATGGTACAAGGACAATGTGCTCCTGGACGGAGCCACAGCAGCCAGCTATACGGCTACGGCCACCGGTAGCTATACTGTAAAAGCCATGACGGGCGGGTGCGTCGGCACCTCCAGTCCAGTGCCGGTAATGGTCCTTGCTCCTCCTGCCGCTGCCATCAGCCCGGCCGGGTCCACTGCCATCTGTAGCGGTGGCAATGTGGTGCTGCAGGCAACGGCCGGCGCCGGTTACCAATACCAATGGTACCGGAACGGCGTCCTGGTGGACGGCGCTTCGGCTGCTTCGCTGACCGTTTCCACGCAGGGAACGTACAAGGCCGTGGTCAGCAACGGTACGTGCCAAAGCGCTTCGAACGAGGTTTCTATAACGGTAACGATGCCCGCGGCCGCCGTGACGGCTGCCGGTCCTGCGGCCTTTTGCGAAGGGGGCAGCGTGGTGTTGACCGCTACGGCCGGCTCCGGCTATACCTACCAATGGTATAAGGACAATGTGTTCCTGGACGGAGCCACGGCAGCCAGCTATACCGCTGCCGCCGCGGGCGCCTACCGGGTGCAGGTAACCGAAGGCGGGTGTTCGAATAATTCCCCTTCCCAGGCAGTAACCGTTTGGCCGCGGCCCGAAGTGCGGGTAAGCCCCGACAAGGTGATCCTTCATAAATATGCATCCCAGACCCTTACGGTGAGCGGGGCGGAAACGGTCACCTGGAGCGCTTTGCCGGGGCTGATCAGCAGTAGCGGCAAAACCGCCATTGTGCGGCCGCTGACCACCACCGTCTACAATGTAGAAGGCGTGGACGCCAAAGGCTGCAGGAATACCGCCAGCGCGGAGGTGACGGTAGTGGGCTGCGGGGAAATAAAAACACCGGCGGTCACCCTCCTTACGCCTTCGCGGGTAGCGGTGCAGTGGACCAACCCGGAAGGCACCAGCGGCGATACGCTGCAGTACCGCGTTGTTGGTTCGGAAGCGTGGACGAGTGTCTATGTGCCCGGGGCGGCTTACGAGTTGAGCGGCCTGTTGCCGGGAACGCAGTATGAATACCGGGTGGTGCCGCTTTGCACGGGTTCGACGGTATTCCTGCCCTCCGCGGTGGAACGTTTCCAAACGTCTGCCCTGAGCGCTGGCACCTATATGCAGCTGTCTCCCAACCCGGCGTATACCCAAACCCGCCTGGAAGTCATTTACGCCAAGGCGTTTACCCTGGTGGTGCGGGTGTTCAACAGCAATGGCCAGCTGGTGCTGCCGGTGCTGCAGCAAACCCGCCCCGGCGGCCAGGCGCTGGTAACGCTGGATGTGTCTACGCTGACGAGCGGTGTGTACCTGGTGAACGTTTTGCTGAACGGACAGTCGCAAACGCTGCGGATGGTGGTTGCCCGGAAGTAGCCTGCGGGCAATAGAAAAACAAGCGCATTGCGGTGGCCGGAGCCGGTCCACTGCAATGCGCTTGTTTTTGGGGGAGGGCTTATTTTACGGCGATCATGCTGATCTCCACGTTTACCAGTTTCGGCAGGGCAGCCACCTGTACGGTTTCGCGGGCAGGAAAATCGCCTTCAAAGTACTTTCCGTAAATTTCGTTGATCTCCGAAAAGCGGTTCATGTCGGTAATAAAGATGGTGGTCTTGACCACGTTGCTGAAGGTCATGCCGGCTTCCCGCAGGATGGCTTTCAGGTTGTGCATGGCCTGGTGGGTTTCTTCCTGTACGTCCCTGTTCTTCAGGTTGCCGGTTGCCGGGTCAATACAGATCTGGCCGGAAATATACAGTGTGTTTCCGGATAAGATAGCCTGGTTGTAGGGACCGATAGGAGCCGGGGCGTCGGTGGTATTTATGATTTGCTTTTCCATGATAGTTGATCTGAACCACGAATTTAATGACACGAATCAGACGAATTGCACGAATTTCACGAATTAGGCGGATTCCGCCCTATTCCTTCGTCTAACTCTTCTAATCCGGGAAAATTATGGAGCTGGTTGTCCGGTGCAGCGACGCACAGAAAAACGAATTGGCGGCGGGGGCGCTCCCCGGCCTCCAGGTACATTATGTAACGGAGGTGGCCGCTTTTGCCCGCTATCCGCAGGCCGCGGCCTGCCTGGACCTGTTGTTCGAAAACGACCCTTCGGGAGCACCCCTGCTGCGGCAGTTGCGGCAGCCCGTGATCCTCCATTCCGTTTCGCAAACGGGGGCCGAAGCCGGCGGGAGGTGGGTGCGCGTCAATGCCTGGCCGGGCTTCCTGCTGCACCCGGTGGTGGAAGGCAGTTGCCCCGACCCGGGCGTCCGCCAGGCCGCGGAAGCCGTCTGGCAGCAATGGGGCAAAACGGTGGCCTGGCTGCCCGATGAGCCGGGCTTTGTCACGGCAAGGGTCATCAGCAGCATTATCAATGAAGCTTATTTCGCCCTGGGCGAAGGCGTCGGCACCCGCGCGGCTATCGATACCGCCATGAAGCTGGGAACCAATTATCCCTTCGGACCCTTTGAATGGGCCGAAAGGATCGGGCGGGACAATATCGTGCGCCTGTTGCAAAAGCTGGCAATCAAAGATGAACGTTATCTTCCTGCGCCGCTGCTGCTGGAGGAAATGGGTATTGGTTAATTTGTTAATTGGTTAATTGGGATATTGGGAAGGGGAGGAGTCCTTCAGCTGTCACGGCCCAATACCCCAATTAACCAATTAACAAATACCCCAAAAATTTTTTTCTGTTTTTGTAACTTTTCCTTCCCCCGGCCGTAATACAGGAAAGAACGGCCGCTGTTTATGACCGAAAAAGAATACAACCATTGCGTAACGCTTTATGCCGACAACGTGTACCGCTTCGTGGTGAAGAACCTGCGGCACGAAGAAGATGCACGCGATATCGTGCAGACGGCTTTTGAACGGCTGTGGATGAACCGTGCGGCAATAGAGGCCGAAAGAAGCCGCTCGTATTTGTTTACCGTGGCCTACAATGCCATGATTGACCACCTGCGGAAGATAAAGCGGCTGTACCTGAAAGAAGAACTGGATGAAAACGCAAAAGTGTGCTTCCGCACCTTCGACAATGCCCGGGCGGTGCTGGAAGAAGCCCTGGGCAAGCTGAGCGAGGTGCAGCGCTCCCTGGTATTGCTGAAAGATTACGAAGGGTATTCCTACGAGGAAATGGCCGCCATCACCGGCCTCTCCACCAGCCAGGTGCGCGTGTACCTGCACCGGGCCCGAATCCAATTAAAAGAATATATAGTACGTATAGAAAATGTCATTTAACACCCATCATACCGGCACGATCACCCTCGCCAACTACGAGGAATACTTTATCCTGTACATGGATAACGAATTGACCGCGGAAGAAGGGGAGGCGGTGGAGGCATTCCTGCTGGTGCATCCCGGCCTGCGGGCCGAGTTGGAAGCACTGCTGGCGACCCGGCCCGAGCCGGAGTCCCTGCCGCTGGAGGGGAAGCAGTTCCTGCTGGCCGCAAGCATGAAGCAAAAGCTGCCGGACGAAGCCCTGTTGCTGTACGTGGACAACGAGCTCGGGGAGTCTGAAAAGCCGGAGGTGGAGGGCCGGATCCGCACCGACGAGCCTTACCGGCAAATGTACCTGCAGCTGATGAAGACCCGGCCCACGGACAAGGAAGTGATGGAATGTCCCGGAAAAGACCAACTGTACCGCCGCACGGAAAGCCGGCCTGCTATTGCCTACCGGTGGGCGGCAGCCGCTGCCGTTCTGCTGGTACTGGTGGCAGGTCTTTTACTGGTGGCGCCGCGGCAACGTCCCGTCCTGGTGGGCCGCAACCTGCCTGCGAAGCCATCCGCATCCCCGGTGGCCGGGGAGCAGCAGACGCCCTCTTTGCCCACAGTGCCGCAGGCGACCGCCGGTCTTACCGAAGCAGGGCCACAGACCGCTGGTGCGTTGACCGTGGCGCCGCCGCGGGAACAGAAACGTAAGCCCGGCCGGGAAGTCGCGTCTTCGGAGCCCATCGCTCCGCTAAAAGAAACGCCATCGATCGGGGCAACGGAACGAGACGCCAGCCCGCCGGCCCCGGTAGCACTGGTGGCCGCCCCAGTACCCGAGGCGCTTTCCACCACCCGGCTGCCGGCGCTAACGGTGATCGATAGTCCCCGGGTGCAGCCGATGATCCAGGAAAAGACGGCTGGTACGGAAATAATAGCGGCAGCGGGTGTCCCCAAAAAATCAGGATTGAAGAAGTTTTTACGCAAAGCGACCGATTTTGTGGAACAGACCACCGGCTTCAACCCGCTCAATGAAAACGACGAACTCCTCATCAACGTGATTGCCGTGAAGCTGGGCCCGGAACCCGAATCCTCAAAAGGCCGTAAGCTGCACTAGCACCGGTCTCCGGATATAGTAACTCATCAAGAACCATAAGAAGAACAAAATGAAAAAACTACTCATGACCGCAGGGGCATTGGTCGTGTGCCTGGCCTCTTTTGCCCAGGCCGACAGTACCCAAAGTAAAAAGGACACCACCATCGTACGGGAAGAAAGCGACACCATCCGCATTGGCGGGACCATTATTATCAAAAAAAGGTCCACCACGGAGAAAAAAGAGGTGCACGTAATGACGCATAAGAAAAAACGCTCCGGCGGGCCGAGCACCAGCTGGCTGGCGGTGGACCTGGGGTTTGCCAACTTCAGGGAACGCAGCAATTATGCGGCCGCCGCCGCCCAGGGAATGGTGCAGCCGGGGCTGACCAAGGACAACCTGGACCTGCGTACCGGCAAGTCGGTCAACGTGAACGTCTGGCTGTTTTTCCAGCGGCTGCCGCTGGTGAAGAAGGTAGTCAACCTGAAGTATGGCCTGGGCGTGGAGCTGAATAATTACCGCTTCGACAACGAAACCGTGGCCTTCCGGAAAAACCCCACCTTCATTGCCCTGGACAACAGTTACCAGGATGTCCGGAAAAACAAGCTGGCGGCCGATTACGTGACGGTGCCCATGATGCTGAACTTCAACCTTACGCCCCGGATGAAGTACGGCTTTGGCTTCAGCGGGGGGCTCAGCGCCGGCTACCTGTATTCCTCGCGGCAAAAGATCAAGAACAACGACGGCGGCAAATTCAAGGTGCGGGATGATTTCGACCTCCGCCGCTGGAAGCTGGCGTATGTGGGAGAGCTGAACCTGGGACCCGCCCGCCTGTACGGCTCTTATGCCCTGAAAAATATGTGGGAGAAAGGCCTCGACCAGCGGCCGTATACCGTTGGCATCCGGCTCAGCCACTTCTGATAAATATTTTCAAAAACTAACCCTGCTTTGGCAGGGTTTTTTCGGCAACTAACGATGCGTTAAATCCTTGCCTGTGGAAGTAATAAATGGAATTTGTGGGCGTTTGAAATTATAACTTTATAAATTCTCAAGCCAATAATATGAAATCCGCCATTTTTCTTTCCACGCTGCTGTCAGGGATCGGTTTACTTTCCCTGCCGTCTATGCATACTGCCGAAACCACTCATCTTTCGGCCTATAAGGTCAGTGCAGCCAAAAGAACCGCGGCCGGGCCTGCAGCTCCCATCAGGATCATCATCGACAAGTCGGATTACGAGCTAAGCGTTTACGACGCCCAGGGCTGGTATGCCACGTACCCCGTGGTCTTTGGCAACAACACCCTGGCCGACAAAAAGATGGAAGGCGACAAAAACACGCCTGAGGGCACGTTCAAGATCATTGCCAAGCGGCCGCACAATAAGTGGGACCGCTACCTGGCCCTGAATTATCCTACGCCCGAATGCATCCAGAAGTTCAACGCGCGCAAGCAGCGCGGCGAAGTGCCCCCGAACGCCCGGCCGGGCAGCGCCATCGGCATCCACGGTACCTTCCTGCACGAGGACTTTGTCGTGGACCGTTACAAGAACTGGACAGACGGCTGCATCTCCTTGAAACGCAGCGATGTGGAAGAAATCTACAGCTACGCCCCGGTGGGAACGCAAGTGATTATCAGGAGATAAGGAATTGGTTCATTGGTTCATTTGGATATTAGGGTAAGGGAAGAGCGTTTATTCATAACAGCATATAAAAAGGAAGCGGTCTGTGAAAACACAGACCGCTTCCTTTTTATATGGTTGAGCGAAAGGGTTCTTTCTGCCGAAAACCCTAATACCCCCATTAACTAATGAACCAATTCCTCCTGTCCCTAGAGCTTGCCTTCGGCAATCTCCGTCACTACATTCGGATCCAGCAGGGTAGTGGTGTCGCCCAGGTTGTTGTTTTCTCCTTCGGCGATCTTGCGCAGGATACGGCGCATGATCTTGCCGCTGCGGGTCTTGGGCAGGCCGCTGACGAACTGGATCTTGTCGGGCTTGGCGATGGGGCCGATGATGCGGCTGACCGTTTGCAGGATGTCCAGGCGGGTCAGGTCGACGTTCTCGAGGTTGCCGTTGAATACTACATAGGCATAGATGCCCTGGCCCTTGATCTGGTGCGGGTAGCCTACCACGGCGCTTTCCACCACGCCCAGGTGCATGTTGAGGGCGTTTTCCACTTCGGCGGTGCCAATGCGGTGGCCGCTCACGTTCAGCACATCGTCCACGCGGCCGGTGATGCGGTAGTTGCCTTTCTCGTCGCGGAGGGCGCCGTCGCCGGTAAAGTAGAGGCCCGGGTAAGTAGAGAAATAATTCAGGCGGCAACGCTCATGGTCGCCGTAGGTGGTGCGCAGGATGCCCGGCCAGGGAGCTTTGATGCACAGGTTGCCCGAAGCCGGGTTGCCGGTCACTTCCTTGCCGTTCTCATCCACCAGGATAGGGGCCACGCCCGGCAGGGGCAGGGTGGCATGTGCCGGGAGCGCCGGGGTCACACCTGCCAGGTTGGAGATCAGCACGCCGCCGGTTTCGGTCTGCCACCACGTGTCCACGATCGGGCAGCGCTTCTTGCCTACGTGCTCGTCGTACCAGTGCCAGGCTTCCTCGTTGATGGGCTCACCCACGCTGCCCAGCACCCGCAGCGACGACAGGTCCTTGCCCTGGAACGGCTCCAGTCCAAAGCCCATCAGCGAACGGATGGCGGTGGGGGCGGTATACAGGATATTGACCTGGTGCTTGTCCACGATCTCCCAGAAACGGCCGGCATCGGGCCAGGTGGGCACGCCTTCAAACATCAGCGTGGTGCCGCCGGCAGCCAGCGGGCCGTAAACAATATAGCTGTGGCCGGTGATCCAGCCGATATCGGCGGTACAGAAGTGGATATCGCCGGGCTGGTACTGGAATACGTTTACAAAGGAATAAGCCGTATACACCAGGTAGCCGGCGCAGGTATGCACCACGCCCTTGGGCTTGCCGGTGGAGCCGGAGGTGTACAGGATAAACAGCGTGTCTTCGGCATCCATTTCCTCGGCCGGGCTTTCGTGCAGGCCCAGGGTTTCCACTTTTTTGATCTCGTCTTCCCACCACACATCGCGGCCCTTGATCATGCTCACGGGGGTGCGGGTGCGGGTGCAGACGATCACTCTTTTTACAAAGGGGCAGGAGATGAGGGCGTCGTCGATGACTTTTTTCAGCGGTATGTCTTTAGCGCCGCGGTAGGCGCCGTCGCAGGTAACGATGAATTCGGCCTTGGCATCCTGCAGGCGGTCGGCGATGCTGGTAGAGCTGAAGCCGCCGAAGATCACGGAATGCACGGCGCCGATGCGGGCACAGGCCAGCACGGCAATAGCCAGCTCGGGGATCATGCCCATGTAGATGCACACCCGGTCGCCTTTTCGCACGCCGTTGTTCTTCAGTACGTTGGCAAACTGGCACACCTTGGTGTGCAGGTCTTTATACGTCAGCACCCGGTGGTGCTCCTCGGGGTCGTTGGGTTCCCAGATGATGGCCGGCTGGTTGGCTTTGTCGGCCAGGTGGCGGTCGAGGCAGTTTTCAGTGATGTTGAGCTTCCCGTTCTGGAACCATTTGATGTTGGGTTCGGTGAAGTTCCAGTCCAGGACCTTGTCCCATTTCTTGCGCCACTGGAAGTTTTCGGCTATTTCGCCCCAGAATTCTTCGGGCTGGTCAACGCTCTTCCGGTAAACTTCCTGGTACTGCTCCAGGGATTTGATTTGATAGGGATATGACATTGTGCGAATCGTTTAAAAAAACAAGATATATTAAGTGAAGCCATAAACTTAGGAAACAAACCTTTATTAACGGTTAAATTTTCCCTATTTAAAACAAAATGCAGCCTATTCGCAACAAAATTTGCCCTTATGCCGGCCATTAAGTAAAAAGGCCTGTGCCGGGGACGTCCCCGGGCACAGGCCTTTTCTATAAATATGGAATAAAGGGTTTATTGTTCGTGCAACATGGAGAACTTCTTCAGCTCGGCCTTGGTCATTTTTTGTTCCACGGGGCCCAGCGGCAGGATGGTGCGGCCGTAGACCTCGTTAAGCACCTGGGCGGCACCGGTGTACAGGGCGGAAGCGCCGCAGACGATGCCTTCAAAGCCGGTGAACTGTTTCAGCGCCGCATTGCCGGTGGCATCGCCCAGGGCCAACAGGAAGAACAGCAGCGTCAGGCTGGCGAAAACGAATTGCAGGGCCCGGCTGATCCGGAAGGTGCCGACCAGCAGGATAGCGGTAAAGATGCCCCACATGACCAGGTAGGCGATCATGGCATTATTGGAAGAGGGTGCCACCCATCCCAGCTTTGGCAGTACCAGCAGTCCCACCAGGGTCAGCCAGAAAAAGCCGTAGGAGATAAAGGCGGTCATGCCAAAAGTGTTGTTTTTCTTCGATTCCAGGATGCCGGCCACGATCTGGGCCAGGCCGCCGTAAAAGATACCCATGGCAAAGATCATGGAGTTCATTTCAAAGAAGCCCGCATTGTGCAGGTTCAGCAGGATAGTGGTCATGCCAAAGCCGAAAAGGCCTAAAGGGGCAGGATTAGCGGAAGTGTCTTTAATAGCAAAAGCATTCGTTTGATTCATATGGAGAACAATTTAGGAGCCTGAAGATAAGCATGAAATTCATGCAATCCCATCAGTATTAGGTTCGGAAGGCAATTTTGCCCGGTGAAAACATGATTTTTTTTCGTCAACCTCCCTTTAGCGCTGCCGGCAGCCGCAGCGCTCGGGGGTAACCGCCCTGTACCGGCCGCTGCCGTTAGATTGTTGATTAAATTAATATGTTATGAAAAAGTAATTTTTTCATAAGGCATCTTTTTCTACGGGACAAAAGTTATTTTCGCAACAATAAATGAAAGGATCGCTTTCCATACAAAAAATAGCATCAGCTATTTTCTTAATGTTTCTGTTGGCCTGGCTGACAGTAAGCACGCCCTTCATTTATAGCAGCCAGCAGATAAAAAAAGAACTGGCCAAAAAGCAGTGTGAGAAGGTGAACTGCGATGATCCGATTTCCCGGACAACCGAAGAAAAGGCCGAGTCGGGCATCAACACCTTATCGGAATACCTGCATGAGCATGGGGTGCCCGAGCGCGGCATGACGATGCTCATCGTCCGGTATTTCAAGTGCCACCCTGCCGACCTTTATTTTGCGTTCCATCCCGAACTGCTATCCCCCCCTCCCGAGGCCTAAGGCCTTGCTGTGCGTTTAACGGTACAGCAGGCATCTTTCCATCGTTTTTGCCGTCTCCGGACTCGTTCCGTTGGGGGAAACCCCAGGCGCCGCATCGTGCATGACCAGGCTGCAGCAAGCGATCCTTATTCCTTTCCATCAGCGTTTTTTACCGGTGCTCCCGGGTGCTGCAGGTTTCCTGTATCCCCTGAGGTTCCGGCGCGTCCTGGATTCCTGGGCAAGCTTCGCCCTTTACGAACCCAGCGTGCCCGGCCCCCAGGTTACGGACAGGTGCCGGTACATCCAAGTCTTCCTTCTTCCGGGAAGGGCGGCGGGAGCGCCAAATCCGATCAATACCTTACTTAATTAACTGTTCAAAAAATTTCTTATGAAGAAGGCTAACAATCCTTTGCTGAATCTCAAATCCGACTTTCCCTCGTCTATTGTTGTATTCCTGGTAGCCCTGCCGCTTTGCCTGGGTGTGGCCCTGGCCTCTAATGCGCCCCTGTTCAGCGGCATCATCGCCGGTATTGTGGGCGGTATCGTTATCGGTTCGCTGAGCGGATCGCAATTAAGCGTGAGCGGCCCGGCTGCCGGCCTGACGGCTATCGTGGCTGTGGCCATTGGCAAGATGCCCGCTTTTGAGGCCTTCCTGTTATCGGTATTTATTTGCGGTATTTTCCAGGTGATCCTGGGCTTTTTGAAGGCCGGCATCATCGGCGATTATATTCCCAACAGCGTTATCAAAGGCATGCTGGCCGCCATCGGCCTGATCCTTATCCTGAAGCAGATCCCGCACCTGGTGGGCTTCAACAGCTCGTTCGAGGGCGACGAAAGCTTCAAGGAAGCCGGTAACCAGAATACCTTTTCCAGCCTGGGCAATGCCCTGCGCCACATTACCCCGGTAGCCGTGCTGATCGGCGGCCTGTCCCTGGGTCTGCATATCATCTGGGATAAGTTTACCGCCAAGCGCAAAGGGTTCATCAAACTGGTACCCGCCCCGCTGCTGATCGTGCTGCTGGGTGTTGGCATCAACGAGTATTTCAAAAGCCAGGGCAGTGCCTACAGCATCAACCCCGAGCATATGGTGAACATCCCGGTAGCCAACAGCGCCGGCGAATTTTTCTCCTTCTTTACCTTCCCCGACTGGAGCCAGGTATTGAACAAAGAGGTGTGGATCACCGCAGTGACCCTGGCCCTGGTCGCCAGCCTGGAAACCCTGCTGAGCATTGAGGCCATCGACGACCTGGACCCCTACCAGCGCGTGACCAACAAGGA
Organism: Huijunlia imazamoxiresistens; assembly: GCF_037132455.1. Taxonomy (NCBI): domain Bacteria; kingdom Pseudomonadati; phylum Bacteroidota; class Chitinophagia; order Chitinophagales; family Chitinophagaceae; genus Huijunlia; species Huijunlia imazamoxiresistens. Next base: position 96,682 of record NZ_JBBBEI010000008.1, on the reverse strand, counting down.
ACGGGAGCTGAAAGCCCAGGGTATGGGCAACATGCTGTCCGGCCTGATCGGCGGTCTGCCCGTTACCAGTGTGATCGTGCGTTCCTCGGCCAACGTGAATTCCGGTGCCCAGTCGCGCATGTCCACCATCATGCACGGCATGCTGCTGCTGCTCTGCGTGGCCTTTATCCCCGTCATCCTGAACCTGATTCCCAAGGCAGCCCTGGCCGCCATCCTGATCTATACCGGCTACAAGCTGGCCAAGCCCTCGCTGTTCAAGATGTATTACAAAAAAGGCTGGGACCAGTTCCTGCCCTTCGTGATCACTATTGTGGCCATCCTGTTCACCGACCTGCTGAAAGGGGTGATGGTAGGTATGGTTGTCGGCATCTTCTTCGTGCTGCGCAGCAACTTCCGCACGGCCGTATTCATCGTGAACGACCTGAACACCTACCTGTTCCGCCTGCGCAAGGATGTATCGTTCCTGAATAAGCCCATCATTAAAAATAAGCTGGAGCAGGTGCCCGAGAACTCCTACGTGCTCATTGACGCCAGCCGCGCCGACTTCATCGACAAGGACGTGATCGACGTGATCGAGGACTTCATGATCCATGCACCGCTGAAGAACATCCGCGTGGAGCTAAAAAAAAGTTCGTCTAAAGTGCAGGGCTTCAGTGACATGCTGGACGTAAAAGCCAAAGACAACCACCACCTTATCCGCCAGCCGGAAACGACGCTGGCCGAAGTGGAGGACTAGACAATAAGTTCCAAAGTTCACAAGTTCCTCAGTTCATTTCCAAACCTGGCAGGTTGCTCAAACCTGTCAGGTTTTTCCATGTGGCAGACCAATTGACTATTGATTCTTGACGATTCACGGCAGACGAATAAATTTGTTTCACCAATCAACTAAAGCGCCATGTTATCTTACGAAAAATTATTACTGGAGAATAAAGCCTGGGCGGCCGAAAAGATAGCCGATGACCCCGAGTACTTCAACCGGCTGGCGGAAATTCAAACCCCCGAGTTTTTATGGATCGGCTGCAGCGACAGCCGCGTGCCCGCCAACGAAATTACCGGCACCCAGCCCGGCGAGATCTTCGTGCACCGCAACATTGCCAACCTGGTGGTGAATACCGATGTCAACCTGTTCAGTGTGTTGGATTATGCCGTTACCCACCTGAAAGTAAAGCACGTGATCGTATGCGGCCACTACGGCTGCGGCGGGGTAAAGGCCGCCTGCACCAAGCGCGACTTCAAGCCGGTGCTGAACATGTGGCTGCGCAACATCAAGGATGTGTACCGCATCCACCGCGACGAACTGGACGCCCTCGCGGACGAAGAGGCGAAAGTGAACCGCCTGGTAGAGCTGAACGTGAAAGAGCAGGTGCTGAACCTGGCCAAGACCTCGGTGATCCAGCGGGCCTGGCAGAACGACCAGCGTCCCGACCTGCACGGTTGGGTGTACGGCCTGAAAAACGGCATCATCAAGCCGGTGTTTGAATTAAAGGCGGGCTCCCACGTGATCGATCCTTTATTCGAATACGATAATTTGTAAATAAAACCTTTGCGTATGAAGTGCCCAAACTGTAACGAAGACCTGGTAATGTCGGAACGGCAGGGAGTGGAGATCGATTACTGTCCCCATTGCCGGGGCGTTTGGCTGGACCGGGGCGAGCTGGACAAGATCATTGAGCGTTCCGCCACCTACCGGAAGGACGACAACTACCGGAAGGATGATAAGTATTATGGCCGGCCTTCTGAAGGCGGATACCATGATCCGCATAATCCCCATAAGAAGAAAAAAGGCTTTTTATCTGATTTTTTTGATTTCGATTAAGACAAAACCGGCTTCTGGCCGGTTTTGCCGTTTTCGGGGGAAAGCAGGGAATTGCTTACTTTGTGCGCCGGGCCTCCAAGCGTACGCCCAACCACAAACTATAAACTACAAACCACAAACTTTTCGGACGTGTCTATTGAAGTAAAAGAGCTGACCAAGATCTACGGAGCGCAGCGGGCGGTGGATGGTATTTCCTTCGGGGTATCGAAAGGCGAGATCGTTGGTTTTCTGGGGCCGAACGGGGCCGGTAAATCCACGACCATGAAGATGATCACCGGTTACCTGGAGCCCGACGGCGGCCAGGTCAGCGTCAGCGGCATCGACGTGCGGACGCACCCCCTGGAAGCCAAAAGGAAGATCGGCTACCTGCCCGAATCCAACGCCCTGTACTACGACATGTACGTGCGGGAATACCTGCAGTTTGTGGCCGATATGCACCAGGTGCGGGGGAAGACAGCGGCGGTAGCCCGGGTGATCGGGCTGACGGGCCTGACGCCTGAAAGCTCCAAAAAGATCGGCCAGCTTTCCAAGGGCTATAAGCAGCGTGTGGGCCTGGCGGCCGCCCTGCTGCACGAGCCCGAAGTGCTCATCCTCGACGAGCCCACCAGCGGCCTCGACCCGAACCAGATCGTGGAGATCCGCCAGGTGATCAAGGAGCAGGGCCAGGAGCGGCTGGTGCTGTTTTCCTCCCATATTCTGCAGGAAGTGGAAGCCATTTGCGACCGGGTGATCATCATCAACAAGGGCCGGATCGTGGCCGATGACCGGCTGACCAACCTGCAGCGGCGCAGCCGCTCGCAGGCGGTGAAAGTAGCGTTCCGGGAGGCCCTGGAAACCGAGTGGCTGCGGCGCCTGCCCGGCGTGCAGCAGGTGACCAAGCTGGATACTTTTACCTGGAACCTGGAGACCACCGACCCGGAAACCGTGCGGAAAGAGATTTTGCGCATGGCCCTGGAGCACAACCTTAATATCGTTTCCCTGCAAAACCAGGGGGAAAGCCTGGAAGAGGTCTTCCGGTCGCTGACGAAAATGTAAAATATGGAGGAAGGCATGCAATCGGTTCCAAAATAGGGGTTCAGCATCAAGGGCTATTACTGTACCCGGAGGAGAGGTTTCCATCCTTATTTTATATTTTACATTCTATATTTTACATTTTCTTCTGGTACCACAGCTGTACCAGGCCGGAGGGGTAGGTGATACTTCGTTTGAGCGCGAGGGTTTGTTCGGGCCGGTTGTCGTGAAACAGGCGGATGCCGCTGCCCACCAGGTGCGGGATAACGGAAATGATCAACTGGTCGATCAGGGAGTGACGCAGCAGCTCGGACACGATTTCACCGCCGCCATCGCAATAAATGTTTTTTCCCTCCTGTGCCTTCAGGCCCCCGATCAGCTCTTGCAGGGAGCCGTTGTAGAATTCTACAAAACCCTCCGTTCCGCTCCGGCTGCGGGAAAGCACATAACACTTTTTATCCTTATGCGGGAAGTCGACACCCATGGATAGCACCTTGTCGTAGGTGCGCCGGCCCCAGATCAGCGTGTCTACCGTCGTCTGGAAGTCGGCATAACCGTAATCCTCACCTGCGTATTCTACTGTTGAAAGAAAGTCGATGTTGTCGCCTTCGGCTGCGATATATCCGTCCAGGCTCATGGCGATATAAAGCACCACTTCCCGCTGCGGTTTTTTGTTTGCTTCCATTTTTCGTGCGGGCCCTGGTTCGAAAGCCCGGGGAAAGCTACGAATTACCGGGCGTATTCAATTGCCGGCAACGTTTCCGGCAACGATTGCGTAAATAAATCGGTTGCATAAAAAAGGCAGCGCCCGTTTTCCTGTTAATATTGTTCAGCCTTTCGATCCGAAGGGCTGTTTTTAGATTGCTTGTATCAAACTTCATTGCCGTATGAAAAGAATTCTACACTTTCTTTTTCATTATTCTTATCTGTCCCGGCCACTGGTAGTGGCGCCGGTCATGAAGGTGACGCCTTCCCGTTTGCCCGTTTTACAGGGCGGCGTGCCGCTACGCGGGCCGGCTGTTTAATCCTTTTCTTTTTCTATGGGCGTACCGGGTTGCCGGTGCGAGCGTTCCTGTGTGGTAGTTTTCCCCGGTGCGGCAGTTCCTGTCCTGCCCCGAAGAGAGCCGGACGCGGTATGCCCGTAACCTTCTTCCGTACCTGCTTTTGCTGATTTGATTCCTTTTCATAATCAATCCGTTCAAAAACCAAACGCATCTACTCTGTATGTTTTCCAAAACCACTAAGCAATTGTTGAACAGCCTGTTTGTATGGCTGGGTCTGTTTGCTGCCGCCGGCGCGGGCGCCCAGCCTGCCTTCCCCGGGGCAGAAGGCGCCGGCATGTACACGACGGGCGGCAGGGGTACGGCCGCGACGCCGACCACCGTTTTCGAGGTTACCAACCTCAATGATGACAACCAACCCGGGAGCCTGCGCTATGCCCTTTCGGCAACAGCCACCCACCGGACGGTGGTGTTCCGCGTTTCGGGCACCATTCACCTGACTTCCCGGCTCGTTATCCGGGCCAACACTACCATAGCGGGCCAGACCGCTCCCGGCGACGGCATCTGTGTAGCCGACCACCCGGTGGCCATCAGCGGCGACAACGTCATCGTCCGCTACATGCGCTTCCGCCTGGGCGACCGCTACCAGAACAAAGGCATGGTGGACGGCTCGGGCGGCGACGATGCCTTCGGCGCCCTGGGCGCCAGCAACATCCTGATCGACCACTGCTCCGTCAGCTGGAGCGCCGACGAAGCCCTGACCATCTACCGCGGCGACAACCTCACCATCCAGTGGTGCATGATCTACGAACCGCTGAACTACTCCTACCACTTCGAAGAAGGCGGTACCGATTACCAGCAGCACGGCTACGGCGGCATCTGGGGCGCTAAACGCGGCTCCTTCCACCACAACCTCATCGCCCACGTCCGCAACCGGGCGCCCCGCTTCTCGGGCATCTCCACCTACTCTCCCAATACCGTAGGCGTGGAGAACGTGGACTTCCGCAACAACGTGCTCTACAACTGGGGCATCAACAACGTGTACGGCGGAGATGGCGGCAATTACAACATGGTGAACAATTTTTACAAATATGGTCCCAATACCAGCAGCGGCGTGCGCTACCGCATCTGTAACCCCAGCTACGGGGAAACCACTCCTTATGGAAAATGGTATGTAGCCGGGAACCATGTGGACGGCTCCGCCACCAATACCGCCGACAACTGGGCGGGTGGCGTTAACCCCCAGGGCGGGACCGGCGATATCGCCACGGTCAAAGCCTCCGTTCCGTTCAACCTGGGCTATACCGTGAGCACCCAGCCTGCCCTGGAGGCCTATGAATCCGTATTACAGGGCGCCGGCTGCTCCCTGCCTGCCCGCGATACGCTGGACCAGCGCATCGTCGGCAACGTACGCAACCGCACCGGCCGCATCATCGACGTGCAGGGGGGCTATCCCCACGGTACGCCTTATGCGCAAACCGTGAATGCCTGGCCCACCCTGGCATCCATGGCCGCTCCTGCCGATAACGACCACGACGGCATGGCCGACAGCTGGGAAAGCGCCAACGGCCTCAACCCGGCTGATGCTTCCGATCGCAGCGGCCTGGCCGCCAACGGCTACACCCACCTGGAAAACTACCTCAACAGCCTGACCAATGTTGCTGCAAGCACCGACCCGGCTATTTATGCCGCCGGCTCGTTCAGCGCGTTTGCGCAAACCGTAGGCGCCGCTTCCGCGGCCCAGAGCTTTTCGGTTTCCGGCGCCAACCTCACCGGTGCGGTAACCTTGACGGCTCCTGCCAGCTACCAGCTTTCGCTGGACGGCACTGCCTGGGCCGGCAGCGTGACGCTGACCCCCGATGCCGGCCTGCTGGCCGCCACTCCGGTTAGTGTGCGCCTGAATGCTTCGGCCGCAGGCCCCTATTCCGGGAACATCGTGCTTTCGGGCGGCGGTGCCTCTTCGGTGAGCCTGCCGGTGAGCGGCACGGCGGCGAACCCCGTACCCGTGGGTAGCAGTGTGCCCATCGGCGCCTTCCCCGACGTGGACGGCGGCTTTGAAAAACAGACCACCGGTTCGTATGCTACCGTGACGTCGCATACCTCCACCACGGCCTGGGAGGCTTCTTCCGGTTTCCAGATCGTGGCCAGCGGTGCCCGCACCGGCTCGAAGGTGATGCACTGGAACGGCGCTTCTTCCAGCGTCAAGTACCTGGTAGCCCCGGTACTGACGGCGCCTACCCTGCAGCCGGCCACCAGCTATGTCGTCCAGTTCTGGTATAAAAAGCCGGCCATTGCCGGCAATTCCACCAGCCTGGCGCTGAGCGGCTACAACAGTATTATCGGCAGCCTGAGCGGCGGCGGCGGCACTACCACCACCCAACGCGACGTCATCGTGCACAGCACGGCGCTGGACTGGACGCTGTTCCGCGGCGTTATGACCACCCAGAACGTAGCGGCTACCAGCACCTATCCCGGCATTAAAGTGGAAAACCCCCAGTCGCCCTTCTTCGACGTGGACGACTACGTGATCTATCCCGGCAACAGCTTTGACGTTACCGCTCCCGAGGCGGCTGTTTCCCTGCAAACCGCGGGTAACGGCAGCAATGCCATCGCGGTAAGCTGGACGGCTCCGGCCACCGGCGTGGACGGCGGCGGCTACGTGGTGGTGCGCAGCACTTCCGCAACGGCTCCCGTGCCCAACGCCAACGGCGTATACATAGCCGGCAACAGCATGGGCTCCGGCTACACCGTAGTGTATACCGGCACGACGCCCGGCTTTACCGATAACGGCAGCACGGCAGCAGTAGCGGCCGGCACCGTATATTATTATTATGTCTTCACGGCCGACAAGGCGTTCAACTATTCGGCTCCCGTATCCATGATGGGATCGGTTTCCGGTTCGTTCCCCGCGGCCACCCCGGCGCTGAACATCAGCGGTACCCTGGGCGCCTTTGCCCAGGACCTCGGCACGCCTTCGGCCGCCAGGACCTTCAGCCTTTCGGCCAGCAACCTCCAGGGTGACCTGACCCTGACGGCCCCTGCCGGCTTTGAACTGTCCGAAGACGACAATACCTGGAGCAACTCCCTGGTGCTGGCGCCTGCCGACGGCAGCCTGGAGGCGACCGTATTCGTACGGCTGAACGCCTCCGCCCCCGGTTCGTATTCGGGCAACATCTCGCTGGCCGGTACCGGCCTGACTACCGCCACCGTAGCGGTCAGCGGCACCTCGGCCCAAAGCCAGCCCACCGTGTTGAACGCTACCGGCAGCCTGGGCAGCTTTGCCCAAACCTCCGGCACGCCTTCCGCCGCCCAAACCTTTACGGTATCGGGCAGCAACCTGGCCGGCAACGTGACGGTAACCCCGCCGGCGAACTTCCAGCTGTCGGCTAACGGCACCACCTGGAGCGCAGCGCCGCTGACCCTGTGGCCCACCGGCGGCACCCTCGACGCTACTACCGTTAGTGTGCGCCTGAACGCCCCCGGCGCCGGCTCGTTTGCCGGTGATATCAGCGTGGCCGCCCCCGGCGCCACCACTACCACGGTGCCCGTCAGCGGCATGACCACCAACCCTGTCGTGTTCAACCCCGCCAGTGCCAACGCCGTCGTAGCGCTGGATGGCAGCGGCCACTATACCTCCATCCAGGCGGCGATCAATGCGGCCCCGTCCAACAGCACCACTCCTTATATCATTTATATAAAGAAGGGCAAGTACCGCGAAAAGATCTCGATCAACAAGCCCTTCATCCAGCTGATCGGTGAAAGCGTGGGCAACACCATCATCAGCTGGGACGACTATTCGGGCAAGGCCATGCCGGGCGGCGGTACCTACGGTACCAACAACTCCGGTACGCTGACGCTCAACTCCTCGGCCAACGACTTTTTCATGCTGAACATCACCGTGGAAAACGCGTCGGGTTATGTGGGCGACGGTCCCCAGGCCCTGGCCATTTACATCGCTTCCGACCGCGTCGTGTTCAAGAACTGCCGCTTCATCAGCGGCCAGGACACCGTATGGCACAACGGCGACGGCAAGCGCCACTATTTCAAGAACTGTTATATCGACGGCAATACCGACTTTATCTTCGGCGCTTCCATTGCCGTATTCGACTCCTGCATGATCCACCCCCGCGACCGCGTCGACGGCAGCAGCGGCGGTTATGTAACGGCGGCCAACACGCCTGCCGGCCAGGCCTACGGCGAAGTGTTCCGCGACTGTATCCTGACGAAGAACCGCGGCGTAACCTTCTATTCGCTGGGACGTCCCTGGCAGAATGATGGCGGCTCTACCGACAAGAAGCACAACAAGACCGTGTTCCTGAACTCGGTGATGGGCTCGTCCATCAACGCTACCGGCTGGTCGGCCTGGGATGCAGGCACCGATGTGTCGCTGATCACCTATGCCGAATACAAGACGAAGAAGTTCGACGGCACGCTGGCCGATGTCAGCAAGCGCCTTTCCTGGTCCAAACAACTGACCGACGAACAGGCGGCCGCTTACTACAACAATGCCAACCTGTTCGGTACCTGGGATCCCTGTTCCGTATCGCCTTATGTATGTTACAGCTCGGCCCCGGCCATAGCCGTATCGAACATCCGGGCGAAGAAGGGAACCTCCTCCACGCCTTCCACCATCAGCTGGAACCTCAGCTGGCCGCTGCCCGGCGTGGCGTACGAGCTGTACCGCAGCTCCGACAAGGTGACCTTCAGCAAGGTCAACGACCAAACGTCGGCCGTAGACTCCATCGTAGCCTTCAGCTACCAGGATGCCGTACCCGCTGCCGGCGTTACCTATTATTATTACGTACAGGCTTCCAAGGGCGGCTTTGCCACCCATACCTCCGACACGGTAGTGGTTTCCAGCACACCGACGCTGGTGGTCAGCGGATCGCTGGCCAACTTCAAGCAAGGGGTGGGGCTTCCTTCCGCCGCACAGGCCTTTTCGGTATCGGGAACCAACCTGCTGGGCAACGTGACCCTCACCGCTCCGGCGCCCTACGAGCTGTCGGCCAATAACGGCACCACCTGGTACAACAGTGCCAGCCCGCTGGTGCTGACCGCCTCCAGCAATACCCTGGCCGCCACCACCGTGCTGGTACGGCTCAACGGCACATCTGTCGGCACCTATGCCGGTACCATCACCCTGGCCAGCGGCGGTGCTATTCCCGCCCAGGGCCAGCTGGCCGTGAACGGAACGGTGCAAACCGATCCCCTGCCGCTGCCCGGCGTGGTGCTGCAGCAATGGCTGCTGACCGCGGGCAATGGGGACAATGCCGCTGTTCGCTCCGCGGCCCTGAAGCCCACGACCCCGGTGCTCAACCGCCTGGCGCTGTCCAACGGGTTGACCAACAACGGGGCAACCCTGGCGCCCTACAGCGCCACCTTCGGGCAGGCGTTCGCCGCCAGCGCCGATGGCATGTGGATCAGCACCACACCGGTATTCGGACCGGGTGGCAACCTGAACCGCAGTCACTACCAGCAGTTTACCGTTGCCGCCACTCAGGGCTACTCGGTACGGGTGGATTCGCTGGTGCTGAATACCGCCTTCTACGGCTCTTCCAGCAATACCAAGCTGGCCGTGGTGTATTCCAAATCCGGCTTCACCAAGGATTCCGCCAATGTTACCGGCGGGCTGGACAACACCGGCGTAGCTATGCTGAGCACCGCCAACGGTGGCTTTACCACTCCTGTGCTGCTGGCCAACCAAACCGGCGGACCGGCAAATAAATACGCCTTTGCGCTCAATGGCGAAAACGGCATCACGGTGGCGGCAGGCGACAGCCTCACCATCCGCCTGTACTACAGTTGCGGCTCCACCAGCGCCGGCCGCTATGCGATGATGAAGGACGTGAACGTAAAAGGCCTGGCCGCCCGGCTGCCCCTGCGCCTGCAGGTACAGCACGTGGACGGCGATGGCGGCCAAACGGCGAACAACAACATGCGTCCTTACCTGAAGATCGTGAACCTGGACACGGTTCCCGTTCCCTTCAGCGAGCTGACCGCCCGTTACTGGTTTACTGCCGAAAACGCCTCTTCGGTTATTGCCAACATCGACTGGGCGAAGATGGGCACTGCCAACGTGAAGGCGCGTTATGTAGCCCTGGCGACACCGCTGCAAGGCGCTACCGGCTATGTGGAATACAGTTTCGACGCTGCTGCCGGCCTGCTGAAGGCGGGCGCCAACTCCGGCGAGATCTTTTCCAAGGTTTATAACAGCAACTGGAAGGCCCTCAACGAGCTGAATGACTACTCCTATTCCGCCAACAGCGCCTACACCCCCAATAGCAAGATCACCCTGTACCACAACGGGCAGCTGGTCTGGGGGGTAGCGCCGGTTGCAGCAGGGGTAGTATCGGGCGCCCGTATAGGCGTGCCGGGAGAAGAGGCCTCCGCCTTTACGCTCAGCGCCGCTCCGAACCCTTCCGCTACCCGGTTTACCCTGGTCATGGGCGGCGGTTCCGGCCAGCCGCTCACCCTCCGGGTGTTTGATTTGGCTGGCCGCCTGGTGGAAGCCAAGGCTGGACTGGCGCCGAACCAGACGCTGCAGCTGGGTGGCGACTACCGCCCGGGTGCCTACCTGGTAGAAGTGATCCAGGGCAGTGAGCGCCGGATCATGAAGCTGGTGAAACAGTGATCCATTGGAATGGATACTTTATAAAAAAGGCGGCACCCCGGTGCCGCCTTTTGTTTTGCCGCCCTCGTGCCAGCGGGCAGGGCGGGAAATTGCCGCGAACGTTAAAAAAAAGTTGTAATTCAATGCCTTTAATGTATGAAATTGATGAGTATTGTTCTTATCTTGTGAGTGCCGCAATTTTGGGGTTTTTCCGTAGGGAATTTACTAGTGCCCCCTCAATCAGCGCTGTTTTCTCTTGTTGCTAACCGAACCAAAAACTTGTTTATGGAAAAAAAATTACCCTTTTCTTCCTTCGGATGGGTACATGAGGCCCATTTAGGTTTCTGGTCGCGTTAAACCTGCTTCCAAACGGTTTTTTTTCCATCTTCTACAACACCATTTTCTGTAGCCGGGTAATTTACCCGAAGAACGACCATAGCCAATATCCTGTACGGATGCCGTTTCCCGGACGCTTGAATACTCGGGTGGCCGCTTTACCGAAAGCTGCCCGGATTCCTTCCTGAAGAAACATCTATTCAATTATAATCTAAACCGTGATCGTGGTATGTTTTCAATCAGCAGAAAATTGACCGCTGGATTGCTGGCGGTGTGGTGTATGTTCTTTAGCTCCGTAGTGCAGGCACAACAACCTGACTTTTCGGCAAACCAGGCCGTGGGCTTCGGTTTATCCGGTTTTGCCCCGGGTGAAGGAAGCGCTATTCCCGCGCCTGCCATACAGTTCGAAACCCCTTCTCTTGTTTATAATGGCAAAACACAGGCGCCTTCGGCCTATGCCTATGGCGCCGGGGGTACGGACGACACACTTTCGCCGGGGCTTGGCTTTAGCTATGAAGGGATTAACGGAACGCTATATCCGAAATCCGCCAAGGCGCCGGTCAACGCCGGCGAATACCGGGTGGTGGCCGTTTTCACCGGAAACAGTGATTATAAAGCCTATAGCGATTCCTCGGATTTTACTATTAACCGCCGAGAAATTATCGTGCGTCCCAATGCCACCTCGAAGTATTATGGCGATCCTGATCCCAGGTTCACTTGGGCCGTTGTGGCAGGAAGCCTGGTGGCAGGGGATGAGATAACCGGGGAGCTTTCACGGGTGGAGGGAGAAGACGTCGGTGCCTATGACATTGAGCAGGGGGAGCTTACCGCCGGCCCTAACTATGAGCTGATCTATGATTTCGACGTGCTGCGTATCCGCACCGTCAAGCTGACCGTTACTGCTGCCAACCGGACCAAAGATTGTGGCAGCCTGCTGCAGCTGGGCACCACCGCGTTTACCGCTACAGGACTGAAGTTTGATGATACCATAACCGGTGTCAAGTTGACCAGCGAAGGTGCTGCCGCGGACAAAGCCCCCGGTATATACGATATATTACTCAGCGAGATCAAAGGAGTGGACCTGAATAATTACAGCCTGTCTGTTGCCAGGGGAAAGCTGGTCGTCAGCGATGCATCGGGACCTGTTCCTTCGCGCTCCCTGTTGCCCGATACGACGATCCTGGTCAACGAGCAGTTGCAGGCGCCTGCCGCTGTCGATGCCTGTGTCGGTCGCATTACCGGAGCCGCGGATTCCCTCAGCTTTCCGGCAACGGGCATCCGCCTGGTTACCTGGCGTTTCAACGATGGTAATGGTAATACTACTACCCAGACGCAAAAGGTGACGGTAAAACAAATTTTCTACCGGGATGTGGACAAGGATGGTTACGGCAATGGCAAATACTTTATTTCGGCGCTTGCTCCTACCAATACCTATATCGCCACTACTCCCGGTGATCCCAACGACGGCAATAATACGGTTTACCCGGGTGCGCCCGAGCTGTGCGATGCCCTGGACAACGACTGTAACGGCATCATCGATGATGGCCTGGTGGTGAAAACCTGGTACAAGGATGTGGACAAGGATGGTTACGGCAGCATCCGCTACCCGTTTGTCTCCTGTATGGCTCCTGCCGGCTATGTAGCCGACAGTACGGATTGCCACGATGGCAACAATACCATTTACCCGGGAGCGCCGGAACTCTGCGACGCCCTGGACAACGATTGTAACGGCAAGGTGGATGATGGCCTGATCGTGAAGACCTGGTACAAGGATGGGGATAGGGATGGCTATGGTACCACCCGGTACCGCTTTGTGTCCTGTGCGGCTCCCGCAGGCTATGTGGCGGACAGCACCGACTGCAATGATGCCAGCAAAACCGTTTACCCCGGTGCTCCGGAACTCTGCGACGCCCTGGACAACGATTGTAACGGTATCGTCGATGACGGCTCCGCGGTGAAAGTCTGGTACAAGGATGCCGATAAGGACGGTTATGGTACGACCCGCTACCGTTATGTCTCCTGTGTGGCACCTGCCGGTTATGTAGCGGACAGTACCGACTGCAACGATGCCAGCAAAACCGTTTACCCGGGAGCGCCGGAACTCTGCGACGCCCTGGACAACGACTGCAACGGCATCATCGATGATGGTTTCGCGGTGCAAGCCTGGTACAAGGATGTGGACAAGGACGGCTATGGCAGCATCAAGTACCGCATTGTGTCCTGTATGGCACCTGCCGGTTACGTGGCCGACAGCACGGATTGCAATGATGGCAACAATACCGTTTACCCCGGTGCTCCGGAACTCTGCGACGCCCTGGACAACGATTGTAACGGCAAGGTGGATGATGGCCTGATCGTGAAAACCTGGTATAAGGATGGGGATAAGGATGGTTATGGTACCACCAGATATCGTTTTGTGTCCTGTGCGCCTCCGGCCGGTTATGTGGCCGACAGCACCGATTGCAACGACAATAGCAGAAACGTCAACCCGGCGGCGCCGGAAGTGCCCAACGGCATCGACGATAACTGCAATGCAGTAAAAGATGAAAGCATCGCTTCCCTCAGAGCGGCGGACAGGGCGGAACCAATGGATACGCCCCTGGAAGCCATTGCCGCGCCGAATCCTTCCGTGAATGCCTTTACCTTGAATATCAGGGGAAGCAGTTTCGGGCCGCTGCAGATAAGAGTGGTCAATGAGGTAGGAGCCGTGGTGGAAATACGGACGAACGTGGCGCCGAACACCACCCTGACGCTGGGAGGCAGCTACCGCCCGGGCGTATACCTGGCAGAGATCGTACAGGGAGGAAAGCGGACCCTCGTGAAGCTGGTAAAACAATAACTCAGTCCTGATCTATCCAGCCATAACAAGGCGGCACACCGGTGCCGCCTTTCTTTTTTTATGCTTAAGCAAGCCGCCGCCGCCAGCCTTTCCGGCGGGCGGGCGGCGCCTTTTTTTTCTTCAGCAGGGATAGGGCCGCACAGGCGGCCACGGTAACGGCAGCGCCTACCAGCACCTTTTGCACAACGCCTTTGCGGTTGTACTTCCACTCCGCTGTCCAGCCCCGTTCGGCAATAATGTTGGGAATATAACCTTGCCGCAGGTCGTCGACGAGGGCTTCCACGGTTTGCACGCGGTCGGCCACCAGCAGGGGTAGCCAATGCGCGAGGCTGCCTTCGCTGTGCCGGAAGGCAAAGCGGCGGATGTGCCCGCTCAGGCCCGAAGGCGGAACGGAGGTGCCGAAGACCACCGTAATGTCGGGCCGCTCATTGGAGTGCAGCACTTCCACCGTCACCGGTTGCTGCGGCGGCCGCCGGTAGTCCAGGCGTTTGTGGTCGTCTCCCGTATAGTTCTTCATCGGGTAGGTGGGCTCGTTTTCCGGATCGGCATCGATGCCCCAACCCTTGATGTGCTTATATTTTTCCGGTGTATTTTCCATAAAGAAGTATTTAGGCCCGGGCGGCGGGCGGTATCAGGACGGTTTTGATGCAGTTGTCGCGCTTGGCGGAAAAGATGTGGTACCCTTCGGCCACTTCTTCCAGGGGCAGGCGGTGGGTGATGATGCCCTTGGGGTCGATGCGGCCGGCCTGCACGTGCTCGATCAGCCGGGGCAGCAGCCGCTTCACCGATGCCTGGTTGGCGCGGAGGGTCAGGCCTTTATTGACCACGTTGCCGATCGGCACCATATTGAAGGTGGGGCCGTACACGCCCACGATGGATACGATGCCGCCTTTTTTCACCGAGTTGATGGCCCACATCAGGGCGGTGGCGGAGCCGGCCTGCAGCAGGGTCTTGCGGCCGGTAATGGTTTGCAGGGCGCTGCCCGCGGCCTCGCAACCCACGGCGTCGATACACACGTCGGCCCCGAAGTAGCCGGTGGTTCGTTTCAGGAACAGCACGGGGTCGCCCAGCGAGCGGAAGTTATAGGCTTCGCACTGGGCGTAGTTGCGTACAAAATCCAGCCGGTACTCCAGGTGGTCGATCACGATCACGCGGCCGGCACCGAACAGCCAGGAACATTTGGCGGCCATGATGCCGACCGGGCCGGCGCCGAAGACCACCACGGTATCGCCCTTTTTGATGCCGCCCATCTCCGCTGCCTGGTAGCCGGTCGGCACCACGTCGGTCAGCAGCACGGCATCGTCGGGGTCCATGCCCGCCGGGATCACTACCGGTCCCACATCGGCATAGGGTACCCGCACATACTCGGCCTGCCCGCCATCGTAACCCCCGGCCGTATGCGAATAGCCGAAGATGGCGCCCACGGCCGTGGCCTCGGGGTTCGAGTCGTGGCAGTTGCCGAACAGTTGCTGTTTGCAGAACGGGCAGCTGCCGCAGGCGATATTGAAGGGAACGAGCACGTGGTCGCCCACCTTCAGGTTCTGCACGTTCGGCCCTACGGCTTCCACCACGCCGGTGAACTCGTGTCCGAAGGTGCTGCCCGCACGGGTATCCGGCACCAGCCCATGGTACAGGTGCAGGTCGGACCCGCAGATGCACGAACGGGTAACGCGTACGATGGCATCGCTGGGATGCAGGATCTCGGGATAAGGCTTGTTGCGGTCCAGACGCACACGGAAGGGGCCGCGGTAGTTCATAGCGAGCATAGGCATTTCATTTTAAGGTATACGACTGCTTGTCCATTCACTTTGACCTCTTTAAAAAACGTGCCATTGATCGTGCTGCTGCACCGCCGAAACGGCCAGTTGGGCTTGCCGCAGGGCGTCTGCATACGGGAGGTTCAGCAGGCGGCCCGGGGGCAGGTCTTCCAGGAGTTCCGCATCCCACAAACCGGAACTGTGCCAGTGGGAGAGGTTGTCCCAGTCGGGGCGGTCGATGATCGGGTAGAGGCAAACGCCCCAGAAGGGCACGTCCTGCTGCAGCAACAGGGTGCATTCCCTGGCAATGTAGCTGATCCATTCGGGGCGGTGTTCGCCCGGGTGGCTGGTTTCGGTCAACACTATCGGTTGCTGGTAGCGGTTATAGGCTTCCTGTGCCAGGGCACTGAAGGGGCGCCAGCGGGGGTCGTTGCCCTCATTGGCCCAGGGCAGCAATTGGCGGTAGCCCAGTTCCCATTGGTTGTTGAAGTAAAAGTTGACGCCCAGCATATCCATATGCTCCGGCGTTCCGCCCAGCTCGGGGCAGATGCGGCCGCACAGCATGTCGGTGGCCTGGTACTGGAGTTCGTGCTGGATGGCGGCGTCCACCACCTCCTGCTCCGTGGCCTCCAGGGGCGGAACGATCTGCACCAGGGGTTCGGTGGTCAGGATGCGCACGGAAGGGTCCGCCTCCTTCATGGCCGATACACCCTGGATATAGGCGCGCATCAGGTGGTATTTTACTTCCCACCCCATCCGGATGGCATAAGGCGCGGTGCCGGCCACGTCGCCGCCCAGCCACGAAAGAAAGCTCACCTCGTTGATGGGCGTTACGATCAGCTCCCGGTCGGGGTCAACCGAACGGTAAAACCGTACGAACTCCCGGCACAGCGCTACAAAACGCCGGGTGAAGTGGGGGTGCAGCGGCGAGAGGTCGTCGGGGTAGCCGAAATGACAGAGGTCCCATACCTGCTGGATGCCGCACTGCATGCCCGTACGGATCAACCGTTCCACGGTGCTCCAGTCGTAGGTATAGGGTTGTTTTTCCACGAAGCTCCAGCGAATGCCTTCGCGTACCGTACGAATGCCAAAGTCCTGGATCCGCCGGTAATCTTCTTCCAGCAGGTGCAGGTGGCCGGTGGCGGTGAGCAGGTCCACGCGGTTGCCGTGGGCATTGAGCTTGTCGGAACATTCGTATCCGCCCATCCAGAAGGATTGGAACGGGTTGTGGCGTTGGGGAACCGGCAGGTTGGTGCCGGGCAGTCCTGTAAATATCATAAGAAAAAAATATGTTTGAGGGTTGGCATGCTTTGGGTTGTTCCCCCACTATTATCATGCCTTAATAAAGTGGGGCGGGGACCGGAATTTCCTGTTGAGGTAAATACAATTTCCGAATTCGTAAGCCCGGGGCCTCAAAACTTTCTAATTTGGCGCCCTAAAACCGGCAACGGTCCTTTTATTTAAAACAGCAAAATGAAATATTTATTCATAGGCCTTTTGGCAGGCATGACCCTCGGGGCCCAGGCGCAGCGGGAGCCCCAGGCCCGGCAAAGCAGCAACAGCTTATTGAACGCCACCTTCTGGCAGGCAAAGCCGGGCGCCGACCTGGTAAAAGCGGAAGTGGCCAAAGGGCAGAATCCTGCCGAAATGAACGCCATGTCGTTCGACCCGGTGGTGCTGGCCATCAACAACGATGCGCCCAATGAGTCGGTGATTTATCTGCTGGAGCAAAAAGGCAACGGGGTGAACAAGCCCACGCACGACGGAAGGACCTACCTGTTCTGGGCCGCCGGCAAAGGCAACGTGGAACTGATGCAATACCTGCTTTCCAAAGGCGCCAGGGTGGATGTGGAAGACAGCCACGGCATGACGGTGGTGACCTATGCCGCCGCCGCCGGCCAGCAAAATACCGCCGTGTACGACCTGTGCGTGAAAAACGGCGTCAACCTCAAAAACACCCTCAACCACGACGGCGCCAATGCGCTGCTGCTGGCCGTGGGCGCCGACAACGACTTAAAGCTGACCGCCTACTTCCAGTCGAAAGGGCTGGACCTGAAAAGCAGGGACGCCGCCGGCAGCACGGCCTTCGACTACGCGGCCCGGGGGGGCAACATCGGCGTCATGAAAGCGTTGCGCGCCAAAGGCGTGGCGCCTACCGACAATGCCCTGCTGCTGGCCGCCCAGGGCTCGCGCCGCGGCGGCAATCCCCTGGAGGTGTTCCAATACCTGGAAAGCATCGGCATCAAGCCGACCGTTGTGGGTAAAGACGGGCAGAATGCCCTGCATGCCATCGTCCGCCGTCCCGACCAGATGCAAATCATCCGGTACTTCCTGGACAAAGGCGTTAACGTGAACCAGGTGAACGAGGACGGCAATACGGTATTCATGAACGCGGCGGCCTTCAACCGCGATACGGCTACCATAGCCTTGCTGCTGCCGCTGGCAAAGAACCTGGACCAGGCCAACAAAAGCGGCGCTACCGCACTGGCGCTGGCCGTACGCGGCAACGCCCCGGAAGTGGTGAACTACCTGCTGAAAAAAGGTGCCAACGTACAGGCCACCGATGCCAAAGGCAACAACCTGGTGTACTACCTGTTCGAGAGCTATACGCCCCGGACCGCAAAAGATTTTGAGCCCAAGTTGCAGCTGCTCCAGGCCAGGGGCGTGAATTTTGCGGCACCGCAGAAAGACGGCAACACCGTGTACCACCTGGCGGTAGCCAAGAACGACCTGGCCCTGCTGAAGCGCGTGCAGGCGTTCGGAGCGGATGTAAATGCCAAAAACGCCGAAGGGCTGACCGCCCTGCACAAAGCCGCCATGGTGTCGAAAGACGGCAGCCTGCTGCAGTTCCTGCTTTCCGCCGGCGCTCAAAAAGATGTAAAAACCAGTTTCAACGAAACGGCTTTCGACCTCGCCAGCGAGAACGAGTTCCTGGCAAAGGAAAAAGTGTCCGTAGACTTTTTAAAATAATACGCTATGATGTCCTTTATCCGGTTCGGGCTGCTGCTGGTGCTGTTTGCCCTGGCCGCACCCGCCACCACCCGGGCGCAGAACGCCAAATACAAATGCATGATCCAGATGACCAACTATATGGGCGAGGGCGCCTATATGGTGGTGTCGCTGATCAACAAAGACAATACCTACGCCAAAACCCTGTACGTGCTGGGATCCGACAAGAAATGGTATCCCGACCTGAAGGAGTGGCACAAGTCCTTTAAGAAAAAGCCCGCCAACATCAGCGCCATCACGGGGGCTTCCGTTTCCGGCGGCGACCGCAGCGTGGTGACGCTGGAGCTGGAAACGGCAAAGATCAATGCCGGCTACAAGCTGCGCTTCGAGAGTGCCGTGGAGGACAAGCCGTACCACGTGAAAGACCTGGAAATCCCCCTGACCACCGAAAGCCTTTCGGCCAAGAGCGAGGGAACGGGGTACATCCGCTACGTGCGCTTCAGTGCCCATTAATCCAACCGAAGAACAACAGCAAACGTTATAATGATCTTATCCGTTTGGAGATACAGCCATTTAGTATTGGCTGTATCTTCTTTTTTGCTCCTGACCCTGGCGTCGCTTTCCGGCATCGTGCTGGCCTTTGAACCCATAGCGGAAAAGGCCAAAGGCTATAAGGCGGAGGGGTTTGATACCATCATGCTGGCCCGGGCCGTTCCGGCGCTGAAAGAAAAGTACCCGGGCCTCCAGGAACTGTCGGTAAACGATTATGGCTTTGTAACGATCAAGTATGCCGATAAGGACGGCAACGACCAAAAGTCCTATGTGCATCCCCTGACCGGCGCCCTCCTGGGCCAGCCGGGCGAAAAGCTCCCCCTCTTTCAATGGATGACCACCCTGCACCGTTCGCTCTTCCTGCACGAGACGGGGCGGTGGATGATGGGCATTACCGCCTTCCTGCTGCTACTTATTGCCCTGTCGGGCATCCTGCTGGTGGTGCAGCGGCAAAAGGGGATCAGGCGTTTTTTTGCTCCCGTGGAACCTACGGGCTTTGCAGCCTATTACCATGTAGTGTTTGGCCGGGTGTCGCTGTTCTTTATCCTGGCCATTGCCCTGAGCGGCGCCTACCTGTCCTTTTCCCGCTTTGTGCTCCTGCCCCAAAAAGGAAAAGCCAAAGTGGACGTGGAAGCGATCCGCGAAGAGCCCGCCCGGGAGATCCCCGATTTTCCGCTGTTCCGGCAAACGCCGCTCTCCCGGGTACAAACCCTGGAATTTCCTTTTTCCGAATTCCCCGAAGACTATTTCACCCTGAAGCTGAAAGACCGCGAGGTAGCCGTGAACCAGTTTACCGGCGAGGTGCTGGCGCAGCAGCCGTACCCGCAGGCCTATCGCCTGTCGGAGTTCAGCCTGCGGTGGCATACCGGCCGCTCCGGCACGGTCTGGGCCCTGGTGCTGGCCGTTACGGCAGCCTATATTTTATTCTTCATCTACTCCGGCTTTGCCATTACTTTAAAAAGACGCAGCGGCCGCTCAAAAAATAAATACAAGCCTGCCGACTGCCGCATCATTATCCTGGTGGGGTCGGAGAACGGCAGCACCTTCCGGTTTGCCAGCGCCGTTTACCGGCAGTTGCTGAAGCATGGCGAAAAGGTATACCTCACCGACATGGACAACTATGCCGCCTTTCCGCGGGCGGAGCACCTGGTGGTCATGGCCAGCACTTACGGCCTGGGCGATCCGCCTTCCAATGCCCAAAAGTTTGCGTCCCGGCTGAAGAAGTACCCCCAGGTGCAGCCGGTGCGTTTTTCGGTTGTGGGCTTCGGCTCGCGCAGCTATCCCCGGTTCTGCCAGTTTGCGCTGGATGCGGAGGCGCTGCTGCAGCAGCAGGCGTGGGCGGTGCCGGTGACGGGGATGTTTACCGTAAATGACAGGTCGCCCCAGGATTTCAGCGACTGGCTGTCCGCCTGGATCGGGCAGACCGGCCTGAAGCTGATGATGCCCCGCGAGCTGCTGTTGCCCAACCAGGAAGGGCTGGAGCAACTATCCGTGGTGCACCGATCGGACGCCCGGGAGGACGGCGCCTTTTTCATCCGCCTGAAACCCAAACGCAATAAGGCTGTTTCCGGCGACCTGCTGGCTATTTATCCCAAAAACGACCACCGCGAACGCCTGTATTCCATCGGCAAGGTAGCCGGGGAGGTGCAGCTCAGTGTCAAGCTGCACCCGCACGGCCTGGGCTCCGGTTTCCTTCACTCCCTGAAGGAAGGCGAGACCATAAAAGGCCGTATCATCAAGAACCAGCATTTTCATTTTCCCCGTAAAGCAAAGCAGGTGGTCCTGGTGTCCAATGGTACCGGCATCGCCCCCTTCCTGGGCATGATCGCCGAAAACCGCGGGAAGCTCCCCCTTCATTTGTATTGCGGTTTCCGCACCCATGCCTCCTTCCACCTGTATGAAGAAGCCTTGTTGGAGAACAAGGCTTCAGGCCGGCTGAAAGCGCTCCAGGTGGCTTATTCCCGCGAAGGCGCCAAGCAATATGTTTTCGACCTGCTGGAAAAAGACGGGGATCTTATCGGCAAAATACTTTCGGAAGGCGGCGTGGTCATGATCTGCGGTTCGCTGGCCATGCAGGAAGACGTGCTGAAGGTGCTGGATGGGGTTTGCCGCTCCATTGGAAAGGGAGGCGTGGAAGCCTTGCGGGCCTCCGGGCAGATCCTCACCGACTGTTATTAAAAACCCTCAGCGTTTTACCCGGTATTTTTTCAGGGGGATGCCGGCGGAGTGGTAAAATTTGCCTTCGTCCGACACCATGATGCAGCGGTAGCGGGGGTATTTTTTCAGCAGGCGGAAGCCGGCTTCCCGGCCCATGACCATGATGGAGGTGCTGAAGGCGTTGGCCATTTCGGTGCTGGGGCCGAAGACCGTCACACTCATCAGCCCTGTGGCCGGGTAGCCGGTGGCGGGGTTAATGATATGCGCATAGCGTTTGCCGTTAAACTCCACGTATTTCTCATAGCTGCCCGAGGTCACCACGGCACTGGTTTTCAGCGGCACCACAGCATACAGCTCGCCGGGCCGGAAGGGGTCGGTGATGCCGATGGTCCAGCGCTTGCCGTTGGGCTGCCTTCCCCAGGTGCTCATGTCGCCGGAGCCGTTGACGATGCCCGCCTGGATACCTTTTGCGCGCATCATTTCGCGGCATTTATCGGCCGCATAGCCTTCGCCCAGCGCGCCAAAGCCGATCTTCATTCCTTTCAGCTTCAGAAAGATGGTGCCCTGTACCGTATCCACGATAATATTTTTATACCCTACTTTTTCAACGGCTTTTTTCACCGCTTCGGGAGTGGGCATTTCGGTCATGGAGCCGTCGAAGCGCCAGATGCGGTCCATGGCGGCAAAGCTGATGTCGAAGGCGCCCCCCGTGAGCTCCGAAATGCGGAGGGCCCGCAGGGTCAGCTCCCATACTTCGCGGTCCACCTTTACCGGTGCGATGCCGGCATTCTGGTTGACCCGCGATACCTGCGATTGAGGGATCCAGTCGGAGATCAGGTTTTCGATCCGCGCCACTTCGGCGATCACCGAATCGATCGCGTGTTCCGCCGAGGCCGAATCCCGGGCCACGATGGTGATATCGAAACGGCTGCCCATCAGCTTTTGCATGCGGGTACGGGCTACCTGCGCCCTGCCCAACAGGTTGGTGAGCAGCAAGGTGACGATCAACGCGTATTTCAGGTGCATGGTTCAAAGATAGGTTGCCCGGTATAAACCCATCGCGCGTTATATTGTGTCATGAAATATCCCTTCCTGTTGCCCGGGGCAGAAGGCAAACCCATCGCCCTGGATCTTTTTTATGAAGGAAATGAACCGCAACCGCTGGTCATCTATGCCCACGGATTCAACGGCTTTAAGGATTGGGGCAGCTTCGACCGGATTGCGGCGCAGTTTGCCGCCGCCGGCTTTGCCTTTATCAAGTTCAACTTCTCGCACAACGGCACTACCCCGGAGCAGCCCGAAGAATTTGTCGATCCCGAAGCCTTCGGCCACAATACCTACACCAAAGAGCTGTACGACCTGCAGGCCGTGATCGACTGGGCGCTGGACCCCTCCAATGGGCATGCGGCCGCCATCGACGGCAACCGCCTGTTCCTGATCGGGCACAGCCGGGGCGGCGGCATTGTGCTGCTCAAAGGGGCGGAGGAGCCCCGTATAAAAGGCATTGCCACCTGGGCTTCGGTGGCCCGCTGCCAAACGCCCTGGGGCAGCTGGCCGCCCGAAAAGCTCGAAGCCTGGAAGGCGGCGGGCGTGCAATACATCACCAACAGCCGTACAAAGCAGCAGTTGCCCGTTTATTACAGCCTGTACCTCGATTACCAGCAAAACCGGGAGCGGCTCGATATCCCGGCACAGGTAGCCCGCCTGCGCCAGCCGCTGCTGATCTGCCATGGTACCCGCGATGAAGCAGTGCCGGTGGAAAGAGCCCACGAACTGAAGGCTGCCCAACCAGCCGCCGAACTCTTCCTGGTCGACTCCGACCACGTCTTCGGCCGCAAACACCCCTGGACGGAAGACCAGCTGCCCCAGGCGACGCAGCAGGTTGTAGATCGGACGATCGCGTTTTTTAAGAAGATATTCTAAGAAGAAGTTCCTGAGTTCCTGAGTTAAGAAGGCATGCATTCGGAGTTACGCCAACTCAGGAACTCAGGAACTCCTCATTTGGAAACCCTCCCCTTCAAAAAATAAACCCCCAACCCCGCCAGCGCTAACACGCAGCCCCACAGGGCGAATTTTCCGGTGGAGAAAAAGACAAACAGCCAGACGATCACCGATACCACTACCGGCAGAGGATAGAGCCACATTTTGAACGGCAGGTGGGCGGTGCCCCGGGTTTTGCGCAACTGCACCACGCCGGCGGCCTGGGCGATGAATTGTACCAGGATGCGCATGGCCAGGATGGCGCTGATCACGTCCTTTAATTTGAACAGCAGCGAAAACAGCAGCCCGATGCCGGCAAGGAACAGCAGCGAAATATGGGGAAAGGCCTTGGTCGGGTGGAGGCGGGCGAATATCCTGAAAAAGTTGCCGTCCACCGCGGCCGCATAGGGCACCCGGGAGTAGCCCAGTAACACGGCGAACAGCGAGGCGAAGGCGATCCACAGCACCAGGCCCGTGGCGAAGCGGGCCGCCGCCTGCCCGTAGATCCGTTCAATGAAGATGCTGACAATAAAATCGTATTGCTGCGCCTCCTGCCAGGGAACGACCCCCGCAATGCTGATGTTCATGCCCAGGTACAACACGGCAATGCAGATCACCGAAATAAAGATGCTCCGGGGAATGTTCTTGCCCGGGTTTTTGATCTCGCCCCCCAGGTGGCAGACATTATAGTAGCCCAGGTAGCTGTAGATGGTTTTGACGCTGCCCTGGCCCAGGGCGAACCAGAAGGCTTTTTGGAAAAAGTCGCCGCTGTCGGCAGGCATGGGCGTGTAGGACACCTGGCGGTGGGTGATGCCGCCCCAGATGATCCAGCCAATGGTCACCAGTACGCCGATCCACAGCAGCACCGATATCTTCCCGACCGTTTCAATTTTCCGGTACAGCAGGAAGGTAAGCAGCAGGATAACGCCTGCCGATACCGCCTTGGCTTCGTAGGGGCCCAGGGGTACCAGGTAGGAAAAATACTGGGCAAAGCCGATGGCGCCGGAAGCCACCACCAGGGGCGCCTGGATGGAGGTCTGCCATACGTACAAAAAGCTCATGACCCGGCCGCGGCGGGGGCCATACGCCTCGTTCAGGAAGTTGTAGCTGCCCCCGGCCAGGGGGTAGGCGGCGCCCAGCTCGCTCCAGATCATGCTGTCGACCAGGGCCACGAAGGCGCCGAAGATCCAGGCCCATAAGAACAGCCCGTTATCAAAATACCTGATGACCAAAGGGATCACCACAAAGGGGCCTATGCCCACCATATCGATCATATTCAGCGCAGTAGCCTGCAGCAGGTTGATTTTTCTGTTGGTAAGTTGCTTCATTAAACAGGGTTGAAAAACTGCGAAACAGGCAAGCAGGGTTGTTCGCAAATGTTTTTCAAAGATATGACGGAGGGGGACAAACGAAGCAAGTACCGTCACCGGCAAAGGATTTTACCGGTGTTGAGTTTTTTGAGCGCTGGCCGGTGCGAAGGGGGCAGGTTATGGGAAATCGCCTTATTCGTCCAGGATAAAGTTGCCGCTGCCTTCCGGCTCTTCCCGGTAGGTAAATTCCAGGCGCTCGATCGGATCCTGTGGCACCCCTGAAACGGCCAAAGACGGGTTCACAATATGCTTAAAGGACGAATAAACCGACAGGTCGGCATCTATTTCCAACGCGCTGCCATCCAGGGGACCACCCTGGAACCGGGCTATTTTCTTTTCGTTTACTGCCATAATGAAACTATTTGTTTTGTTGCTCTTTGAAGTTTGGTGCAAAATCCATGAAAGAAGAAGGGAGCAGGGAGAAAAGTTATGCAGCAGGAGTCTTCCTTTTCCGAGAGGAAAAGGCAACGGGAGGGGTGTGGAAAAGTCTGGCCTGCAGAGGTTTAGCCCTGCACCGGGGCCGGAGCATACTAGCGTGCTTTTTGTATAAATACCCCTAATAGGTTGGTTTAAAACAGAAGCACATGACAAAGAATAAGGGTAATAGCTGCCCGGTTCCCCAGGGGATCCTCATGATCATCGGGGGAAAGGAGAACAAAGGGCAGGAGCCGGAGGAGAAGGCGGACAGCAAGGATTTTGAACGTATGGAAATACTGAAGGCATTTATCGGGCTGATGAAGAAAAACAAGCCGGTACTGGAAGTGATCACCAGCGCCTCGGGCGAGGGGACGGAAGCGTTTCGGGAATACCGCAAGTTGTTTGAAGAGCTGGGCGTCCCGCAGATCGGGCATATCCATCACGGCAGCCGCAAAGAGGTAGGGGATCCCGAGCTGGTAGAGCGCATAGAGAAGGCCGACGGGATCTTCTTTACCGGCGGCGACCAGCTATTGCTCACCGGCCTGTACGGCGGCTCGGAGTTTCTTTCCCGGCTGAAGCAGCGCTATATTTCCCATCCCATCGTTATCGGCGGTACCAGCGCCGGCGCCATGGCGCTTTCCACCCCCATGATCTATGCCGGTACGGGAGCGGATGAAAAGCTGGGCGGTGAGATCCATATTACCACCGGCCTCGAGTTCGTGAAAGACGTTTGCATCGACACCCACTTCGTGAACCGGGGCCGCTTTGTGCGGATGGCCCAGGTAATTGTCACCAATCCCACCTGTATCGGCCTCGGCATAGAGGAAGACACGGCCCTGGTGGTGCGTCATGGCCTGGAGGGCGAAGTGATCGGATCGGGGATCATTATCGTGATCGAAGGGTTTCATATCGGCGATTCCAACCTGGCGGACTTTGCCGCCCATAAGCCGGTATCCATCCACAACCTGAAGGTGCACCTGATCGTCAAAGGCGAGAAATACAAGATCCCGCAGCTGAACCCACCGCATATTTAATAGGCAATAAGCAATGGGCAATGGGCAATGGGCAACAGTCATTGCATATTGTCTATTGCTTATTGCTTATTGCTCCTAAAACTCGAAAGTAGCGGTGCTGATAAAATTGACCAGGGCGGCGGTATTTTTAAGCTTCAGCTTTTTGAGGATGTTGTTGCGGTGGGCTTCCACGGTTTTCACGCTTACGAACAGCTCGCCGGCAATCTCCTTCGAGGAAAAGCCCTGTTTGAGGTAGCGCACCACCTCCATTTCGCGGCTGGTAAGCAGGTTAATATCGGGTTGCCCATCCTTTTCGACACCGCTCAGCTGTTCGCTCAGGATATCCTTCACCTCCTTGCAGACATATTTTTTATTGTTGCTCACCTCCAGGATGGCTTCCACCATTTCCTCGTGCGAGGAATTTTTGGTGACATAGCCGGTGGCGCCCATCTGGAACATCTTTTTGGCGTAGCCGGGCTGCGAAAAGCTCGACAGGCCTATGACGCGGGAGGAGGGCGACTTCTTCAGCACCTGGGGGGTGGCCTCGATGCCCGAGAGCGGCGCCATGTTGATGTCCAGCAGCACGATCCGGGGCTGCAACTGGCCCGACAGCGCCACGGCTTCCTCTCCGTTGCCGCATTCGGCAATGACCCGGAACCGTTTATCGGTATTCAGAATAAGTTTCCAGGTTTCACGGATCAGCTTGTGATCGTCAGCGATCAAGATGGTAATCGGTTCCATGCCTTATGATTTTAATGGGATACGTACAACGATCTTGCAACCCTTGTGTGGCGAGCTGTCAATAGTAGCCGTGCCTTTAAATAGGGCCGCCCGGTTGGCGATATTGGCCAGGCCCAGGCCTTTTTTGACGGTGGCGAAGGTAAAGCCCACGCCATTGTCGCGGATGGACAATACCAGGTCGTTCTGCTCCCTGGCTACCTTAATGGATACCCTGCTGGCCCGGGCGTATTTGATAATATTGTTCAGCTGCTCCTGCACAATGCGGTACAGGGACAGCTTCATTTCTTCGGAGGCCAGCTTGTCGATGCTCCGGGTAAAGCTAAAGGATATTTTTATTTGCTGCAGCAGCGACAGGTTGCGCAGGTGTTCCTCGATGGCATCCTGCAGGCCCAGCTGGCGCAGGCCGGGAGGGGCCAGGGTGTGCGACAGCCTCCGGATCTCGTTGATGCCCATCATGATGAAGTCGATGCTCTTCGTCACCAGCAGGGGTTCTATTTCGTCCCGCTTCTGGGCCAGCTCAAGGTACAGCTTGGCCGAGGACAGGATCTGGTTGACGTTGTCGTGCAGCTCGCGGCTGATCTCGGAACGCTGCCGTTCCGATCCCTCCAGGATGGCTTCCTTGATGCGCTGTTGCTTGTCGATCTCCTCCAGCACCAGCTGCTGTTCCAGCTCTTTCTGCTTGGTGATGTCCTTGATGGAGCCGATCAGGCGTAGGGGTTCGTTGCCGGCGCCGGTGATCAGGCAGGCCGTGGCCTGTACAAACACATAGGAGCCGTCGGCTTTCTGCAGGCGGTACTCGGCCAGGTGGTTCATCTTGTTTTTCGGAATACCCGAAAAGAACCGGCAGGCTTTTTCGCGGTCTTCGGGATGGGCCTTGTCGTAGAGGAAGGAGGGGCCGATGCCCGTTTCGGGCAGCTCGTAGCCAAACAGCCGCTTCCAGCCGGCGCTCAGGTCTACCCGGCCGGTTTTCAGGTCGATGCCCCAGATAATTTCATTGGTGGCCGCTTTCAGGAATTCGTAGCGGTCGTTGGAAACCTTCAGCGCCTTGGTCTGGAGTTCAAGCTGCATTTCGCGTCGTTTGCGCTCGGTGGTATCGCGGCAGTAGACGAAAAAGCCGTCGGCAAAGGGAAAGACATGGGCTTCCACCCACTTGTCGGTTTCGCTGATGTATTCCTCGAACCGGGTGGTTTGCCGGTTCTGCAGGGCGGTGTTCAGCAGGGCAGCGCCCCGGGTATTTTTATAGGCTTTGAAATGGGTATGCGCCGGCCGGCCAACGGCGTCTTCCGCTTTTATCCGGAACAGCTCCTCGGCGGCCGTGTTCCACATGGTCACGATAAAGTTGTTGTCCATGGCCAGGAAGCCGTCGGTGATGCTGCGGAGCAGATTGCCCATGTATTCGGCCTGCTTCAGGCGCTGTTCGTCGGCTTCCTTGCGGTCCTGGATGTCGTAGCCGATACCTATATAACCCACATAGGTGCCGTCTTCGAGATAGCGGGGCGTGGCCCGGTCAATGATCCAGCGGAAGGAGCCGTCGCCCGTGCGCAGGCGGTATTCCACGTCGAAGGGTTTGCGGGCGAGCGTATTGGAATAATAGATTTGCTTTACCCGCACCACGTCATCGGGGTGAATGTTGTCGTCGACGTTGGAGGCGATCTCTTCCTCCAGCGTACGGCCGGTAAACTCCAGCCATTTGCGGTTGAAATAGACCGGCCATTCCTTTTCATTGACCACGTAGATCATGGCGGGAGTGGCATCGGCCATATTGCGGAAGCGTTCCTCGCTTTCCTTCAGCAGGTTTTCGGCTTTTTTATTTTCCGACAGGTCCTTGCAAAAAACCAGGAAGCGGGTGAAGTTGTTGCTGCCGTCGCGGAGGCTGATGATGGTCACCAGCAGGAAGAGGGGGCGTCCGTGCCGGCCGTTTTCCACCTCTATTTCGCCTTTCCAGCTGCCGTTGCGCCGCAGGGTGGTATTGATCTCGCGGAGCGAGGCGCTTTTATAGCGGTACTGCAGCAGGGAACGCACCGGGTGGCCCAGGATGTCGCGGGGAGCGATGCCGGTCAGTTCCTGGCAGGCTTTGTTCCAGGAGCACACCTTTCCGTCGGGGGTAAAGGAGTAAATGGCGTCGGTAGCATTGTCCACGATGCTGGCCATGTACTGGATGCTTTCCTCGTTGATCTTTTGCTGGGTCACGTCCCGTTTGCTGCTCCACACCCGCAGCAGGCAGCCGTTTTCGACGAGGCCGGTAACGTTGTTGGAGCCCATGCGGGGGGCGCCGGCAGGCGCAGCCAAGTGGGCTGCTTCACTGGCAATGGCCGTCACTTGCCCGGGAATGCCGGGCACAAAGGAGGTGTTCAGCCAGTGCCAGGAACCATTGCGGAGGGAAAAGCGGTGGAGGATGTTTTTGGCCCGCTGGCCTTCGGCGGCCTGTTGCAGCAGCTCGCGAAGCACCGGTTTGTCGTCGGGGTGCACCAGGTGCAGGAAGTTGGCCTTTTCTAGGTCGGCTTTTCCATGGCCGCAGAGGGGCTGGTCGGCCTCCAGGATACGGCCGTCCGCACCCAGCGTCAGCAGGGCGTGGCCATGGACAAGGGGCCCGGAAAGGACCGCCTTCTCCTGTTGGGAAAGCGACAAATTATGCGGGACATTCATATGACCTCTTCCGGATTGGGGCACTTGGCAATAAAGGGCAGGTTTAGGGCTTTGTTTTTCATGTATGTACCCCTTGTGCCCGGTAAGGGAGGACAAAAGGATATTGCTGTGCTAAGATAACGGAAATCAAGCGGTAATGAAGAGTTGAAACTATTAAATTATCGTTAGTGGTAAGTAAAAGTCCGTAGTGATGTAAGGGATGAGTTAATTGGTTAATTGGTTAATGGGCGATAGGGAGAATCCCTTCACTATTCATGGCCTAATATCCCAATTAACCAATTAACCAATTCCCGCAACTACCAGTTGCCCATTTGCCCTTCCACTACCCGTTCGGTATCGTCGGGCTTGTGGTTCTTCCAGTTGGGATCGTAGCGCACGAACCAGGAGATCCAGAGGCTGCGGGAAAGGCGCATCAGCCAGGGCTGCAGCACGATCAGCAGCACCGCGTTGGCGATGACCCAGTACAGGAAGCGGTTGTCCTGGAACGAAAAGCCAATGGCCAGCCACCAGGCAACGAAGCTGATACCGCTGATCAGCAGGGCCAGCACATAGCTGACATAGCCGGTGCCATAATAAAACCCTACCTCGATATCGGTAGGCTGCCCGCAGACCGGGCAATGGGGGTTCATTTCCATGTTGCGCTTCAGGCCGATGGAAACGGGGTTTTTGAAAAGTTTGCCCTCGCGGCAGCGCGGGCAGCGGCATTGCAACACCGAGGCAGGATAACTTCTATGCGGAGGGTTGGCGTTCATCATAATCAAGCGGGTAAATAGTCTAAAACTTTTTCCATGCGGGTGCTGCGTGAACCCTTGATCAGCAGGCTGGCGCCTTCCAGGGGGTGGGCCTGCAGCCAGGCGCCGGCTTCATCGGCCGTACCGAAGTGCAGGAACGGGTGGGCGACGGAGGCAAACTCGCCGCCTACCAGCAGCACATTTTTCCAGGGATGTTGTTGAATAACCTCGATGATCTGGCGATGCTCGTCGCTGCTTTGTTTGCCCAGTTCGGCCATAGCGCCCAGCACCAGCACTTTGTTCTGCCCCTCTGCCTGGGCAAAGTTCTCGATGGCCAGCTTCATGCTGCTGGGATTGGCATTGTAGGCGTCCAGGATGATCTGATGGCTGCCCCGGGTCATCAGCTGCGACCGGCTGTTGGAGGGACTATACCCCTCGATGGCCTTGCGAATATTTTCTTCGGGAATGTGAAAGAACTTGCCGATGGTAACGGCGGCCAGCACGTTGGGCAGGTTGTAGCCCCCGACCAGGTGGGTGTCGACCGTGCCCTGGAAGCCTTTGGTAAAGCTCACCGACAGGAAAGGATCGTTTTTGCTGGCTTGGCCGCTGATGTCGGCCTCCCCGGTGCCATAGGTAACGATGGTCTGGATGCCCGCGCTCATGGGCTGCAGGTAGTCGTAGTCCTGCATCACGAAGGCGCCGCCGTTGTACTGGCGCAGGAAGTCGTACAGTTCGCCTTTCCCTTTCCGGACGCCCTCCTCGCTGCCAAAGCCTTCGAGGTGGGCCTTGCCGCAGTTGGTGATCAGGCCGTGGGTCGGCCGGGCGATCTGGCAATAGGAGGCGATCTCGTGGAGGTGGTTGGCCCCCATTTCAATGATGGCGAATTCCGCGTCCGGCCGGATCTTGAGGAGGGTCAGCGGTACGCCGATATGGTTGTTGAGGTTTCCCTCCGTTGTATAGGTTTTATGGGTGCTGGAAAGGACGGCATGGGCCAGTTCCTTGGTGGTGGTTTTGCCGTTGCTGCCGGTGATGGCGATAAACGGAATGGTAAACTCCCGGCGGTGGTGGGTGGCCAGCAGCTGCAGGGCTTTCAGCACATCGTCCACCAGGATGGTTTTGCCCGGGATGGCAAAGGCCTCTTCGTCGATGACGGCATAGGCGGCGCCCTGCTCCAGGGCCTGGCGGGCAAAGGCGTTGCCGTTGAAGTTGGGGCCTTTCAGGGCAAAGAACAGGTCGCCGGGTTGCAGCTTCCGGGTATCGGTTTGCACCGAGGGGTGCTGAAGATATAGGTCGTAGAGTTCTTCGATCTTCATAACTATTCGGGGGAGGTTTATGGCAAATGTAGTCAGTCGCCAATAAAAAAGCCCTCCGCGGGGGAGGGCTTTGGTTGTATTTTCAGGAGATTACCTGTTTTGTCTTCTCGGCTTCCAGAAGTTGCCGGTTTTGCGTTTGTTGCCTTCGGGGCTGCCCATGCGGTCCATGGCGCAACGGAAACCAACGGTGCTGCTGGCCTGGTCTTCCTCCATGTAGCGGCGGGTACCGGGGCTGAGCCAGTAGGCGCGGTCGTTCCAGCTGCCGCCTTTATACACCCGCGACTTGTCGCTTACCAGGGTGGTGATGCCATAGCCGTAGGAGGCGTTCGAGAGGCTGTCGCCGTCGAGGAAGTTGATCACGTTACCGCGCTGGTAGTTGCGGCGGTGCTTGCTTTCTTCGTCGGTCACCGGTATCATTTTCACGCGGCCGGTGCTGTCCACTTCGGCTTCGTTCTGCTCGTTTTTATACACCTTCATGAACTTGTTGCCCCGTACCGGTGCCACGTCGTCGGCGTCCAGGCTGGTCAGCGGACGGTACACGTCGTATACCCATTCGCTGACGTTGCCGGCCATGTTGTAGAGGCCAAAGCCGTTGGGGTAGAACGATTTCACGGGGGCGGTGTAGATGGCGCGGTCGTTCAGGCCACCGGCTACACCGGCGTTGTCGCCCGAACCTCTTTTAAAGTTCGCCATGAACTGGCCCTGCCAGCTTCCGTGCTTGGTGTCGCGAAGGCCGGTGGTATTGTGTGCCCAGGGATAGATTTGTTTGTTGGTGATCAGCTCTTCGCCGCGTTTGCCTTCTTTGGCGGAAGGACGGGGGTTCTGGTTGATGTAACCGTAGGCGGCGTATTCCCACTCCGCTTCAAAGGGCAGGCGGTAGTCGGGGAGCAGCAGGCCGTCTTCCATGGTTACCTGCATGCGGGGGGTGCCCTGGGAAGTTTTCAGCGAGTTGTTCTTCACCTTGCCCGGCTGTGCCTGGTACAGACCCAGCAGGTAGGATTTGGTGGTGAAGTTGCTTTCCTGCTGCTGGCCCTGGATGCCCTTGCCGGACACATAGCCTTTTTTCATCAGGATGCCTTCGTTCACGCGGTCGCTTCTCCAGAGACAGAAGTCATAAGCCTGGCGCCAGGAAACGCCCACCACCGGGTAGTCGTTAAAGCCCGGGTGACGGAAATAGTATTCCACCAAGGGTTCGTTATAGCTTAATTCGCTACGCCATACCAGGGTATCGGGCAGGGCGTTTTCGAGGATCTTTTTGTTGTTTTCGTCCGCTTCGGGGTCAAATACCCGGTTCAGCCAGTGGATGTATTCGCGGTAGTGGACGTTGGCCACTTCGGAGCGGTCAATATAAAAGGAAGGAACCGTTACGCGGCGTTTGATGTTGTTGAAGTCGCCCATGATGTCTTCTTCGGTCTGCCCCATGGTAAAGGTACCACCCTGGACAAACACCAGTCCGGGCCCTGTAGCCTGGTCCTGCGATTTGGCGACCTGGTAGCCTCCCATGTTTTTATCATTGTAATTCCACCCGGTAACTTCGGATTGTTCTTTTTTCTTGCCTCCAAAGAGGCCACCGCCCTTGCATGAGGACAGCAAGGCGGCTGAGGATAGAAGGATTAAAAGATTTTTGACTTGCATGTGTTTAGTTTTTGTCGTTCAGAAAGGCGAATGTTGGCGCATATCCCACGGGAGCCACTGTCTGACAATAGGAATAAACGTTGTTAAAAAAAGATTATTGCCTTTTTCTGCTGAGTTTTTCTTCTTAAAGGGTGCGAATATATTACTATTGGTAGAAAACAACAGGTGGCAAACAACCTACTTTTTTATAATTCGTTAAAACCCAGGCGGGTAGAAGTAATTCCCTAGTAAAATGCCGGTGATTTTTTTCGGCAGGGGGCAATAATGGTTGCTGATGAGCGTTCATGGAATTCGGAACGGGTGCAACGTTTTGTTAACCTTTTGAATAGTTGCCGGGCAAGACCGCCAGCGCCGCGTTTGTATACTTCCTATCCGGGAAAAGGCCTGCCAGTGGATAATTAACCGATTAAAATGTTATTTCAGTAAAAACTCTCTATTTTCACACACTTTTAAAAGATTCATATGAGACCAACTGCCTTAAAATGCGGCGCCGTTCTGGCTTTGTTTTTAGGTTTGTCTGCTTCTTCCCTGAAAGCACAGGATGCCCCGCGGATTAACGTAGTCACTACCGCTGTTCCCTTTCTGAGAATTTCCCCCGATGCCCGCTCCGGCGGCATGGGCGACCTGTCCCTGGCTACTTCCGCCGACCCCAGCTCGGCCCACTTCAACCTGGGCAAGGTACCGTTCAACACGTCGAACGCCGGCGCCAACGTCACCTACACCCCCTGGTTGAAAAATATTGTCAATGACGTTTACATGGCTTCGGCCGCAGGCTTCTACAAACTGGACGAGCTGCAGGCGATTTCGGCTTCCCTGCGCTACTTCAGCCTTGGCAGCATCAAATTCACCGATGCCAACGGCAACTTCGGGGGCGAAGGCAATCCCCGCGAGCTGGGCCTGCAGTTTGGCTACTCCCGCCGCCTGTCCGACAAGTTTGGCCTGGGTGTGGGCATGAAATATATCAATTCGAGCCTGGCCAAGGGCACGTTTCCGGGCAATTCGGCTGTATACAAGGCCGGTAATGCCGTGGCTGCCGACCTGGGCATCTACTTCAACAACCAGAATGAAGAAGGACAGGGCTGGGCCTTCGGCGGCGCCCTGACGAACCTGGGCACCAAGGTGGGTTATACCAACTCGGCCGATCAGAAGGACTTTATTCCCGCCAACTTCGGTATCGGTACCACCTATACCCATGTCATTGATGAAAGCAACAAGGTCAGCTTTGGTGCGGACCTGAACAAGCTGATGGTGCCTACGCCCCCGGCTCAGCCCGCCACGCAGGCCGATTACGATGCCTACCGCAGCAAAAGCGTGATCAGCAGCTGGTTCAGCTCTTTCGGTGACGCTCCCGGCGGCTTCAGCGAAGAAATGAAGGAGTTCCAGGTGTCTGCAGGTGCCGAGTACACCTACAACAACCAGTTCTCCCTGCGTACCGGTTACTTCTGGGAAGACAAGACCAAGGGCAACCGTCGCTACTTCACTGCCGGCGCCGGCATTAAGTACAATGTATTCGGCCTGAACTTTTCGTACCTGATCCCCAGCGGCTCGGGCGTGAATCAGAACCCCTTATCGAATACCCTGCGTTTCTCGCTCGTATTTGACCTGGATAATACATCGGAGGAATAAGTACGAAGTAAGGAAATACCTGAATCATACTATTAAAAAGCGGAGGCCTTACAGCTTCCGCTTTTTTATTTTCTACTTCCTGCTTCCTGCCGCTTTCCTTTTACTTTGTACTTCTTACCTCGTACCTGTTTTCTGATATCTTTGCGCCAAATTAAGAATATGGGTTACCGCATCGGATTTGGAGTGGACTATCATCAGTTGGCAGAAGGCCGACCCTTTATGCTGGGCGGCGTGGAAGTACCGCATCACAGCGGTGCCGTCGGGCACAGCGATGCCGATGTGCTGCTGCACGCCATCTGCGATGCGCTGCTGGGCGCTGCCTGTTTGGGCGATATCGGCGTCCACTTCCCCGATACCGATGCTTCCTACAAAGGCATCGACAGCAAGATCCTGCTGCAGAAAACCGCAGCGCTGGTGCAGCAGGAAGGCTATGGCGTAGTGAACATCGACTGCACCCTTTGCCTGCAGGAGCCCAAGATAAAGCCCTTCATTCCGCAGATGCAGGCCGCCATTACCGGCATCCTGGGGCTGGGCGAGCGGACCGTTTC
The DNA here is from genome assembly GCF_037132455.1 of Huijunlia imazamoxiresistens. Classification (NCBI taxonomy): domain Bacteria; kingdom Pseudomonadati; phylum Bacteroidota; class Chitinophagia; order Chitinophagales; family Chitinophagaceae; genus Huijunlia; species Huijunlia imazamoxiresistens. The sequence goes on along the minus strand of NZ_JBBBEI010000008.1, from coordinate 61,634 downwards.
CATCAAGGCCACCACTACCGAAAAAATGGGCTTCGTCGGCCGTAAGGAAGGCGTGGTGGCCTATGCCACCGCCTTATTGGAAACTATTTAATTTCTTTCCTTTACATCACTATTATCTTTGAAAGCATGGAGGTCGCCGTAAAGATCGTCAACAAATCCACTAACCCCCTGCCGGAATACGTGACCGAAGGGGCTGCCGGCATGGATATCCGGGCTTCACTGGAAGCGCCGCTGGAGCTGCCCCCTTTGGGGCGCGCCCTGGTGCCTACCGGCCTGTACCTGGAGCTCCCCGCGGGCTTTGAAGCCCAGGTACGGCCCCGCAGCGGCCTGGCCATCCGCCAGGGCATTACCTGCCTGAACACCCCGGGTACCATCGACAGCGACTACCGCGGGGAAATTAAGGTGATCCTGATCAATCTTTCCGCCGAAGCCCAGGTCATAGCTGCCGGCGACCGCATTGCCCAAATCGTGGTGCAGCGGGTGGAACGGGTGCGCTGGGAAAGCGTAGCGCTGCTGTCCGAAACCGTTAGAAACCACGGAGGCTTTGGCTCGACCGGAAAAATATAAGCATTATGATGAGAATTTTTGCCTTTGTCTTGGCAGTCTGCCTGATGGCTTCCTGCCGGTCCACGAAAAAGATACAGACCGCCATTGCCAAAAAAGACTCGGCCGAGGTGGTGCCCGTGCACGATTACCGGGCCGACTCGCTCCGGTTTATCCGCACCACCCTGGGAAAGCTGGACTCCAACCAGGTAGTATACAAAACCTTTACCGCCAAGATGGACGTGGACTACAGCGGATCCGGCGACAAAAAATACCGGGTGAATGCCAACCTGCGCATGTACAAGGACAGCGCCATCTGGCTGTCGGTAAATGCCATCCTGGGAATTGAAGCCATGCGGGTGCTGGTGACCCGGGACTCGGTTTTTCTCATCGATAAGCTGAATAAAACCTACACCTCCCGCTCCGTCGACTACCTGAAGGAGATCACGGCCCTGCCGCTGAACCTGCCCACCCTGCAAAACCTGCTGATCGGCAACGTGGTGTTCCTCGACAGCAATATCGTCTCCTACTCCAAGAACAGCAACAACACGCTGTCGCTGCTGAGCATAGGAAGCTATTTCAAAAACCTCATCACCCTCAGCGCCGACAACGACCTGCTGCTGCACAGCAAACTGGATGATAAGGACAATGCGCGCAGCCGTACCGCCGACCTGAGCTATAGCGACTACGAAACCAAACGGGGACCGCTCTTTTCGACCAAGCGGAAAATTACGGTAGCCGAAAAAAATAAGTTGGATATAGAAATGGAATTCAAACAGTACGACTTCAACCAGGAGGTGAGCTTCCCGTTTTCCATTCCCAAAAATTTCCGGAAGAAATAAACGTTAACCGGCACACCAAAATTTAAGCACCGGGCGTTACCCTAGACGCCTTGTAAATATTTTGCGCATGAAAAAACTCTTGACAGGGATCCTGTTCAGCGCCTGCTTTATTACCGGCTTTGCCCAGGGGCAGGACCGGTCGAAAATGGAAAAGGAGCGCCAGGCCATCCAGAAGGAACTGAGCGAGATTCAGTCGGTGTACCAGCAGGTAAAAGGCCAGCGGAAAGAAACCATCGGCCAGCTGAACCTGCTGCAGCGGAAAATGAGTTTGCAGGGCCGTTACATCAGCAACATCAACAAGGAGATCAAGCTGGTATCGGACGAGATCTACCTGAGCACGCTGGAGATCAACCGCCTGCAGCGCCAGCTGGATACCCTCAAAATGCAGTACGAGCGCAGCGTGGTCTATGCCTACAAGAACCGCAGCACCTACGACTACCTGAACTTTATCTTTTCTGCCAGCAGCTTCAACGACGCCCTGAAGCGGGTAAGCTACCTGAAGTCGTACCGGTCGTACCGGCAGCAGCAGGTGACCAATATCGTGCAGACGAAGCAGGAGATCACCGATAAGAAATCGCAGCTGCTGGGCAAGAAAACCCAGAAAAACGATGCCCTGCAAAACCAGACGCAGCAAATGACCGTGCTGGAAGACCAGAAAAAGGAAAAAGACCAGGTGGTGGCCAAGCTGCAGACGCAGGAAAAAGACCTGCAAAAGCAGATCACTACCCGTAAAAAACGCGATGCCCAGCTGAAAAGCGCCATTGCCGCCGTTATCCGCCGTGAAATTGAGCTGGCCCGCAAGGAAGCCGAACGAAAAGCCGCGGAAAAGCGGGAGGCGGAACGCAGGGAGCTGGCCCGCCGCGAGGCGGAACGCAAAGCTGCCGCCGAGAAAGCCGAACGCGAACGCCTGGCCCGCCTGGAGGCGGAGCGCAGGGCGGCCGAGGCCAATAAGCCGGCGGCGGCTCCACCGGTAGCGGCTGCGCCCCGGACCACCCCGGCCGCCACGCCCCCGGCTACGACCACTGCGCCTCCCGCTACCTCGGTAACGACTCCCCCGGCAGCTCGGACCGAAGAACCCAAAGCTGCCCCCACCGGCCGGCCCAAAAGCTACCTGGACCTGAACGAAACCGACGTGGCGTTGAACAACAGCTTTGAAGGCAACCGCGCACGCCTGCCCTGGCCCGTGGATAACGGTTATGTATGTATCCCTTTCGGCACCAGCAAGGTAGGCAACCTGTCCATGGACAACCCCGGCATTACGGTCTGTACACCTTCCGCAGGGGTGAATGTGAAATCGGTTTTTGACGGAGAGGTGAGTTCTGTAGCCAATATCGGCGACGGCATGACGGTGATCATCCGCCACGGGAAATATTTTACCATCTACAGCAACCTGTCTGCTGTCAGTGTCAGCAAGGGAATGGCCATACGCACCGGCCAGTCTTTGGGCCGCGCCGCTGCCGCCGATGACGGCAACGGCGGCCAGATCGACTTCATGCTGATGATCGAGTCGCGCAACGTGAACCCCGAACCATGGCTGAGACGCAGGTGATGTCGGATTTCGTCTCGCCCAAGGCGAGAGGATTTCGGATCCCCTTGAAAGCTGATGGCATCCTTCAGGATAAAATTGTCTACAATCGAAATAAAAATGCCCCCGGTTTTCGGGGGCTTTCTATTTTGTAAGAGTCTTTTTGCTGTCAAGGGGATCCGAAATCCGACATCCGAAATCTCCTCATGCGTCTCCTTCCGGCAGGAAGCGCCGGTACAGTTCCTCGTAAATGGGAATAATGTTGTGGATGTCGAATTTATAGGCGTGCTCCGCGGCGGCGGTCTTGAACTGTTGCAGCGTTTCGTCGTCCTTCAGGATGGAAATGGCCTGCTTGCTCATGGTGGCCACGTCGCCCACATTGCCCATATAGCCCGTGACGCCCTGTACATTCACCTCGCCCAGGCCGCCGGCATTGGTCGAGATCACCGGTACGCCTGCCGCCATGGCTTCCAGGGCCGCCAGGCCGAAGCTTTCGTAGTCAGACGTCAGCAGGAACAGGTCGGCAATGGCCAGGATATCTTCCATTTGTTCCTGCTTGCCCACGAAGCGGATCTCGTCGCAGATGCCCAGGCTTCGGCTCAGGTCCTCGGCCGTAACCCGCTCGGGGCCGTCGCCTACAAACAGCAGCTTGCTGGGTACTTCCTTGATCACTTCATTAAAGATCTTCACCACGTCCTGCACCCGCTTGATCTTGCGGAAGTTGGAGGCGTGCAGCAGGATGCGCTCGCCGTTAGGGGCGATCACCTTGCGGAAGGCGTCGATACCCTTGCGGTTGAAACGTTCCACGTCCACGAAGTTGTGAATAACCTCTATGGGCTTGATGATCTTGAAGTGCTTGTAGGTTTCTTCGGCCAGGTTGTTTGAAACCGCCGTGATGGCATCGCTCTGGTTGATGGAAAAGGTCACCACCGGCGAAAAGGTCTTGTCGCGGCCCACCAGCGTGATGTCGGTGCCGTGCAGCGTGGTGATGAAGGGAATATTGTAGCCTTCCTCTTCCAGGATCTTCTTGGCCATGTAGGCGGCCGAAGCGTGCGGGATGGCGTAGTGTACGTGCAGCAGCTGCAGGTGGTTGTTCTTGATCACATCCACCAGGGTGCTGGCCAGCGCCGTTTCGTAAGGCGGGTAATCGAACAGGGGATAGGTAGGCACCTGCACCTCGTGGTAGAACAGGTTGGGCACAAACACGTTGAGCCGCACGGGCTGCTGGTACGTAATGAAGTGCACATGGTGGCCTTTCTGCGCCAGTGCCTTTCCCAGTTCGGTTGCCAATACGCCACTGCCGCCAAAAGTCGGATAACAAACAATTCCAATCCGCATAACGATAAGTTCATTAATATTTAAAAACTATTGAATCGCACTGCGCCCGTGAAAAGGCTGTAAAAGGGGACTAAGGTAATTACAATTATGCGATGACGATTTAAACATTATCCGCCGGCCTTTGCCCCCCTTACTGGCCGGCATACAGCAGGAAGATGGCGGGCCGCTTGTGCAGCGGGGGCAGGGCGCCCTTCCATTGCGCCACGGTTTTGGTCACCACCAGTTCGGTAGGGCCGGTCAGGTCGGCGGCCACACACACCTGGGTTTGCGGCTGCAGGGTTTTCACCAGTGCTTCCATCAGGGCATTGTTGCGGTAAGGCGTTTCAATAAAGATCTGGGTGCAGGATTTCTGCCGCGATTCGGCTTCCAGCTGTTTAAGCGTGCGGGTACGTTCGGCCGCGTCGATGGGCAGGTAGCCGGCAAAATGGAATTGCTGCCCGTTCATGCCGCTGGCCATCAGTGCCAGCAGGATGGAGTTGGGGCCTACCAGGGGCTTTACCGGCACGTTCATTTGCTGGGCCCAGGCCACCAACTGCTGGCCGGGATCGGCCACGCCGGGGCAGCCCGCCTCGCTGATGACGCCAATGGTTTTATGCTGGCGCACCGCTTCGGTAAACGCCGCCTTGGTATCCGGCGTCACTTCTTTTATGTTGTGCCATTCGTAGTTATCGATCACCATTTCGCGCCAGAGGAGCTTCAGGTAGCGGCGGGCCGTCCGTTCGTTTTCCACGAAAAAGACGTCGCACTGCTGCACGGCGGTTAGGATATAAGCGGGAAGGCAATCCACTTGGCCTTCGTACAGAACGGTAGGGATCAGGAGGAGGGAGGCTGCGGGCATCAGGAGGTTTTTACTTTATGCAAACTTAAGGTGGCGGCTACTACGGCATAGGCGGGGGCCACTACCCAGCCCACCAGCACCAGGGAGTGCATCAGGTAAAAGATCAGGCCGTTGCCGATGGCCAGTCCCCGGTGCCGGCCGACGAAATAAATACTTTGGGAAAAATTCAGCTTGTTGCGTTCCAGGCTGTAGTCCAGCATCGAGAAGCCGAAATAATAGCACTCCACCACCAGGGCGATGAGCGGCGCCACGGAGCCGGCGATGGGGATCAGCGACAGCAGCACGATGGCCAGCAGGTAGATCGATTGCCAGAAGGTATTGCGCAGCGCCAGCCGGACGCCCCGCCCGACGTCGCGCAGGAACTGCGGAAAGCTGAACGGAAAATCCTTGCCTTCCAGGATGCTTTCGGTCTTTTCGCTCAGGTAGGCGAAGGCCGGCGAGCCCAGGATGAGAAAAAGGAACTTGAACAGGGAAAAATAAAAGAGCAGCAGGATAATCCACAGGAAGACGCCCGCCAGGACGAACAGGAAGCTGAGCAGCTCGTTGCGTTCCCGCTGCAACCAGGCTTCCAGCCCGGTCTCCCGGCTGATCAGGTGTACCATCTCGTTGGCCGATTGCAGGAAAAAGTACATGCCCAGGATAAACAGGACCGTATAAACGACGCCGGGGATCAGGATCCATTTCCACAGCCGGTGCTTGCGGATAAACTGGTGCGCCTCGATGTAAGATTGTATGGCAACAATGATTTCTTTAAGCAAGGATTAAATTTGAGCGATAAAAGTAAGGAATCGGGTTGCAATGACGCACCCCGGCCTGCATTTTCATCCATGGCGACAAATTATGAAAAGCTGCCGCTCTCCTTTTACCTGCGTGAGGATGTGGTAGGGATCACCCGGGAACTGCTGGGTAAGGTGCTGGTGACGAACTGGAACGGCGCGCATACGGCGGGCCGCATTGTGGAAGCGGAGGCCTATGCCGGTGAGGCCGACCGGGCGTCGCATGCCTTCCGGGGGCGGACCCCCCGCACGGGAGTAATGTTCGAGCAGGGCGGCACCGCCTATGTATACCTGTGCTACGGCATTCACCAGATGTTCAATATCGTTACCAACGAAAAAGGGAGGCCGCATGCCATCCTGATAAGGGCGGTGGAGCCCCTGGAAGGTATTGATATCATGTTGTGGCGGACGGGCAAGAAAAAGGCCGATGCCACGCTTACCCGCGGGCCGGGCAACGTTGGCAAGGCCCTGGGCTTCCATACCACCCAGTGCGGCCATTCGCTGCAAAGCGACGAACTGTTCATCGCCGATGACGGCTTCCGTGTCACCGACGATATGGTGGCCGTAGCCCCCCGCATCGGCGTAGACTATGCCGGCGAGCACGCACTTTTGCCGTACCGGTTTTATTTAAAGGGAAGTGTTTATGTAAGCGGCAAAAGGGGAATTGGTTAATTGGTTCATTGGGCCTTGACATTTGAGAGGCCGCCTCCCGATTCCTAATTAACCAATGACCCAATGAACTAATTCCATGTTTAAAATTTAGGACAATTCAGCTTCCGGGCATTGGGATCCTGGTGGCGCTTGATGTAGATGAGGGAGAACTCGGCTCCACCGCGGAGGTTGGAGGCCGGCTTTAATTTCGAGATATTGACGTCGTAGGTAGCGCCCACGTGAAATTCGCCGAATTCCAGCCCGATATAGGGGATCACGGCATCGCCGAGGCGGTACCAGCTGCCCAGGTATAGGTTGGTGGGGCTATTTTCGTCCCCGTTCAGGTTGAGCATATAGGCGCCGCCGAACACCGTATTGGTGGCATTGGCCTGCCGGCTGTAGTTGGCGCTGAAGTGCAGCTGGTCCAGCCCGCCGTTGACCGGCACCATGCCGCCGCCCTGGAAGGTGACCCGGGCCGGCAGGTAGAAATTGCCGGTATCGGTAAATTTTTCCTTGTGGCGGTTGAGGTGATACATCGACACGCCGGCGTAGATATTGTTCGAGCCGTTGGTGGTGCCGTTGTAGAGGATGCCGGTGCTCAGGTCAAAATACGACAGGGTGAGCCTGGAATTGTTGAAAGCTTCCTGCGACAGGCCGGTAAAGCCGTCGGCACGCAGCTGGTCCTCCATTTTCAGGCTTTGCGTGTTGAGCCGTTTGCTTACATAGGTGCCCTGGAAACCCAGCCCCAGCTGGTGGTAGCCGTTTTCATCCAGCCCTTTTTGGTAGGCGGTGGAGGCACCGAGGTAGTTGTATTGGAGGACGCCGCCACCGCTGCGGTCGCTAAAGCCCAGCAGGCCTATCCCGAACTGGTCGATCTCGGGAATAGCGTTTTTCAGGATGTTGCCATCCACCGAAAGGGTGTAAGTGGTAAAGGCGTTATTGATGGTAGGCCATTGGTTGCGGTAATTGCCGGCCACCCTCAGGGCGCCGTTGAACTTGCCGGTCAGGGCAGGGTTCAGGGTGAGCGGGGAGGCGAAAAACTGCGAAAAGTTGGGGTCCTGGGCAGAAGCGGCAATCGCGCCAAAACACAGCATTAGCAAAAAGGCGATCTTTCTCATTGCACACAGAGGTTGAGTATGAAAAATTACTAAGAATAAATTACAATTAAAAGCCATTCTCTGCGGTTCCCCCGGATTTTTCTGCGTTCGCCTGTTAATTCTCTACGATTGGGTTTTGGAGCCGAACGCCAGGTCGCCGGCGTCGCCCAGCCCGGGCACGATGTAGCCCTTAGCGGTCAGTTCGTCGTCGATATCGCCGCACCAGATGGTGGCGGTGGGAATTTCCCTTTTGACGTATTCAATGCCTACCGTGCAGGCAATGGCGGTGACCACGTGGATGCTGGCGGGATTGCTCTCCGCCTTGATGTACTGGATGCTTTTCACCAGCGAGGCCCCGGTGGCCAGCATCGGGTCGGAGAGGATCACGATCCGGTTGTCGAGCTCGGGGCTGGAAATGTATTCCATACGGATCTCGAAGGAGCCGTCCTTGTGGTGCTTGCGGTAAGCCGAAATAAAGGCGTTGTCGGCCTTATCGAAATAATTCAGCAGCCCCTGGTGCAGCGGAAGACCGGCCCGCAGGATGGTGGCCAGCACCGGCTGCTGTTCCAGCACCCTGCAAGCCGCTATTCCCAGCGGGGTTTGCACGTCCTTCTGGACCATCGGCAGCACCTTGCTGATCTCGTAGGCGGCAATTTCGCCGATGCGCTCCAGGTTCCGGCGGAACCGCATGCGGTCGTTCTGTACTTCCGTATCCCGGATTTCCGCGATCCAGTTGCTGACCAGGGAATGCGCTTTGCTTAAGTTAATGACCATGTGCATTGAGTTTCATCGATAAAGGCGAAGGGTTCCTGTCCTGCTTCCGCTCGTTCACTACCCTGCCAAAGCTAAGTACGAATTGCCAGATTCCTGATGCAACTTTTAGGCCTCCCCATTTGCTCCGTACCTATAACTTCGCAGCCTGTAACTTTCGCTTATGGTTTATAAAGTAATCGGATTAATGAGCGGCAGCTCGCTCGACGGACTGGATATTGTGTATACTGAATTGCACGAAAATGGCGGCAACTGGAGCTTTGAGATCCTGGCTTCCGCCTGCTATCCTTACGACAATGACTGGAAAGAGGCCCTGAAAGGCGCCACGGCGCTGAATGCACTGGACTACCAGCTGCTGCATACCGCCTACGGGCACTACCTGGGCAGCCAGGTCAACCGCTTTATCGAAGAGCACAACCTGCACTACCAGGTGGCGCTGATTGCGTCGCACGGGCATACTACCTTTCACCTGCCCGCCCAAAAAATGACCGCCCAGCTCGGCGACGGGGCCGCCCTGGCGGCCGCTACCGGCCTGCCGGTGGTGTCGGACCTGCGGGCCCTGGATGTGGCCTTCGGCGGGCAGGGCGCGCCCATCGTTCCCATTGGCGAAAAGTTGCTCTTCCGCGACTACGACCTTTTTCTGAATATCGGCGGCATCGCCAACATCTCCTTTAAAAAAGACGGGCAGTGGACCGCTTTTGACATTTGCCCGGCCAACCGGGTGCTGAACCTGCTGGCCGCCAAGCACGGCAAGGATCACGATCCCGGCGGGTCGCTGGCCGCCCTGGGCCAAGTGAACGAAGGGCTGCTGCAAATGCTCAACGAACTGGAGTATTACCGGAAACCGGCGCCCAAATCCCTTTCCAACAGTTTTGGTACCGACGAGGTCTATCCCTTGATCCGGTCCTTCGGCCTGACGCATAACGACAGCCTGCGCACCTACGTGGAGCATATCGTGGGCCAGGTAACGGCTGCCCTGGCCCTGGCCCCGGCCGGCGCCGAAGGCCCGCGCAAGCTGCTGGTCACCGGCGGCGGCGCCCTGAACACTTTCCTGGTGGACCGCCTGCGGGAAGCGGCCGCCGCCCTGCAAACAGAAATCGTCGTGGCCGACGAGCTGATCCTGAACTACAAGGAAGCCCTGGTCATGGCGCTGATGGGCGTGCTGCGCTGGCGCCAGGAATACAACACCCTTTCCTCGGCCACCGGCGCCGAACGCGACAGCATCGGCGGGGCGGTTTGGATAGGGCAGGAGGCTTAAGCAGTTTACAAGTTTACGGGTTTACAAGTTTACGAGTTCGTTACCGGCGCCAGCAACTTGTAAACTCGTAAACTTGTAAACTTATCATAGAAACGAAAACGCATCTCCGTCGAACAATCCCTTATCACTGAGTTTTAAATGCGGGATGACCAACAGGGCCATGAAGGAAAGGGTCATGAAGGGGGCGGAGAGGGACGAGCCCAGGTCCTTGGCCACCTGGTCGATGGCGGCATATTTTTCGGCTACGGTGTAGCCGTCTTCGGTGCTCATGAGCCCGGCTACGGGCAGGGGCAGCACCCATTCTTCTTTATGCATGCAGGCAATGCCGCCTTCGCTGGCGATCACCGCGTTGATGGCCCGGCAAAGGCTTTCGTCGTCGGTACCCACCGCCACGATGTTGTGCGAGTCGTGGGCCACCGAGGAGGCCAGCGCTCCCGATTTCAGTCCGAAATTTTTAATAAAGGCCTTGGCCGCCGGTGCCGGGTGGTAACGGTTGACTACTACCATTTTCAATACGTCGTTGTCCACATCGCTGACGATGAAGCCCTCTGCTACCTTAGGGGTCACCGGTAGTTTGTTGGTAATGAGCTGGCCGTCCAGCGCTTCGATCACCGGCAGGGTGGTTTCGCCCTGCCAGGGAACGGCAAGATCCTGCGGATGAAGGGGGCTGCAATGAAAGTTGTTGATGATGCTGATTGGTTGGCGGGGAATAGCGGACCGGCCCTGATCGGCTACCAGCTGGCCGTTGATATAGGTTTGCTGCACTTCAAACTGCTGCAGGTCGGTAACCACGATGAAGTCGGCGGGGTTGCCCGGTTGCAGAAGGCCTACGGGAAGTTGGTAGTGGGTCACGGGATTGACGCAGGCCGCCTGCAGCACGTTGAACACATCGAAGCCCCTGGCCACGGCACGGGCGCACAATTGATTGATATGACCGCTCACCAGGCTGTCGGGGTGCTTGTCGTCACTGCAAAACAGCACCATATGAGGATGAGAGTGGAGCAGGGAGGCCAGCGCTTCAAAGTTCTTGGCGGCGCTTCCTTCACGGATGATGATCTTCATGCCGCCCTGTATTTTGTCCAGGGCTTCTTCGAGGGTAAAGCATTCGTGGTCGGTGCTGATGCCGGCGGCAATATACCTTTGGGCGGCTTCGCCCCGCAGCCCCGGGGCGTGGCCGTCTACCGGCTTGCCCTGTTTGCGGGCGGCGGCGATCTTGCGCAGCACTTCCTCATCACCGTTCAGCACGCCGGGAAAATTCATCATTTCACTCAGGTATTTTATTTCCTCCCGTTCCATCAGGCTTTCCACATCGGCGGCATCAAGGGTGGCTCCGGCCGTTTCAAAGGACGTGGCCGGCACGCAGCTGGGGGCGCCGAAGAAAAATTTAAACGGCGTGGTCTTCCCGTTTTCGATCATGTAGTGCACGCCGGCCAGGCCGCAGACATTGGCAATCTCGTGGGGGTCGCTGACGGTGGCCACCGTTCCGTGCACCACTGCCAGCCGTGCAAATTCCGAAGGCACCAGCATCGAGCTTTCGATGTGCACGTGTGCATCGATAAAACCGGGGAGAATATAGGGCGCCTGTGGAAGGGCGGCCACAGGGGTAATGGACGCAATGATGCCGTCCACTACTTCCAGTCGGGCCGGAAAGATGCGGCGCTGCCCGATCGCTACGAGGTTGCCGGTAAGGGAAAAGTTCATAAATTAAAATTTATTCTACGGAATGCAAATTGTAAATTTAGCAGTAAGTATAAATTGAATTGATACAGGTTATATATTTGTTACAGACTCCTTACGTATGAGATGCTTGATCGTAGATGATAACCAGATGGCCCGCATGGCAATGAAGCAACTGGTCAGCCAGGTGCAGGTGTTAGAGCTTATTGCTGAATGCAGCAATGCATTGGAAGCGTATAACTATTTGAACACCGAGCAGATCGACCTGCTGTTGCTGGATATTGAAATGCCCGGAATGACCGGCATCGAACTGACCAAGAAGCTGGGAAACAAAAGTCCCCTGATCATCTTTACCACCGCCAAATCGGATTACGCCGTGGAAGCCTTTGAGCTGAACGTGGTGGATTACCTGATCAAGCCGGTTAACCTCGTCCGCTTCCTGCAGGCCGTCGAACGGGCGGAAGAAGCCCTGGACAGCAACAAGGAAGATGTGAAGATCGAAGCCCAGGAGTTTGTATTCGTAAAAGATAACGGTATCTTAAAGAAGCTCAACGTCGAGGACATCCTCTACCTCGAGGCCATGGGCGACTACGTAAAAGTACATACCAGCCAAAAATTCCATGTGCTCCATTCCACGCTGAAATCCATCGAGGAAAAACTCTCCCCCGCCAAATTCATCCGTGTTCACCGCAGTTATATCGTGGCCCTCCAGAAGATCGACTTCATCCAGGACGGGGTCATTAATATCGCCAAGGCCAGCATCCCGGTGGCCGAAACCTATAAAGCCTCCCTCAACAGGCGCCTGAACCTCCTGTAAAAGCTCATCGCAGCTTTTCCGCTTTTCATCGAGGCGTTGCCGCTGTTAAACTAAATACCACTCCAGGCCCCCCGGTCATGAGATACTTTTGTGTTGTCGGTCAGCGAAAACCCGTAATTATTTATCAGGGTTACTGCCACAAACAAGTATTAAATAAAATCCTATGTATAAACCGGAGGCCATTTTGAATGTTTTTCCAGACAACCAATCCATTATGAAAAGTTATGCCCTTCATTTATTTGTTTCAATAATCCTGTTAATCATTTCGGAATACTTTTTTCTACAGGAAATTTTCGGCGACAGGCAATGGCTGACCCTGTTCCTGTCTGCTTTGGGCTTAACTTCTAATATTGTATTCATTTCCTATATATTTAAACAATACAAAAAGAATTATCAGGATTCATAACAAATGATTTTTTGTATTTTAGTTGGCCGACTATATGCAAAAAATCTTTTTTAAATACCTTGCCCTTTGGGGTTTCCTGATCGGCATCCTGTTTATTGTTTTTCTGCAGTTTATATCCGGCAGGAACATCAACCGCCTGATCCAGGGCAATAAAAGCCTGCTCCATGAATTGGCGGTCCAGAACAATCTTCAAAAGGTCCAGTTCGACATCATCCGCCTGGAAAGCGATGTACGGGGCGCCGTCATTTCCGGCAACGGGGTTTTCCTGGAGGATGTCAACCAGCGTATCACCGGGGTCGAGACGGCCGCTGCCGGTTTAAAGGATCTCCAGGGCATGAAGGCGAACAGGACGGAAGTGGACCTGCTGCACTTCCTGATTCGCGAAAAACTCCAGTTTACCCGCCAACTGATCACTACCTACCAATCCACCGGCAAAGCCGCCGCCGAAAAGCTCGTCAGCACCAACCGCGGCAAGGTTATCACCGACAGCCTCAACGAAGTCATCAGTAAGCTCTACAGCGATCGGCAGGGTACCCTGCAGCGGATTACCGCCTCCAATGAAAAGAATGGCCAGCAGGCGCGCACCTGGGGCCTGGTACTGGCCGCCATGGCCTGCCTGTTCCTCATTATCGTTTTCCTCTACATTACCAATCAAAGCGCCCAGCAGCAGCGGATGATCGCCAACCTCAACCAGTCCGAGCGCAAGATCAAGGAGGCGGCCCGCCTGAAGGAGCAGTTCATGGCCAACATGAGCCACGAAATTCGCACGCCGATGAACTCCATCATCGGCTTTACCAACTTGCTCAAGCGCACCAACCTCAACGATTCCCAGCGCCAATATGTACAGAACATCCACTCGGCCGGAGAAAACCTGCTGGTGCTGGTCAACGATATCCTCGACCTGTCGAAGATCGAGTCGGGCATGATGCATTTGGAAGAAACCAATTTCAGCTTACGCAGCCTCATCAGTTCCATCGGCGCCATGTTCATCGAGCGGATCAAGGAAAAGAAACTGGAGCTGAAGATCGAGGTGGCCTCCGAAACCCCGGACATCCTGTGCGGCGACGCTATCCGCCTTACCCAGGTGCTGGTGAACCTGCTGAGCAACGCGGTCAAGTTCACCGAACGCGGCGGCATCACCATTGTTGTCACCTCCATTTACTGCACCGAGGAGCGGGCACGCCTGCGCCTGGTAGTAGAGGATACGGGCATCGGCATCGCCCGGGAAAAGCAGGCAGCGGTATTTGAGCGCTTCCAGCAGGCCGATTCCGAAACCACCCGCAAGTTTGGCGGTACCGGCCTGGGGCTGTCCATCGTCAAACAGCTGGTGCAGCTGCAAAAGGGCTCCATTGAACTGCAGAGCGAGCCCGGCCGCGGCTCGAAGTTCACCGTAGAGCTGGAATTCAAGATCCCCGACGCCAATGAAATGCTCTCCAATGCCATTGCCGCAGAAGCCGCCACCCCGGTCAAGCTGGATACCATCAAGGTGCTGATTGCCGAAGACAATACCATGAACCAGCAGCTGATCCGGCACCTGATGAAAAGCTGGAATATCGAATGTACCCTGGTGAACAACGGCGCCGAGGCGCTGGAGGCCCTGAAAAGGCAGAGTTTTTCGCTCGTGCTGATGGACATCCAGATGCCGGTAATGGATGGGTATACCGCCACCGGCATCATCCGCAACGAGCTCCATATGGACATTCCCATCATTGCCATGACGGCCCATGCCATGATCGGCGAAAAAGAAAAATGCATGCAGCTGGGCATGAACGACTATGTCTCCAAACCGATCAAGGAAACGGTTCTTTATAATATGATCGCCCAGTATTCACACTACAATGCGAGTCCTGGCCATCACCGGGACGAGGCGCCCAATCACCACGAGCCTGCCTTCCGGTACATCCGGTTGAACTACCTGCACGAATTGTCCGGCAACGACGAGGAGTTCGAGCGGGCTATGATGGAGCAGTTTGCCAAGCAAACGCCCTCGGAGCTGGGCGAATTGCAGGAGGCTATTGACGCATCTGATTTTGTGGCCATCCGTAAGGTAGCTCATAGCCTGAAATCTACGGTAGGCTATATGGGCCTGGCCTCGGAGCTGCATCCTTACCTGGAAAAAATAGAAAAGTCGGCCGTTGGCCAGAGCATGACCGAGGTCCGTTCCAGTTTCGACCACGTACGTACCGTTACCCAGAATGCGATTGGCGAGGTAGAAAAATACCTGGCGTTATAACCGTTTCACCCCTTTAAAAACCGGTATGGGCTTCTTTTACAGGGCTTCAGCGATAAAACTGGGGCGTTCATCGAAACAAAGCCTTTTCCTGAATTCCGCCCTGTAATTTTACATCATCAACTCAAGCGAAGCACATTAAAAAAAGCACATAAAAACTTCTTCATAAACGACTTGGTTTCGTATGGTTAAGGGTGAAGCCCTGCTATTCCTGGCGGGGCAATTTTTTTTCCTGAATAAACATTTAAATTACTATAAAATAGCTTCTTGCCTCCTGTTTCAATAGGTGGGAGCAATGTCCTAATCTAATCACAGCCTTTTGTTTCTACAAGAGGCTCTTTTGTTTTCGGCCCCCCATGATCACACCCCGTTATCCACCTCCCCAAAATAAAAATGCGTTCCGGATTTTTCAATCAACCACGGAACGCAAACGAGTTTGTAAACTTGCGAACTCCTAACTCAGGAACTTTGGAACTCAGAAACTCTGGAACTTTCAGAGCAGGTCCGGCCGGCGTTCTTCCGTTCTTTTTACGGCCATATCGTGGCGCCAGGCTTCCACCTTCTTCGGGTCGCCGCTCAGCAGGATATCGGGTACCTTCCAGCCCCGGAAATCGGCCGGGCGGGTATAAACAGGCGGCGCCAGCAGCTGGTCCTGGAAGGAGTCGAAAAGGGCCGAGGTCTCATCGTTCAGCACACCGGGAATCAGCCGGCCGATGGCGTCCACCAGCACCGCTGCGGCCAGTTCGCCGCCACTCAGCACATAATCGCCGATGGATATTTCCATGGTCACGAAGTGTTCGCGAATGCGTTCATCGATGCCTTTATAGTGCCCGCAGATCAGCAGCAGGTTTTCCTTCAGCGAAAGGATGTTGGCAGTTTTCTGCTGCAGGGTGGCGCCGTCGGGGGTCAGGTAAATGATTTCGTCGTAGGTCCGTTCCTTCTGCAGGTGCTCGATGGCATTGGCCAGGGGTTCGCACATCATCACCATGCCGGCGCCCCCGCCATACTGGTAGTCGTCTACCTGGCCGTAGTCGTTCACGGCCCACTGGCGGAGGGGGTGCAGGTGCACTTCCAGCATGCCCTTGGACTGGGCCCTTTTCATAATGGAGTGGGAGAGGGGGCTCTCCAGCAGTTCGGGTAAAACGGTAATAATGTCTATACGCATAAGGCGCAAAGATAATCGTGCTTTCCGGTTTGTCGGGCGGCGGGTTATTCCTCTTCCTCGGGGCCCATAAAGCCGTCCAGGTCCCGCCTTTGCTTTTTGGTGGGGCGGCCGATCTTGCTGGGGCGTTTGCCTGTATGAAACGAAGCCGCCTGGAACTGCATCCGGTCGAGCTCTTCCTGGGGGGTAATGTCCACGTAGTACTTGATGGCTTCGGAATACGCCATCCGGTTGTGCAGCAGGCCGGTGACCTTGATCCGCCAGCGTTTGGCCTCGGTTTTCACTTCGTATTCCTCGCCCTCGCTGACGGCTTTGGACGCCTTGACGGCGGTCCCGTTCAGCTTTACCTTGCCCGTATCGCAGGCGGCGGCGGCCATGGTGCGGGTTTTAAACAGGCGGATGGCCCACAGGTATTTGTCGATGCGCAGTTTTTCTTTTTCAGCCATAAGGAAGTAAAATTAAATAATCCCGGTAGTTCATAGGAAGGGCGGCCTGTTAAAAGCCGCCCGAATGCAGTGAAGAGTTCGGAACCCTGCAAGGCCGTTTGCAGGGGAAAAGGCTTTTCCCGGGTTCCGAACTCTTTTCTTCTCTCTTTATCTCTTTCCCTTCTTTTTCTCCTAGCCTTCTGCGAAGAACTTATGGAAGTAAGGGATGGTTTCGATGCCCTTGTAATAGTTTTCGAGGTTAAACTTTTCGTTGGGGGAGTGGAGGTTGTCGCTGTCGAGGCCAAAGCCCATGAACACGATCTTAACGCCCAGCTCTTTTTCCAAAATAGTGCAGATGGGAATGCTGCCGCCGCCGCGTACCGGGATGGGCTCCTTGCCGAAGGTTTCGCGGATGGCGCTGGCGGCCGCCTGGTAGGCCTTGCTGTCGATGGGCGTGATATAGGCTTCGCCGCCGTGGTGCTCAAACGCCTTTACCGTTACCGAAGGCGGGGCGATCTTCTGGAAATGGTCCAGCAGGATGCGGGTGATTTTTTCGGAAGACTGGTTCGGCACCAGGCGGGCCGAGATCTTGGCCGTGGCCTTGGAAGGCAGCACCGTTTTGGCGCCTTCGCCGGTATAGCCGCCCCAAATGCCGTTCAGCTCCAGGGTAGGACGGATACCGGTCCGCTCGTTGGTGGTAAAGCCGTATTCGCCCCACAATTCCTGTACGCCCAGGTCTTTCTTATAGTCCGCTTCATCATAGGGCGCCTTCGCCATCAGGCTTCTTTCCGCCGGCGTGGCTTCCAGCACGTCGTCGTAAAAGCCGGGGATGGTAATATGGTTTCTTTCGTCATGGCAGGAGGCGATCATTTTGGCCAGGATGGTGATGGGGTTGACCACGGCGCCACCGTACACGCCGCTGTGCAGGTCGCGGTTGGGGCCGGTTACTTCCACTTCGATATACGAAAGGCCACGGACGCCAATGTCCAGGGAGGGGGTGTCCATGCTGATCATGGCGCTGTCGCTGATCAGGATCACATCGGCCTTCAGCAGGTCTTTGTGGGCGGCCACGAACTTGCCGAGGCTGGGCGAGCCGATCTCTTCCTCGCCTTCGATGAGGAACTTGATGTTGCTTTGCAGCGAGCCGGTCTTTACCAGGGTTTCCAGGGCCTTCACGTGCATGTAGAATTGCCCCTTGTCGTCGGCGCTGCCGCGAGCATATACTTTCCCGTCCTTGATCACCGGGTCGAAAGGGCCGTGGTGCCAGAGCTCCAGCGGCTCGGCCGGTTGCACGTCGTAGTGACCGTACACCAGCACGGTAGGTTTAGCGGGGTCCACTATTTTTTCGCCGTAGACCACGGGGTGGCCTTCGGTTTCCATGATCTCCGCTTTGTCGGCCCCGGCATCGAGCAGGCGGCGCTGCACCAGTTCGGCGCAGCGGCGCATATCTTCCTTATTCTCGCTTTTGGCGCTCACCGAAGGGATGCGCAGCAGCTCCAGCATTTCCTCTAAAAACCGGTCTTTATTCTGTTCCTGGTAGTCTTTCCAAACTTGCATAACGGTTGAATGGGTTGTGTAATGAAAAAGCCCTCCCTTTCGTCCCGGGGAGAGGTGCAAACTATCATTATAAATGTAAGCGGAAAGTCCGAAAGTCCGGAAGCCGGAACCTCAGAAGACGCCGGGTCAGGTCTTTCCGGCTGCCGTAGGTTCCTTCTTGCGGACCTCCCTTTTCTTTTCCCCCTTTTCCGGTTGAGGGCTTTCGGTCTTTTTCTGGAGGTTCACCAGCAGCACCCCTCCCAGGATCACCGCCAGCGCCAGCACTTTCTGATAGCCGATAGGCTCGCCGGCAAACAGCCATCCCAGGAACACCGCCACTACCGGGTTTACGTAGGCGTAGGTGCCCACCTGCGCCGCGGGCCGCACGCTCAACAGCCAGATATACGACATATAACCGACGAACGACCCAAAGAAGATCAGGTACAGCAAGGCCCAGATAGAAGCGGTGGTGACGTTTTCCAGGCGGAAATGCGCCGCCTCCCCGGTGATCCCGCTGGCCGCCAGGGACACCAGTCCTGCCGCCAGCATTTGGATGGCGGCCTTCATGGCGGTGGAGCAGTCGGCCGACACGTACTTCGAATAGAGGGAGCCCGCCGCCCAGCCGATGGTGCCCACCATCAGCACCAGCACGGCCACCATTTTCCCCGGGCCGTAGAGATCGTTGGACGAGCCCTTGCCGGCAAACAGCAGCATGACCCCCACAAAGCCGATCAGCAGGCCCAGGACGACTTTCTTATTGCGGAAATTATGGGCCCATTGTCCCCGGTCGAGCAGGATGAACCAAAGGGGCACCGAGGCCACGATAATGGCCGCCAGCCCGCTGGGCAGGAATTGTTCCGCCCACGCCAGGGCACCGTTGCCGGCAAACAGCATCAGGATGCCGCCGACGGCGACGCTGCCGAAGGAGCGGGGGGAAGGGAGCTTTTCACCCCGGGCCAGCAGCCATCCCAACAGCAGGACGCCGGCCGTAACAAAGCGGGCGCCGGCCATCAGCAGGGGCGGAATGCTTTCAATGGCATACAGGATGCCCAGGTAGGTAGAGCCCCAGATGATGTACAAAGCGGCAAAAGCGGCCACCACAAGGGCTTTCGAGGGTGAGGAGGAAGGAGTCATAGGTAAAAAGAGTGCAAAGATGGAGCGGGATGGAAATGTAAAATGTAAAATTTTGAATATAAAATGTAAAATATGGATGAAATGCCGGAGGAGAAAGGGGAAGGTAGCAGGAAAATAGGCCCGGAAAAAATGGCTTATCCTTATTTTACATTTTACATTCTGCGGTTTTACATTTTATATTTTCTTTTTCAGGGTGCTGGCTTTGGTGACGGCGGTGTTACCATAGCGGGTTTTCAGTCCGTCGATGGTTTGATAGAGCTGCATCTTTTCGTGCGGGTCTTCAAACAGGTTCATTTGCAAGGTCACCGGCGTCAGCTGGCTGAAGCGTACGCCCAGCAGCCGTACTTTTTCGTCCTTTTTATACAGCTTGCCGAAGATGTCTTTCACTTTGGCCAGCAGCGTATGGTCCAGGGCCGTATAATCCACGGTCTCCTGGCGGGTGGCGGTTTCAAAGTTGGCGTAGCGGATCTTGACGGTGATGCAGCCCGCCAGCTTTTTTTCTTCGCGCAGGTCGCGGGCGGTTTTTTCGGTCAGGCGTACCAGTTCGCCCTGCAGGAAGGCAGGGTCGCTGCTGTCCTCGGCAAAGGTGCTTTCGCGCGAAACGGATTTCTGCTCGCTGTACCCTTCCACCGGCGCCTCGTCGATGCCGTGCGCCTTCCGGTGCAGCGAGCTGCCCCAGCTTCCCAGCAGCTGTTCCAGCCGTTCTACCGGCGCCTGTGCCAGCTGCCGGATGGTATGCAGGCCGGCTTCCTTTAATTTCTGTTCCGTTTGTTTGCCCACCATCGGGATCCGTTCTACCGGCAGGGGCCACAGGAAAGCGGTTTCCCGGCCCGGGCCGATCTCCAGGTAGCCGTTGGGTTTGGCTTCGTTGGTGGCCATTTTGCTTACCAGCTTGCTGGACGACAGGCCATAGGAGATGGTCAGGCCCGTCTCTTTGAGGATCGTTTCCCGCAGTTCGCGGGTATACCGGGCCACGCCAAAATAACGGTCCATGCCGGTCAGGTCGATATAAAACTCGTCGATGGAGGCTTTTTCAAACAGGGGTACTTTGGCGGCAATAAGGTCCGTGACCTGGCGGGAGTACTGGCTGTAAAGGGCATGGTTTCCCTTCAGGAAGAGGGCGTGCGGGCAAAGCTGTATCGCTTTACGGGCAGCCATGGCGCTGTGGATGCCGTACTTGCGGGCCTCGTAGCTGCAGGCGGCAACGACGCCGCGTACCGGGTCGCCGCCGACGATCAGGGGCTTTCCTTTCAGGGAAGGGTCCCGCAGGCACTCCACCGACACAAAGAAGGCATCCAGGTCAAAATGGGCGATCCGCCGGGCAGGGGCAGGTAGGGGCATGGGGGCAAAAGTAGGGATTTGGGTATTGGGAATTAGGGAATTAGGATATTGGTTAATTGGGTATTCGTTAATTGGGATATTGGCAATTCGTAAGGATCCTTTCGGCGGCAATGCCCAATATCCCAATATCCCAATTAACCAATACCTTAACTTGGTTGGGCCGGGATTTTGCATGCAGGTTGGATAGTGGATCAAAAACAAATACACATGAAAATCCAGCAAGAGGTCTTACTCAATAATTTGAAGCAGGATGTACAGGTAATTTTGGATTGTGTGGAGGCGTTCCGGGAAGAAAAGGATGCCTTGCGGATACAGCCGGTTCCCGGGCAATGGAGCATCACCCAGATACTGGAGCATTTGAATAGCTACGGCCGGTACTACCTGCCGGCGATCGACCGGGCGCTTTGTTCCAGCCCGTCCCGGCGCGACGCCTGGTTCAATTCCGGCTTTTTGGGAAATTATTTTACCAATCTGATCCGGCCGGCGAATGTATTTGAAGTAAAGAACAAGATGAAGACCCAGAAGGCCCACGACCCCGAGAACAACCTCGATCCCGATAAGGTGCTGGACGAGTTTGTACAGCAGCAGCAACAGCTCCTGCAGCTCCTGGACCATGCCGCCGCCAAAAGCCTGAACGACATCAAAGTGCCCATATCCGTGAGCAAAGTGGTAAAGCTAAAGCTGGGCGATACCTTCCGCTTCCTCATCGGGCACGAGCAGCGGCACATGATTCAGGCCCGCAATGCCTTGCACACCATTGGACTGTCTACAGGTAAATTTCCAGCAATCCTTCAGGCAACTCCACAATAACCTGGTTTTTCCGGTTGTCGATTTTCAGAAGCGTTTGTTCATTCAGGGGAATGAGCACTTCTTTGCCTTCGATTTCAATGCGGCACAGCACCTGGTGGGGCTGTTCGATCACTTCCAGGATCTTGCCCAGGGTTTTATGGTGCTCCACGATGTCGAAGCCCAGTAAATTGATGGGGGAGGATTTGGCGGAGAACTTCTTGAAGTCCGCCTCGGGAAACCAAACTTCCTTCTGGGCCAGCTTGACGGCGGCCTCGCGGGTGTTGACGTCCTGGAGCTTCAGGTAGATCTCTTCCTCGCTTTTGATGCGGGTGCTTTCGATAAACCAGGGGATAAAGGAGTTCTTGCGTTCCTCCACGAACAGGGCGTTGAGGCCTTTCAGGGAGGTTTTCTTTCCCAGGTTGTGTTGCAGGATCAGCTCTCCCTTCAGGCCGAAGGCGCTGACCAGCTTGCCGACTTTAAAGTATTCTGTCATGTTTTTTAAGTTCCTGAGTTTCTGAGTTCCTAAGTTCCTGGGTTGTTTGGGTTGTTGCCATCGGTAAACAACTCAGAAACTCAGGAACTTAGGAACTCAGGAACTGTTTGAATAAAAAAAAGGCGGCAGTAAACTGCCGCCTTAGTTCGTTGAAAGTCCGGACGATTATCCCTCAGAGCCGGGTTGGCTTTCAGTCCTGCGCTCAGGCCTGCGATACGGCGGATTTCTTCTGGCTCTTCTTTCCCGTTGCGCCGCTTCCTGGCGCTTCTGGATTTGAGCTTCATGCTCAGTATGCCATTTCTGGAATTTCTCCATAGCCGTCGCATCGTCAAACAAGCCCAGTTTCACACCGCGGAGCAGGTGCTTCAGGTATAAAACGCCCTTGTACGATAAAATCTTACGCACGGTATCCGTAGGCTGAGCACCTTTGTGCAGCCATTCCAATGACTTCTGACGATCCAGCTGGATAGTAGCGGGGTTCGTTAAAGGATTGTACGTACCGAGTTTCTGAATGAATTTACCATCGCGGGGGCTGCGAGCATCTGCAACAACAATGAAGTAGAACGGTCTTTTCTTAGAACCGTGTCTCTGTAAACGGATTTTAACTGGCATCTTAAATAGACATTTAAATGCGGTGAACAAATAAAATTACCGGGCAAATGTAAGTCAGAGATTGAAATCCTGCAATACTTAATTGTAAAGATTTGGTTAACAGGCTGAGGCGTTCCTAAGTTCCGGCGTTCCTAAGTTCCCGAGTTAGTGGACAGTTGTGCCTGTTTACCAATAAGTTATGAGTTTAAAGGGAGTGTTTATTGCAGTTTGGGGCCTTGCCGGCCCGGAGTTACGCCAACCCAGGAACTCAGGAACTTAGAAACTCAGGAACTCACCACGTGCCGCTTTTTTTAACGTCCACCACCTTCATTTGCAGGGATTTTTCGCCGTTCCAGTCGTTTTCGTCGAGGCGGAAGACCACGTCCACGGGACCGCCGCCCTCCAGCAGGGGCATTTTGGCAGCCAGGCCGAAGCCGATGCCGGTGACGATCATGCCTTCCTGCTTCAGCACAAAGCGCAGGTGGGTGTCTTTTACCACCTTGCTGTAGCCGGTATTGTATACGTTGCGGGCCACGAAGGTGGGGCGGAGGTTGTCGGGGCCGAAGGGCTCCATCTGGCAAAGAATGTCGTAAAAAGGCCGCCGGATGTCGCGGAAGTGGATCTCGGCGTCGATGACGATCTCGGGGATCAGCAGCTCGGGGTGGATGGAGGCCTGCACCACTTCCTCGAATTTTTGGCAGAAGGCTTCCACGTTTTCGGGCTGCAGGGTCATGCCGGCCGCGTAAAAGTGGCCTCCATAGCCCAGGAGCAGGTCCTTGCACTGGTGGACGGCCTCGTATACGTTAAAGCCCGAGACGCTCCGGGCCGAGCCGGCCACGTATTCCCCCGAACGGGTTAAGATAATGGTAGGGCGATAGTAGTGTTCGATCAGCCGCGAAGCCACGATGCCCACCACGCCTTTGTGCCAGTGGGGCTGGAACAGCACGGTGCTTTTGCGGTTCAGCAGCAGCTCGTCGTTCTGGATCAGGGCCAGGGCCTCTTCGGTAATGTTGCTGTCGGCCTCCTTGCGGCTGCTGTTGTCGGAATGCAGCTGCTCGGCCCACTGCATGGCCTCCTGCAGGCTGGCGGCAATGAACATCATGACGGCCTTGCGGGCATCGTCCATCCGGCCGGCCGCGTTGACGCGGGGCGCAATAATAAAGACCAGGTTGTTGATCTGCAGCTCTTTATTATGGTTGCTGAGGATGCTCAGCGCCTGGATGCCGAAGTTGGGGCGGTTGTTGGCTTTTTCCAGGCCGAAATACGCCAGGATACGGTTTTCGCCGGTGATGGGCACAATATCGGCCGCGATGGCCGTGGCCACCAGGTCCAGGAAGTTGTAGGCCTCCTGCTCGGGCAGGTTCAGCCGGTGGCAAAGGGCGGTAATGAGCTTGAAGCCCACGCCGCAGCCGCATAATTCTTTATAAGGGTAGGGGCAGTCCTTTTGTTTGGGGTTGAGGATGGCTACGGCCGGGGGCAGCTCGTCGTCGGGCAGGTGGTGGTCGCAAACGATAAAGTCGATGCCCAGTTCCTTGGCGTAGCGGATCAGCTCTATGGATTTGATGCCGCAGTCTAGCGAAATGACCAGGGAATAGCCGTTTTCGGCGGCAAAGTCGATCCCGGCCTTGCTGATGCCGTAGCCTTCCCGGTAGCGGTGGGGGATATAGAATTCGGTGGCGTCGTGCTGCTTTTTGATGAACTGGTACATGCTGGCCACTGCCGTGGTGCCGTCCACGTCGTAGTCGCCGTAGACCAGGATTTTTTCGCGGTGGAAAAAGGCGTCGGTGATGCGGTTGACGGCTTCCTGCATGCCCTTCATCAGCCAGGGGTCGTGCAGGTCGGTCAGCTGGGGACGAAAGAACCGCTTGGCTTGGTCGTAGCTGGAGATGCCCCGCCCGGCCAGGACCGTGCAGAGTACCGGGTGTATCTTCAAAGCGTGAAACAGGGCCTCCGCTTTTTCCGGACACACCCCACCCATTCGCCAGCGCTTTTCTTTCATTACCAGAGGAGTCTTAATATTTTCTATCCGTTACAAAGTTTACTAAATCTTCGAATCCGTCGCGAAATTCGGAGGGGGGAAAAGTGTGCAATATATCCAAAGCCGCTTGTTTGTACTCATTCATTTTGTTAATAGTGTACTCGATGCCGCCGGCTTTGGTCACCACATCAATAATATGGGCCACCTTCGATTTGCGGGTGTTTTCATTCCTTATTATATATATAAGCTCCTTGCGGGTCTTTTTATCCACCGTGTTGAGGGTGTAAATGAGCGGCAGGGTCAGCTTTTTTTCCTTGATATCGTTGCCGGTGGGCTTGCCCACGTCCTGGAAGGCGTAATCGAAGAGGTCGTCCTTGATCTGGAAGGCGATGCCGATCTTCTCGCCGAACAGCCGCATCCGGGCAGCGGTTTCCTCGTCCTGGGTGGTCGACCAGCAGCCGGCGGCACAGGCCGAGGCCAGCAGGGAGGCCGTTTTGTTTTTAATGATCTCGAAGTACACGCCCTCGTCCAGGTTCAGCGACCGCGACTTTTCCATTTGCAGCAGCTCGCCCTCGCTCATCTGGCGCACGGCCTCCGAGAGGAGCTGCAGGATCCTAAAGTCGTGGTTATCAAGAGAAAGCAGCAGGCCCTTGGCCAGCAGGTAGTCGCCTACCAGCACCGACACCTTGTTTTTCCAGAGGGCGTATACCGAAAAGAAGCCGCGGCGCTCCAGGGAGTCGTCCACCACGTCGTCGTGCACCAGGGTGGCGGTATGCAGTATTTCTACGAGTGAGGCTGCACGGTAGGTGGATTCGTTCACTTCGCCTCCCAGCCGGGCGGCCAGGAACACAAACATGGGACGCAACTGCTTGCCCTTGCGTTTCACCACGTATTGCATGACACGGTTGAGCAGCGGCACATTGCTGTTGACCGCCTCCTTGAACTTCTGTTCGAAGATCTTCAGCTCGTTCTCTATTAAATTAACGGGTAACTGCATTCGTAAAATGGCGGAAAGGTACAAAGGCAAAAATATATTACCGCAAATGGTAAAAGAATTGCATTTTTGCGCGGGCTAAGTACAAAGAAATTTAAGGATTTCTCAAGTAATTATTTCAAAAGTTTGGTAATTATATGTCAATGTATATTTTTGCCCAAGATTAGGACATTGTTTTCAAAAATTAATAACACGTTATGGCAAGCAAGAAGTACTCTTTTTTGACAGGTGTATTATGCCTGTTGGCATCGTACGGCTTTTCTCAGGATACGAGCCAGGTTCCAATGGCGGCAGATTCCTCTATTATCCCCAACCGTAGATTGCCTCAGCACACAGAGTTCATGAACGGTACTTATAACTTCCCCGCGAAACCCCGCAACCAGTGGGAAGTGGGTGTGAAAGCCGGTGCCTTTACCGTCAGCAGCGACGTATCGGCTATTTTTCCTACCCTGGGCCTGGGCGCACACGTGCGTAAGTCCTTCGGTTATGTTTTCTCTGCCCGTTTAGAATACATGTATGGTGTAGGTAAGGGTATGAACTACTTAAGCGCCGTGAACTACGGAAAGAACACCGCGCTGAACGGCAATACCAACGCCGACCTCGGCGGACCGGGTGCCAACTACAACACCTTCCTGTTCTCTCAGGGCGGTACTCCCGTGGCTCCGATCTATACCCGTTCTGCAGCACAGCCGGTTGAAAAAGTGTTTTACAACTATAAAACACAGGTACACGACCTGGCCCTGGAAGGTATCATCACTTTGAACAACATCCGTTTCCATAAAGCAAAGACCGGCCTGAACATCTATGGTATCGCCGGTATCGGTGCTACTATTTATGAAACAAAGGTGAATGCCCTGGGTTCCGATGGCAACCGTTATAACTATAACTCCATCGACCCCACGCTGGAAACCTGGAAAAACCGCAAAGAAGTAAGAGACCAGATCAAGGCCCTGCCCAACTGGGATGACTCTTACGAAACGGCTGCGGAAAAGCAAGGTCCCCGTCGTCCGAAACTGTTCGGCATGACCTTCAAGCCCGTGGGCCACGTAGGTGCCGGTGTCGCGTACAAGCTGAACAACCGCTTCAACATCGCCCTGGAAGATCGCTTCACCATTACCAAGGATGACCTGCTCGACGGTCAGCGCTGGCAGGAAAACCAACAAGGTGCTCCTTCGCTCACCCGCGACTACGACGCTTACAACTTTGCATCGATCGGTATCAACTATAATATCGGCGCCAAAGCTACCGAGCCCCTGTACTGGCTGAACCCCCTGGACTACGCTTACAGCGAAATCCGCAACCCCCGCCTGATGCGCCTGCCCAAACCCGTTCTGCCGGATGCTGACGGTGACGGTGTAACCGACCAGTTCGACCAGGAGCAAACTCCCCAGGGTTGCCCGGTTGATACCCACGGTGTAAGCCGCGATACAGACGGTGACGGTGTTCCGGATTGCCGCGATAAAGAACTGGTAACCCCCACTTATTGCCAGCCTGTTGATGCGGATGGTGTCGGTAAATGTCCTTGCCCCGAAGGTTGCGGCGTGGATACAACTGCCAACGCCTGCGCTACCAAACTCGGAGCCCTGCCCAGCGTAACCTTTGCCGGCAACAGCATTACCCTGAGCAGCGATAACCGCAGCCTGCTGGCCAGCATCGCTAGCCGCATGCGCAACAACCCCGAATGTAAAGTAGTGGTGATCGGCTACTGCGCCTCCAGCAAGTCGGAGCAACAAAGAAGCTGGGATCGTGTGAACTCCGTAATCAACTACCTGGTAGAAAAAGAAGGTGTGAGCGCCGACCGCTTTATCTTCCAGTACGGCCAGGAAGGTGGTGATTGCAACACGGTTGACCTGCGTGCCGCCGCCTCCAACGAAGAAGGTCCGACCAACGTGCCGGCTCCGCACCCGAACCTGAGAAGAAGATAATCCTTCGCTCAAAATAAAGCAGCACCCGACGGCTGCTCCTATCTACGGACACTGCCGTCTCGTCTCGTCTCGCCTGAGGCGAGACGAGACGAGACGGCAGGAGTTCCCTGGAAATGGCTCCGTATGTGCATCACTTTTCATCTGGATGGAGACAGGCCGGCACTGCCCGCGCCTGCCCTAAAAACAGACTTTTTCAGCAGCCCTTCCCGCGGAGGGGCTGCTTTATTTATGTTAATCTTAACGCCTGCAGGGGGGTGATCTGGAGAATTTCAGGAATATTTGCCCAAACTGTTTAACTTTGCCACCCTTTATGAGATTTTTTTGCATATTTTTCCTTTCTTTTCTGCTGGTGAGCTGTGGAGGCGTCAGCAAAGTGCTGAAAAACCCTGACCCTGCGTATAAGCTCCGCATGGCCGAACAGTATTATGCCAAAGGGAAATATGTGTTTGCCCAGCAACTGTACGAGGACATCATGCCCTATTACAAAGGCAAGCAGGAGTTCGAGGATATTTATTATAAATATGCGTATACCGCTTATAACCAACGCGATTACCTGAACGCTGAAAACCTGTACAAGACCTACCTGGAAATATTTCCCAACAGCCCCAGAGCCGAAGAAATCGACTTTATGCGGGCCTTTACCTTTTACAAACAATCGCCCAAGCCCGAGCTGGACCAGACCAATACCATCAAGGCCATGGGCATGATGCAGACCTTTATCAACACCCATCCCGGGTCGCAGCGCAACAAGCAGGCCGCCGAGATCATCGATATCTGCCGGCGCAAGCTCGAAGCCAAGGACCTGAGCACCGCCAAACTGTACTTCGATATGGGGCAGTTCCGGGCAGCTGCGGTTTCTTATGCTTCTTTGTTAAATTCGTATCCCGATTCACCGACAGCGGAGAATTATAAACTGATGGTTATTCGGTCCTATTTCCGGCTGGCAGAGTTAAGTGTGGAAGAAAAAAAGGTGGAGCGTTTTGAAAAAGTAGTGGAAGAAGGCCACGACTTCATGGACCGCTTCCCGCAAAGTTCCCTGACCGGTGAAGTGGAACGCTATATCAATCAATCTCAAACAAACATCAAAAATTTTTCAAATGAGCAGACTAAGACGTCAACTTAGTACCAGCACTTCCAATAACGTGGAAACCCGCAACCTGAACGACCTGAAGGAAAAGACAGGTAACCTGTATGCGGCCATCGCTATTGTGGCCAAGCGGGCGAACCAGATCAACATTTCCATCAAGGAAGAACTCCACAACAAGCTGGAAGAGTTTGCTACCCATACCGACAGCCTGGAGGAAATCCACGAAAACAAAGAACAAATCGAGATCTCCAAAGCCTACGAGCGGATGCCCAACCCCGCCCTGCTGGCTACCCAGGAGTTCATGGAAGGCAAGGTGTACTTCCGGAAAACCGAGGACGACCTCTTTCAATAAACGCATTGACGAACGGGAAAAAAGCGGTGGATCTTCCATCGCTTTTTTTGTTGGATATCGCAAAGGGGGATAAATTGCTGTTTTCGCCGGCGGTAAAACAACGCCTTCCGGCGCTTAAAATTCCATGATGGATATGTTGACAGGTAAACGAATATTGCTGGGCATAACGGGCAGCATAGCGGCCTATAAAAGCATTTTCCTGGTACGGCAGCTGATCCGTGCCGGGGCCGAGGTAAAGGTGATCCTGACGCCGGCCGCCGGGTCGTTTGTTTCCAGGCTGACGCTTTCCACCCTTTCCAGGCATCCCGTGCTGGTAGACCTGTTCGACGAGCAGTCGTGGGCCAACCACGTGATGCTGGGCCGCTGGGCCGATGTGATGCTGGTAGCACCCCTGAGCTGCAATACGCTCAGCAAGATGGCTTATGGCCAGTGCGATAACCTGTTGCTGGCCACCTACCTGTCGGCGACCTGCCCGGTGCTGGTAGCCCCGGCCATGGACGAGGACATGTGGCACCATCCCGCTACGAAAGAAAATATCCGGCGCCTCAGGGATCATGGCTGTACCGTGCTGCCCGTGGAAAGCGGCGAGCTGGCCAGCGGGCTGACGGGGGAAGGCCGGATGGCCGAGCCCGAAGTAATCGTACAGCTGATCGGCGAACATTTCGAAAAGCACCAGCAGCTAAACGGCAAAAAAGCCCTGGTTACCGCCGGGCCAACATACGAATCCATTGACCCGGTCCGTTTTATTGGAAACCATTCCTCCGGCAAAATGGGCTTTGCCATAGCCGAGGAACTGGCCCGCAGGGGCGCCGAAGTAACCCTGGTGGCCGGCCCGGTTTCGTTAAAACCGACCTCCGCCGCTATTAGGCTGGTGCCGGTAAAGACCGCCGGGCAGATGTTCGAAGCCTGTATGCAGCAGGCCGACCAGTATGACATCGCGGTGATGGCGGCCGCCGTAGCCGATTATACACCCGTGGAAGTGGCCGAACAAAAGATCAAAAAGTCGGATGACCAGTTTTCCATCCAGCTTAAAAAGACAAAAGACATCCTCTTCCACCTGGGCCAGCGGAAAACCCCACGGCAGGTGCTGGTAGGGTTTGCCCTGGAAACCTTCGACGAAGAGCAGCACGCGCTGAAAAAGCTGCGGGAGAAAAACGCCGACATCATCGTACTAAACTCCCTGAACGATCAAGGCGCCGGCTTCCGGTCGGATACCAATAAGGTGACGCTTTTCCATAAAAGCGGCCAGGTGCAGCCGTTCGACCTGAAGGCCAAGGAAGGGGTGGCCAGGGATATTGTGGACTCAATTACCTCGTTATTGCCATGAAAAAGATATTATTCGCTATCCTGTTGCTGGTGCTGGCCGGAAGGGGCCTGGAGGCCCAGGAGCTGCAGGCCCGCCTGACGATCCAGTCGGGCAAGATCAGCTCCAACGTCAACAAAAAAGTCTTTCAGACCCTGCAGACGGCCCTGAACAACTTCCTGAGCAACCGGAAATGGACCGGCGATACCTACCAGCCCAATGAAAAGATCAAGTGCCATTTCCTGATCAGCATTGACCAGGATATGGGCGAGAACGTCTATAAGGCTTCCCTGACGGTACAGGCGGCCCGGCCGGTATACAATACAGCCTATGAGTCGCCCCTGGTGAACTTCGTCGACAACGACTATGTGTTCCGGTATGTGGAATTTCAGCCCGTGGAATTCAACGAAAACAGGGTGCAGGGCAACGATCCGCTGGCAGCCAACCTTACCGCGGTGCTGGCCTATTATGTGAATATCATTATCGGGCTGGACTACGATTCGTTCAGTGCCCGGGGAGGCGACCCTTATTTCCAGAAAGCCCAGAATATCGTTAATAACGCCCCGGAAAGCCGCGATATCATCGGCTGGAAAACCTTTGACGGCGTCCGGAACCGTTACCGCCTGGCCGAGAACTTAGTGGACAGCCGCTATACCCTGATCCATGATGCGGTCTACGGGTATTACCGGCAGGGCATGGACCTGTTTTCGGAAGACGAGGAAGTGGCCCGCGAAGGGATCCTGGCTGCCCTGGTGGCCCTGGGAACCCTGAACCAGGAATTTCCCAATTCCATGATCCTGCAGTTCTTCTTCCAGGGAAAAAGTACCGAGCTGGTGAAGATCTTCAGCCGTGCCAAGCGCGATACCCGGGTGAAAGCCAGAGACCTGCTGACCAAGCTGGACGTGACCAATGCCAATGATTACAAAGAACTAAAATGATACGAGCGTTAACCATTTTAAGCGTTTTGCTCCTGTGCTGGGGCTGCGGGGGGAACTCCCAGGTGCCCCGGGAAGTGCTGCCGCCGCAGAAGATGCAGCAGGTGCTCTGGGACCTGATCCGTGCGGATGAGCTGACGTATGCCCGGTCGGGCACGGATACCAATGCCACCAAGCTCATTCACCGAACCACGCTGTACCAGCAGGTGCTGCGGATCCACCGCATCAGCAAAGAGGTGTTCCGCAAAAGCTACAGCTATTACCAGCGTAATCCCGACCTGATGAAGGTGATCATCGACTCGATGTACCACCAGGCAACGGCCCCGCCGCCGGCGCCGCCGCCGATGAAAATGGTGAAGCCGGTGAAAAAGTAAACAGGCCAAAAAATGATTGTTGCATGAATAAAGTTTTTGCCAATGCCCGCGCAGCCCTGCAGGATGTTCCCGAGGGTGCCACGCTGATGGTCGGCGGATTCGGGCTCTGCGGCATTCCGGAACATTGCATCGCCGCCTTACGGGAATCGGGTGTGAAGGGTCTTACCTGCATTTCCAACAATGCGGGCGTGGACGATTTCGGCCTGGGACTGCTGCTGAAAGCACGGCAGATTAAAAAAATGATCTCTTCCTACGTCGGCGAGAACGCGGAGTTTGAGCGGCAACTGCTGAGCGGTGAGCTGGAGGTGGACCTCATCCCGCAGGGAACACTGGCGACCCGTATCCAGATGGCGGCCATGGGCATCCCGGCTTTTTATACCCCGGCGGGCTACGGCACCGAAGTGGCCCGGGGCAAGGAAGTGCGGGAATTCGGGGGAAAAATGTACCTGATGGAACTGGCGCTGCCGGCCGATTTCGCGTTGGTAAAGGCCTGGAAAGGCGACCGTTACGGCAACCTGGTCTTTCGGAAAGCCACCCGCAACTTTTCCGCCTCCATGGCCAAGGCGGGCACCATTACCGTAGCCGAGGTAGAGGAACTGGTAGAGCCCGGCGAACTCGACCCCGATTCCATCCACGTGGCCGGCATCTACGTCCACCGCATCTTCCGGGGCTCCAACTACGAAAAACGGGTCGAACGCCGCACCGTCCGCCTGACCCGTTCCGGGAATAATAAGCAATAAGCAATTAACAATAAGCAAAGGGCAACCTTTACCCGACCTGGCAGGTTTTTAAAGCCTTCCGGGTCGTCTCCCTGAACTCAGGAACTTTGAAAGGCCCCCTTCACCTTTAAACGACCTTGTTTTATGGCTTTGGACAAATTTGGAATTGCGGAACGCATTGCCCAGGAGCTCCGGGACGGCATGTATGTCAACCTGGGAATCGGCATTCCCACCCTGGTCTCCAACTACATTCCCGAGGGCATGTTCATTATGCTGCAGAGCGAGAACGGCATCCTGGGAACGGGGCCTTACCCGACCGAGGATGCGATCGATCCCGACCTGATCAATGCAGGCAAGGAAACCGTCACCGTACTGCCTGGAGGAGCCTTTTTTGACAGTGCGGAAAGCTTTGGGATGATCCGGGCCGGAAAGATCGATTTAACGGTGCTGGGGGCCATGGAAGTGAGTGAGCAGGGGGATATAGCCAACTGGAAGATCCCCGGAAAAATGGTGAAAGGGATGGGAGGCGCCATGGACCTGGTGGCCAGTGCCCGTAACATTATCGTAGCCATGATGCATACCAACCCGCAGGGCGAATCGAAGCTGTTGCCGCAATGTACCCTGCCCCTGACGGGAGTGGCCTGCGTCAAAAAGGTGGTCACCGACCTGGCGGTGCTGGAAATTACCCCGGATGGCTTTCAATTGCTCGAGCGCGCACCGGGGGTGTCGGTCGAAGAGATCCGGAGCAAAACGGCGGGTCGCCTGCTGGTGCCGGCCGACGTGCCGGAAATGCGCTTGTAACCCCCGGCGGCCCTGGCAGCGCCTTAATCCACCAGGTTGTTCTTGACCGCGAAAAATACCAGCCCCGCGGTGTTTTTACTGCCGAAGCGCTCCATCAGCCGGTCTTTGATGGCTTCCACCGTGCGGGCGCTGATGTCCATCTTCTGGGCGATTTCCTGGGCGGTATACTCCGTACAAATGAGTTTTAAGACTTCTTTTTCCCGGTCGGTCAGGGTGATCTCGTTATCGAGCGACGGCACCACCTTTTGTTTGGAGTGCGACCGTTTCAATAAAATGCGGTTGACGAAATTATTCAGGTAATAGCCTTTTTCGCAAACATCCATGATGGCGCGCCGGATATCCTGGGGTTCGGAGTTTTTCAACAGGTAGCCATGAGCGCCGTTCTCCATCAGGTGGTACACAAAGCGTTCGTCTTCGTACATACTCAGGATGATTACGTGGACGTCGGGAAATTCCTTGCTGATGATCTTGGTGGTTTCAATGCCGTCTTTCTGCGGCATCCGCAGGTCCATCAGCACGACGTCGGGTTCGGCGGCCGCCAGGTTCTGAAGCAGTTCGTCCCCGTTTTCGGCCTCCAGGACGAATTTAATGTTGGTAAACGAACGTAAGGAAAGGATGACCCCCTTGCGGAACAGTTTGTGATCGTCGGCAATAGCAACCTTAATTACCTGCATATGAAAGAAATGATAAAAATGTAATGTGTTGATTATTGTTCATTTTCGGAAATTTCATCTCCTGGAACTTCAATTGTCACCTTGAAATTGTCCTGGGAAGGATCTTTCTCAAAAAATATGGTCCCACGGGCCACCTTCATGCGGCTGCTGATATTTTTCAAACCCAAACCGGATTTACTCTTGTTCAGTCGTTCAAAATCGCTTTGTACCAACCCCTGGCCATCGTGTTCCAGCCACAGGACAAAGGTATTTCCTTTCCTGTTCTGCGTAAGATGGATATAGGCAGGATGGCTGTGTTTTAAAATGTTATTCACCAGTTCCTGGATCACCCGGAAAATGTTCATTTCTTTCTCGGTATTCAGCCGTTCGCTATAGTCGTAAAACTGGCTGTAGGCTTCCAGGGAGCCTGAGCCGTTCAGTTTGTGAAAAATATCGTTGACGGCCGATTCCAGGCCGAAGTTTTTCAAGGTCGGCGGCATCAGGCTGTGGCTGATGCCCCGGATCAGCTGAATGGCTTCATCGATGATCTCCCGGGTCAGGGCAATGGATTCCCGTTGGGTATCCTTATCCTGCTGGACGAGGTTTTCGTTGAGGTACAGGCGGGCGGTAGCCAGCAGGGGCCCGGCGTCGTCGTGGAGGTCGGCGGCAATACGCTGCCGTTCTTCCTCCTGCGATTCGATGGAGGCCTGCAGCAGGATCTTTTGCTGTTCCTGCTCGATCTGCTGCAGCCGCAGCTGGTAGCGGATCACCCGGCGCTGGTGAAAAATGATAAAAAGGACCAGCCCTACCGTCAGCACCAGCATGCCCAGCGTGCCGAGGAACAGCACGGTATACATTTGAGGATTGGCATTATTCGCAGCTTGTAATAAAAACATCAGGCAAGGTCTGTGTAACTGTTAAAACTAAGTTGTTGATTCTGTTTGGGGTTCTTCAGCCCAAAAATAAGAATGCCCACAGAGAACAGCAGGTTTTTAAATGCATACAGGAAATAAGTGAATACATAAAACCCGGTCAACTGTGTTTTGTGGACATCGTTGGTAAAGATGTAAATAAAAAAGGAGCCGGCCAGATAAAACATGAAGGCAATGATCATCCAAAACCGGTAATCATCGTAAATAAACAGCGTGGCGGGATTGTTGAGCTGTTCGTAGAGGTAATAAAACGAAAAGACCAGGATAAAGATGGACTCTACGCCAATAGGGACGGAGTCGATCTTGCGGAACTTGGCAAACAGGCCGTACAGCAGGAAAAAGACGCAAAGGACCACGGAGGCTGCGCTGATGAGGTTGCGGATCCACTTTTTCTGGATACACATCCGGATAAAAAAGGCAAAGCAGCAGTATTCAAAAATCGTTACCAGGCTGAAATAGAGCCGCCGAATGGGGCTGCCCTTATGAATATAGGGAAACAGCAGGGCGCCCAGGTAAGAGATGGCTGCATACAATACGATCAGTTGCAGCTCTTTTTGACGTTTGCATTTCGAAAAAAAGAACAGGAAAAGACCGATAGGGAGAAAATCGGAAAAGACTCCGGTATAGTAAAAAAAGCTTTCTATCGTATGGATATTTCCTCAAAAATAGAAAACTTACTAAGTAAAAAGTACAGTTTTCGGTTTTAGCTTTCCCACCAGGCGATCGTATCGGGTTCGTCGGGGTTGGGACGGAAGGAAATGAGCGCGTACGCCGCTATATTCGGTTTCATAGTAATACGTTTTTAATGGCTAGTGCGAAGGGATAGGGGGAGCAGTGGGGCCGGGACTTAATTTTCCCACCAGGCAATGGTTTCAGGCTCGTCGGGGTTGGGGCGAAAGGAAAGCGAGCTTTGTTGCAGGGTATTCGTTTTCATAGTATTACGTTCTTGAAGTTATAAAAGGTTACCGGATTAATAAGGCAGGGAATGGTTAATTTTCCCACCAGGTGATGGTTTCGGGTTCGTCGGGGTTGGGGCGAAAGGATACAGGGGCTTGTTGCAGGGTATTCGGTTTCATAGTAGTATATTGATCAGTTTTCAAAGGGATTGCTGGGTGATTGCGACAGGAAATGATTAATTTTCCCACCAAACAATCGTTTCGGGTTCGTCGGGGTTGGGGCGGAATTGAATAGCAGCTTCTTTTATAGCCTGGGCGATCATATCGGTGCGTTTTATAAGAATCGGAATAGGGTGTTTACCAAATAAAGTAGGAATGGTTCAGCGTTTTCACGGCTGCGGACGGTGGCGGAGGGTTAGTTTTCCCACCAGGTAATGGTTTCAGGTTCGTCGGGGTTGGGGCGAAAGGTTACAGGGGCTTGTTGCAGGGTATTCAGTTTCATAGTAGTATATTGATCAGTTGTTCGAAGGGGTTACATGATTTTTAAGGAAATAGCTTAATTTTCCCACCAGGCAATCGTTTCGGGTTCGTCGGGGTTGGGGCGGAAGGTTACAGGGGCTTGTTGCAGGGTATTGAGTTTCATAGTAGTAAGTTGTTTAATAGTTTGTATAGGGAACGCGATCAGGGGTAAGGGCATTAGTTTTCCCACCAGGTGATGGTTTCGGGTTCATCGGGATTAGGGCGGAAGGCGATGGTGGGTTGTTGCAAAGTATTCAGTTTCATAGTATTACGTTTATTTCAGTTTGAAAGGGTTGCGTGATTGATTACGATGTAAAATTGTTCCCTGGGCGGATTTTTTACAATAGGGGGGAAATAAAGGGCATACGGATGCAATTGCCTGAAATGCGGTTGCAGCAAGCGTTTCAGGGAAAATTGCCGAGTATTTATCCGGGCAAAATTTAGGAAAAGTACGTGCCTTGTATAGTAAAAATACGATGCCGGTCCGGCCCTTTGCTGGTTCTCAACAAGGGGCGGAATCCGCCTTTCAGGTGGCGGGGTACGGGGAGGTGGGAGGAGGTAAACCCTTGAAACCCTTAAAAAAAAGCAAAAAACCTGCCGTACTCATGGCTTGTTGACAGGTGGTCCGTTTCCTGCTTCATAAATTTACCTCTAATTGGAACGTGGTACAAGTGCAAAAAAGATGCCTTAAAAAAAGATGAAAAAGGAGGGCGGCATTATTCGTAAATGTACGCGACTGGGCTGCGTATTCTTACTATTGTCCGAATCCTGCCTTTTCCATTATCTTTGATGGTATCTCATTTGTTGATGACCCGTATAAAGCCTGAGCCCTTTGGAAGCTGCCGATTTTATTTGTAACTATTAAAATCCACCCCGGATAAATGAGCCTTGAGACTATTAAAATTGCCATAGCCGATGACCATAAAATATTCCGCGACGGCATCAAATTATCTTTAAAGGAAAAAACTGGCCTGAAAATTATCTGGGAAGCAGAAGACGGCAAAGACTTGTTGCAGAAGCTGCAGACCAACCGTCCCGACGTGCTGCTGATGGACATCCGGATGCCCGAAGTCGACGGCCTGAACGCCATCAGCCAAATCCGCAAAGAATACGAACAACTCAAAATCATCGTGCTGACCATGTACGACGAGCTGGAAATGATCACCCAGATCATGACCATGGGCGCCAACGCCTACCTGACCAAGACCTCCGATCCCGAGGAAATCCACCAGGCCATCGTTTCCTGCATGACCGACGAATTCTATTTCAACGACCTGGTGAACCAGGCCGTGCTGCTGAAGCTCCAGCAAAAGAAAAAAACAAAGCAGGCGTATCCCAAAACGGTCAAGCTGACCGAAAAAGAGCTCAAGATCCTCAAATTCATTGCCGAGGACAAAACCACCGAGGAGATCTCCCGGGAGGTGTTCCTGAGCCCCCGGACCGTGGAAACCATCCGGCAGAAAATGAAGGACAAGGTGGGCGCCAAAACCATTGCCGGCCTGGTCATGTACGGCATGCGCAACCGGCTGCTGGAATAATCCCGCCGGTTTTCCCCATTCACGCTCCTTCACTTATCTATAGGTACTTTTCCCATGCAACAGCCGCCCACTCCCAACGCCAACAGCCGTTTATTCCAAAGCTTTTACAAAGATGTCTGGCGCAAGCTGATCCCCGACGGGCTGACCGAGGCGGAAACGGACTTTATTGAGGAGGTGGGCCGCCTGAAGGCGGGCAGCCGGGTGCTGGACCTCATGTGCGGCTACGGCCGCCATACCCTGGCCCTGGCCAAAAGGGGCTATGCCGTGACCGCCGTGGACAACCTGCCCGATTATATCGAGGAAATCGGCGAAACGGCCCGCAGGGAAGCCCTGTCCGTAGAGCCGGTGCTGGCCGATGTGGTGGAAGCTGCTTTCCAGGGTCCCTACGATGCCGCCCTGTGCATGGGCAATTCCTTTGCCTCCTTCGATGCGGAAAATACGGCGGCCCTGCTGCACAAACTCGCCGCCTGCCTCCAGCCGGGAGGCGTGTTCATCATCAATACCTGGATGCTGGCAGAGATCGCCATCAAACACTTCGAAGAAAAGACCTGGCTGTATGTCGACGAGTTTAAATACCTGCTCGACAACCGCTACCGGCTCCAGCCCTCCCGCATCGAAACCGACCATATCCTCATTGCCCCGGACGGCCAGACCCAGGTGCTGAAGGGAGTGGATTACATTTTTAGCTTTGCGGAACTGCAGCAATTGCTCGAACAGGCCGGCCTGTCGATCCGGGCTGTGTATTCCACGCCCCGCAAACGCCCCTATGTTTTTGGCGACAAACGCGCCTACATCGTTGCCGGCAAGTAGCCGCCGGCGCCCTCCCCGCTTTGAATTGCGGCTTTTACGGTCCTCTTCGTAAAAGCACGCAGAAAATACCCGAAAAATACCCTATCTGG
This sequence comes from Huijunlia imazamoxiresistens, assembly GCF_037132455.1. Taxonomy (NCBI): domain Bacteria; kingdom Pseudomonadati; phylum Bacteroidota; class Chitinophagia; order Chitinophagales; family Chitinophagaceae; genus Huijunlia; species Huijunlia imazamoxiresistens. The sequence goes on along the minus strand of NZ_JBBBEI010000008.1, from coordinate 23,489 downwards.
CAGGGGTACAACCGGTTATAGCACTCCTTTTGCGGTTTTCAACAGAATAAATGCGTAGTTATACGATAGGAAAGTCCGTTGATTTTAAGGAATTTGCATTGTGCTTTTTCAAAATGTCATAAAATTTTACTTATGAAAAATCTCGAACCGGAAGTGTTGAAAGTCGTGATCGCTGATGACCATGCCCTGTTCCGCGCTGGGGTGCGCACCGCCCTGTCGGGCCGCAAGGACATCCAGTTAATCGCCGAAGCCGAGAACGGGATGCAACTGCTGCAACTGCTGAAGGACATAAAACCCGATGTTATTCTGCTCGATATTCAAATGCCCATCATGGACGGCCTGACCGCCCTGCCGGAGATCCGCAAAATCTACCCCGACATGATCGTCATCATGCTGTCGATGGTCAGCGATTATTCCATGGTGTCCAAAATGATGGAAGTCGGCGCCAATTCCTACCTCACCAAGGAATCGGACCCCGAAGTGATCTACCAGGCCATCAAATCCTGTTACGAAGGGGAGTTTTTCTTTACCGACCTGACCAATCGGGCCCTGTTGAGCGGGCTGCGCAATAAAAAGCGCCCCGAGCCCCCCACCCCGGAAGTGTTCCTGAACGATAAGGAAGTGATGATCCTCAAACTGATCTGCGAGGAGCGGTCCACCAAGGAAATTGCCGACCTGGTCGACCTGAGCCCCCGGACTGTAGAAGCCATCCGCGACAAGCTGAAAATAAAAACCGGTACCAAATCCCTGGCCGGGCTGGTGATGTTCGCCGTGAAAGCCGGGCTGGTGGAGCATGCGTAAACCGGGCCGCCCTTTCTACCCCGTATTTTTACGGTACGGCCCTATTTCCTGGCTTTTTGGTTCATTTTTGCCGCATGAACGCTATTTGCTTGAACGGCCGGATATACGCGGCAGATGAACCCCTGTTTACGGCCCAGAACCGGGGTTTCCGCTACGGCGACGGGGTTTTTGAAACCATCAAGGTCTACGCGGGTCATATCCTGCTGGCGGCGTTTCATTTTGACCGCCTGTTCCTGAGCCTGCGCCTGCTGAAAATGGAGGTGCCCTCCAGCCTGAACCGGCAGGAGCTGTCGGACCAGGTACTGCAGCTGTGCCGCCGCAACCATTGCCTGGACCGGGCGCGGGTGCGGCTGGCCGTGTACCGGGGCGACGACAATGTCGCCAATTATGTGCTGGAAGCTTTTCCGCTGGCAGCGGAAAGCAGCCGCCTTAACGAACAGGGCTGGACCCTGGAACTTTTCCCCTATGCCCGCAAAAGCTGCGATGCGCTGGGCAACCTCAAAACCGCCAATTACCTTCCTTTTGTGCTGGCCGACCTGTACGCCCGGGAAAAAGGCGTGGACGAATGCCTGCTGCTGAACGTGGAAAACCGGATCTGCGAGGCTTCCAAGGCCAACATCTTCCTGGTGCGGAACAACGAAGTGCATACCCCCGCCCTGCACCAGGGCTGCGTCAACGGCGTCATGCGCCGTTTCCTCATCGAACGCCTGAAGCAGAACAACATCGTGGTTCACCAGCACGAGCTCACCGAAGACCTGCTGAAAGAAGCCGAGGAGGTGTTCCTGACCAATGCCATCAACGGCATCCGCTGGGTACAGCGCTACCACCAGTCCACCTACACCCGCCACTTCATTCAGCAAATTCATTCCTGGTGCTTTCCTTCCTTTCCCGAAGGCCCGCAATAAAGGGCCGCCTGCTCCGGCTTACAGGAACAGGTCTTCCGCGCCGGCAACGGCCCCCTCCTGCTGCCTGCCGTCGCGGTAGATCCCATACAGGTTTTGGATGGCCTGCCGGCCCTCGGCGCCCAGGTCCAGCGAATAGTTGTTGACATACAGGTCGATATGCTTGCGCATGACTTCCTTGTCCATGGCCTGCGCGTGCTGCTCCACAAAGGGCGGCAGGGCAGGGTAATGGGCAAAGGCGTATTCGAGGCTTTTGCGGATGAGTCGGCCCAGTTGCTGCTGCACCGTCCCGTCGAGGCCGCGTTTGACGGCGATACAGGCCAGGGGGATGGGCAGGCCGGTTTGCTGCTCCCAGTATTCGCCCAGGTCCATGATTTTTACCAGTCCCCGCTGGGCGTAGGTAAAGCGGTTTTCGTGGATCAGCAGGCCGAGGCGGGCTTTTTGCGACAGCACCGTGTCCTCGATCTCGGAAAACAGGACCGGGAAGCGGTTGCGGGCGCCGGGAAAGGCAAAGCTCAGTAGGAAGTTGGCCGTGGTGTTTTCGCCGGGAATGGCGATGGGGGCGCCGGCTACCTCTTCGGCCGCCAGCGGTGCGCCGGCCACCAGCAGGGGGCCTACGCCCTGGCCCAGGGCGGCGCCGGAAGGCAGGGCAATGTATTGGGAAAGGTGCTGGAAAAAAGCCGGGAAGCTGAGTTTGGTAGCGTCCAGCCTTCCTTCAGCCGCCCAGCGGTTGAGGGTTTCGATATCTTCCAGTACGGGTTCGACCTGCAGCCCTTCGGTATCGATCTTGTTATGGACCAGGGCATCGAAAATAAACGTGTCGTTGGGACAGGGCGAGAAGCCCAGGGTAATCTTCATAAGTGACATAATTTAAGCAGCAGCAGTTCCAGGTGTCGGTTCAGGTTGGCCAAGGCCTGCTGGAGTTGCCATTTGCTTTTGTCGCGTTCGCCTACGAAGTTCGAAACGGTGCGGATTTGCAAAAAAGGTACTTTCTCCATCAGGCAAACGTAATGCAGGGCGGCGCCCTCCATGCTTTCGACGCTGGCGCCGGAAGCGGTTTTGTAGTGCAGGATACGCTCGGGATGGGTGGTGATTTCGTTGATGCTCACCCCGTCCACCATCGGCAGGCCGGTGGTGCGCAGCAGGAGGGGATCGTTGCACAGCTTTCCCTCCGTCCAGGGCGGTTCGTTCAGGGCCACCAGTCCCAGGCCGAAGAGCGAGCGGAAGCTGCCGCCTTCGAACACGCCCAGGTCGCCGATGCTTTCCCGTTCCACCACTACCGTATCGCCCGGTTCCAGGCCGTCGTCCAGGCTGCCGGCAATGCCGGCCTGCACCACCAGGCGGGGGCGGTCGGCACAGAGCCGTTTGGTGAGGGCGTAGGCGGCGGCGGTCAGGCCAACGCCGGTCACCAGCACTTCCACCCTGCTTTGGAGGCCGGCGTGCCGGTCGATCAGCTCCAGGGTGGGTTTGATTTCCAATTCCGTTGCCGCACAAAGCAATAAATCCATAAGCAAAAATAACCACTGAAGGGAATGGACGAACGAATTTGCCGCCGGCCGGCCCCCTTTGGGGCATCAAACTATTCCGTAATAATCAGCCGTCCGGTGTTACCTTTGCGAAAATTTTGGAAAAGAATGGTGTATCTCACCCGTTTGGAACATTTTAATGCGGCTCACCGGTTGTTCAACCCGGCCTGGGACAGCACAAAAAATGACGAGGTTTTTGGAAAGTGTGCCAACACCAACTGGCATGGACATAATTACGACCTGTATGTGACCGTAAAGGGAAAGCCCAACCCCGAAACAGGCTTTGTGTTTGATGTGAAAAGACTGAGCACGATCATCCGGGAGCACGTGATCGAGAAAGTGGACCACCGGAACCTGAATGTGGATGTGGATTTCATGCAGGGAAAGTTTTGTTCTACCGAAAACCTGGCCATTGGCATCTGGAACCAGCTGCAGCCCCATCTGCCCGCAGACATCCGGCTGCACTGCATCAAGCTGTATGAAACGCCCCGCATTTACGTGGAATATTTTGGCGAAGAATAGGTCATTGACCACTGACAAAAAACATCCTTATGAACAGACGAGTTGCCGTATATCGACGGGAGCACTTCAACGCCGCCCACCGTTTATACAATGCGGGCTGGAGCGATGAGCAGAATTATAACGTTTTCGGAAAATGCAGCCTGCCGCATTTTCATGGCCATAATTACGAGCTGGAGGTGAAAGTGGTGGGCCTGCCCGACCCGGCCACCGGCTTTGTCATGGATATGAAGCGGCTCTCAGACCTCATCAACGAGACGGTCATCTACAAGTTCGACCATAAAAACCTGAACCTGGATACCGAGGAGTTTAAATCCCTCAATCCAACGGCTGAAAACATCGTAGTCGTTATCTTTAACCTGCTGCGGCCCCATATCGATCCCGCGCTGGACCTGGTGGTAAGGCTGTACGAGACGCCCCGGAACTTTGTAGAATACCCGGCTTCCTAAATCGAATAAACAAGAAAATGGCTTATCATAAATCGGATCATTACGATAAAGACGTTACGGAACAATTGATGTATCACTACCGGAAGATCATTGAGCTGACGGGAGAGGATGCCGATCGCGAAGGACTGATGAAAACGCCCGAGCGGGCGGCCAAGGCGCTGCAGTTCAATACGCAGGGCTACAACCAGGACGCCGTGGCGATCCTCAACTCGGCCCGCTTCAAGGAGGAGATCAGCGAAATGGTGATCGTCAAGGACATCGAGCTGTATTCGATGTGCGAGCACCACCTCCATCCCTTTTTCGGCAAAGCCCATATCGCCTATATTCCGAACGGCTATATTACCGGCCTGAGCAAGCTGGCCCGTGTCGTGGACGTATTTGCCCGCCGCATGCAGGTGCAGGAGCGCATGACCACCCAGATCCTGGGCGCCATCAAAGAAAGCCTGAACCCCCTGGGCGTGGCCGTAGTGATCGAGGCCAAGCACCTGTGCATGATGATGCGGGGCGTACAAAAACAGAACTCCGTCACCACCACCTCGGCCTTCGACGGCGAGTTTCTGAACAACCATATCACCCGGAATGAATTTTTAAATCTGATTTCGGCCAAACTCTCGTAAACTGCAACTATAACATTTTTAAATACACTTTGATGAAGCATGCATTTGTTTTCCCGGGACAGGGGTCGCAATATCCCGGCATGGGAAAATCATTTTATGATACCAATTCTTTTGCGAAAAAGATCTTCGAGCAGGCCAACGAAATCCTCGGTTTCCGTATTTCCGACGTTATGTTTGGCGGCACGGAAGAAGACCTGAAGCAAACCAGGATCACCCAGCCTGCCATCTTCCTGCATTCCATAATCGCTTTTAAAAGCATTGAAAATATCCGCCCCGAAATGGTGGCCGGCCATTCGCTGGGCGAGTTCTCGGCCCTGACCGCCAACGGCACCCTGAGCTTCGAAAGCGGCCTGCAACTGGTCAGCCTGCGGGCCGAGGCCATGCAGAAAGCCTGCGAGCAAACGCCTTCCACGATGGCGGCGGTGCTGGGCCTGGCCGATGATAAGGTAGAAGAGATCTGCCGCCAGGTGCAACAGGAAACCGGCGAGGTGGTCGTACCCGCCAACTACAACTGCCCCGGCCAGCTGGTGATCTCCGGCAGCATCAAAGGGGTGGAAACAGCCTGCGAACAGCTGAAAGCAGCCGGTGCCAAAAGAGCGCTGGTGCTGCCGGTAGGCGGCGCTTTTCACTCGCCGCTGATGGAGCCTGCCCGCCAGGAGCTGAAAAAGGCCATCGAGGCCACTAATTTCCACACCCCCTCCTGCCCCGTGTACCAGAACGTAGCCGCCAAGGGCGTGGTGGACCGCGACGAGATCAAGCAAAACCTGATCGATCAGCTGACCGGCGCCGTAAAATGGTCGCAATGCGTCCAGTCCATGATCTCCGACGGCGCCTCCCGCTTCACCGAAGCCGGCCCCGGCAAGGTCCTTCAGGGCCTTATTCTGAAGATCAATAAGACCGTTCAGGCGGAAGGCGTTAGTTAAGTTTCAAAGTTCCTGGGTTCCTAAGTTCCTGAGTTGTTTGGATGGATAAATGCATGTCCTACCTAAAGAACTCAGGAACTTAGGAACTTAGAAACGCAGGAACTATAGAAGACTGATCGAACAATTCAAATAGTCCCTCTCAAACGCGGAGGGATATTTTTTGTAGAAGTTGATGGCGGGTTCGTTCCAGTCCAGCACCTGCCATTGTACGCCGTTGAGCTTCAGGTGTTTCGCTTCTTCCAGCACGGCTTCGAACAGGCGTTTGCCGAGGCCTTTGCCCCGCAGTTCTTCGGTTACCAGCAGGTCCTCGAGGTACAGGCGCTGGCCCTTCCAGGTGCTGAAGCGAATGTAATAGAGGGCAAAGCCTTGCACCACGCCCTCCACTTCGGCCACGAATGCCCACCAGACCGGGCGGGGGCCAAAGCCGCTTTCCACGAAATGCTCGCGGGAAACCGTTACTTCGTTTTCGGCCTTAACAAAAACGGCCAGCTCCCGCACCAGTTCCAGGATGCGGTCGCAATCTTCTCTTGTTGCTTTACGCAGGGTAATCTCCATGTTGCTTGTTGCTTTTGCGCGATAGAATACAAAACAGGCCTGTAAAAGAGTGCTTCTCTTACAGGCCTGTATGTTTATGGGTGGGTATCTTTCTCTCAGTAGGCCCACTTGACCAGGGTGGAACCCCAGGTAAAGCCGCCGCCGAATGCGGCCAGTACGATCTGGTCGCCTTTGTTCAATTCGTGGCGCCAGTCCCACAGGCAAAGCGGGATGGTGGCCGCGGTAGTATTGCCGTAGCGGTGGATGTTGAGCATGACCTTTTCGGAGGGCAGGCCGATGCGGGCGGCCGTGGCATTGATGATGCGCTTGTTGGCCTGGTGCGGTACCAGCCAGGCAATGTCGTCGCCGGTGAGCTTATTGCGCTCCAGCAGTTCGGCGCTGACGTCGGCCATGCCGGTAACGGCGAATTTGAATACCGACTGTCCTTCCTGGTAGATGTAGTGTTCCTTGTTGGCCACGGTTTCCACGCTGGCCGGGCGCATCGAGCCGCCGCCTTTCATGTGCAGGTGCTGCCGGCCGCTGCCGTCGCTTTTCAGGATGCTGTCCAGCACGCCGTAGCCTTCGGTATTGGGTTCCAGCAGCACGCCGCCGGCGCCGTCGCCGAAGATGATGCAGGTGGTGCGGTCGCTGTAATCCACGATGGAGCTCATTTTATCGGCCCCGATCACTACCACCCGCTTGTAGCGGCGGCTTTCGATCAGGCTGGCGCCCAGGGTGAGGGCGTATAAAAAGCCGGAGCAGGCGGCGCTGATATCAAAGCCGAAGGCGTTTTTCGCACCTACCTTGTCGCTGATGACATTGGCGGTGGAGGGGAAGATCATGTCCGGGGTAACGGTGGCGCAAATAATGCACTCGATCTCCTCGGGGCTGATGCCTCTTTTCTCGCAGATCTGTTTTACCACGGGCACCGCCAGGTCGGAAGTGGCCAGGCCTTCGCCTTTCAGGATGCGGCGTTCTTCAATGCCGGTGCGGGTCATGATCCATTCGTTGGTGGTGTCCACCAGTTTCTCAAGGTCGGCATTGGTGAGCCTGTCTTCGGGAACGTACCCGCCCACAGCGGTAATTGCGGCAGTAATTTTTTTATCCATTACAGAAAAAAGTCTAATCTTTTTTTAAGGTGGGGCGAAGATAATTTAAAGTTTGGAGTTGGAGTTTCCTTTTCTATTTTGCACGAATGATTGCGTTTTTAAAAGGCCGGTTCGAGAAAAAGACCCCCGCTACCGTATTCGTGGATGTCAACGGCGTTGGCTACGAAGTTCATATCAGTTTAAACACCTATTCCAAAATCCAGGACCTGGACAGCGGCACGCTCTTCACCCATTTGCTGGTGCGCGAAGACGCCCACATCCTGTATGGATTTTTTGAGGGAGGCGAAAAGGAGATGTTCCTGCAGCTCCTGGGCGTTTCGGGCGTCGGCGCGGCCACGGCCCGGGTGATGCTGTCGTACATGAAGCCCGAAGAGCTGAGCCGGGCCATCATCCAGGGCAACGCCAAGCTGCTGGAAAGCATCAAGGGCATCGGCCGCAAGACCGCCGAACGTATTATCGTAGAGCTGCGCGACAAACTGGGCAAGCAATCCCTGGAGGTGAATATTTCGCCCCTTCAAAGCAATAGTTTTCATAATGATGCGTTAAATGCCTTGGTCGCGCTGGGGATCAACCGCCAGGCTGCGGAAGGGGCCGTGAAGAAAGCCTTACAGGAAAATGCCGATTATACCGTGGAAGAATTGATCAAAAAAGCCCTTCAGAATCTTTAAAAATCCCTGTAGAAAAACTAATTCTTTGAGAAAGTTTAGCTTGAACCGCTGTTTTATCCATATTCGACATTTGCTGATTGCTGTTTTGCTGCCCTGCGCCTTCCTGCTGCAGGCCGCGGCTCAGGACAGTGCATCCGCAGCCGGAACCGGCAGAAGGCCTGGTAGCTCCGATACCATCCCTTTTCCGCTGCAGGACCGGCGTGGTGATTATTATACCTATCCCAACCGCAACAAATTCGACTTCGCGGATACGGCCTTTATCAAGCGCTCGGTAGAATACGATCCGAAAACAAAGCAATACTACATCATCGAAAAGCTGGGCAACCAGTACTACCGGACCCCCATGACCTTTTCGATGCAGGAGTTCCTGGACATGCAGGGCCGCAAGGACGAAAACGAATATTTTCGCAAACGCGCCAACCTGCTCATCGACCTGAACCGCCGCAACTATAAGCCCAACTTCGGCTTTTCCAAAGACTGGGTGAACCGCATCACCGGCAACGGCAAGGTGGACATCAAGCCTTCAGGTTACGTGGACATCGCCGCCGGCTACCAGGGACAAAACATCAAAAACCCCACCCTGCCCGAACGGGCCCGCCGTACCGGGGGCTTCGACTTCCCCATGAACGTGCAGCTGCAGGTGGACGCCAACATCGGCGACAAGATCAAGCTGCCGATCAACTACAATACCCTGGCCAACTTCGATTTCGAGAACCAGCTGAAGCTCGATTACCGGGGCAAGGACGACGAGCTGCTGAAAGTGTTCCAGGCGGGCAACGTCAATTTCTCTTCCAAAAGCACGCTGATCCCCGGCGCCCAGTCGCTCTTCGGGGTAAAAACGCAGCTGCAGTTCGGAAAGCTGTTTGTGACGGGCATCCTGGCCAACCAGCGCTCCCAGCGGCAAACCCTGGGCCTGCAGGGCGGCTCGGCCACCCAGACCTTTAACCTGAGGGCCGACGAATACGAAGAGAACCGCCACTTCCTGATGGCCCAGTACTTCCGCAATCACTACAACCGCTCCATGAGCACCCTGCCCGTGGTGACCAACAATATCCAGATCCTCCGGGTGGAGGTGTGGGTAACCAACCGCACCGGCGCCACTACCGAAACCCGCGACGTGGTGGGCCTGATGGACCTGGCTGAAAGCGCTCCCTATAACCCGCGCTGGGTGGGCTCGCCCGACTCGCTGCCGCGCAACGACGCCAACGAATTGTACCGCATGCTGGTGAACCGGCCCGAGGCCCGCAACTCCACCCAGGTGCAAAGCGTGCTGACCACCATGGGCCTGCAGCCGGTACAGGAGTTTGAAAAAACCTTTGCCCGCAAGCTGCAGCCGACCGACTTTTACTTTAACCCCCAGGTGGGCTTCCTGTCGCTGAACCAGCCCCTGCAGCCCGACGAAGTGCTGGGCATCGCCTACCAGTACACCTACAACGGGCGCGTGTTCCAGGTAGGCGAGTTTTCGCAGGACGTGCCGCCGGACAGCAGCGGCAACGCGCAGAAGGTGCTGTTCCTGAAATTGATGAAGGCCACTTCGCAGCGCCCCAACCTGCCCCTCTGGGACCTGATGATGAAGAACGTGTACGGCGTGGGTTACGGCCAGCTGGAACGCCAGGACTTCCAGTTAAATATTATGTACGAAGAGCCGAGCCTGGGTGAAAAACGCTACCTGCCCGAGGAGTCCCTCCGGCAGGAGCATAGGGGCGAGCCGATCCTGAGCCAGGTACGGCTGGACCGCCTGAACAACCAGAATGACCCGCAGCCCGACGGGGTGTTCGACTTCGTGGAAGGCTATACCGTCATCTCCTCGCAAAGCCGCATCATCTTCCCGGTGCTCGAACCCTTCGGCCGCGACCTGGAATATGTGTACGCTTCGCCGGCCGAAGCCGCCAAGTATTTATATTATCCCCTGTACGATACCATCAAGGCCATCGCGCAAACCTTTGCCAACCTCAACCGCTTTAAGCTGGTGGGCCGTTCCAAGTCGGCCAGCAATACCGATTACCAGCTGGGCTTCAACATCCCCCAGGGTTCGGTAACGGTAACCGCCGGCGGACAGGTGCTGGTGGAGAACGTGGACTACGAGATCAACTACGACCTCGGTACCTTGAAAATCATTAACTCGGCCATCATCAACGCCGGCCTGCCCGTGCAGGTGCAGTACGAGAACAATGCCTCCTTCGGCCTGCAGCAGCGCAACTATATGGGGATGCGCCTGGATTATTTAATGAACAAGCGCCTGACCCTGGGCGGAACCATCGTGCGCCTGGGCGAGCGCCCGTTCTTCACCAAGCAAAGCTATGGCGACGACCCCATCCGCAATACCATGTACGGACTGGACTTCGACTACCATAATGATAATATCCCCCGCCTGACCAACTGGCTGAACCGCCTGCCCTTCTATGCCACCACGGCGCCTTCGTCCATTACCGCCTACGGCGAGTTCGCGGCCCTGAAACCGGGCCACGCGCCCCAGATCGGCAAGGGCGGCGCCGGTGTTATATATATAGATGACTTCGAAGGCACCCGCTCCAGCGTCGACCTGCGCTTCCCGCTCACCAGCTGGACCCTGGCCTCGGTGCCCCAGAAAGCCACCGACGCCAACGGGCAGGTGCTCTTTCCCGAAGCCGAGCTGAACGACGACCCGGCCAGCGGCTACAACCGCGCCAAGCTGGCCTGGTACAACATCGAGCCCGTGCTGCAGGAACGCGGCAGCGGCGGCTCCAACAACCCGCTGCGCGGCAACCTGGCCGAGCTGTCGAAGCCCGAAACCCGCCAGGTGCTGCAACAGGAAATTTTTCCCCAGCGGACCTCCGACCTGGGACAGGCCCTGCTGACTACCTTCGACCTGGCCTACTATCCCAAAGAAAAAGGCCCGTACAACTTCCTGGCCGATCCCACCCGCATCAACGGCAACGGACAACTGCTGCAGCCCCGCAAAACCTGGGGCGGCATCATGCGCAATATCGACCAGACCGACTTTGAGACCAGCAACATCGAGTTCATCGAGTTCTGGATGCAGGACCCTTTTATTAATAAACCGGGCAGTGCCGGCGGCGAGCTGTATTTTAATATAGGCAACCTCTCCGAGGACGTGCTCAAGGACGGCAAGCGGCAGTACGAGAACGGCCTGCCCACGCCGACGCAGTCCACGCTCCTGGACGAAACCGCTTTTGGTAAAGTGCCCCGCAACCCCCTGCAGGTGACCAATGCCTTCAGCAACGACCCCGCCGACCGCCCCTACCAGGACGTCGGTTTCGACGGCCTGCCGGATACCGCCGAGGTGCGCAAGTTCCAGCCCTACCTCAACCAGCTGCAGTCCAACTTCGGCCCCAGCTCGCCCATTTACCAGCAGGCCATCCAGGATCCCTCGGCCGATAACTTCAAGGGATACCGCGATGCCTCTTTCGATAAGCAGGTGCCCATAGCCGGTATCCTGGAGCGTTATAAGAACATCAACAACCCGCATGGCAACTCGCCGGTGGCCGCCACAACCGACCAGTTCTCCAGCGCCTTCACGCTTTATCCCGACCAGGAAGAGCTGAACCGCGACAATACCCTCAACGAAACCGAGGAGTACTTCCAGTACCGCGTGGAACTGAAACCCAACATGCTGGTGGGTACCAATTATATTACCGACAAGCGCGAGGTACGCGTGAACCTGGCCGATAACACTACCCGCACGGAAAACTGGTACCTGTTCCGCATACCCGTAAAGGAGTATGACGCCAAAACCGGCAACATCCCCGACTTCAAGTCCATCCGGTTCATCCGCATGTTCCTGACCAACTTCGAGGATTCGGTGGTTTGCCGCTTCGGTAAGCTGGAGCTGGTGCGCAACCAGTGGCGCAAGTTCCAGTACGAAACCGACAGCTCGGGTAATTACAAGCCCCTGCCCGCCAGCGACCCCACCACCCTGGACATCCTGGCGGTGAACCTCGAGGAGAACGACCGGCGTCAGCCCATCCCGTATCGCCAGCCCCCGGGCATCGAGCGCCAGCAGCAGATTTCCAACAACAACGTGCAGCTGCTGCTCAACGAGCAGTCGTTGAGCCTCCGTGCCTGCAACCTGCAGCCCAATACGGCCCGCGGCGTGTTCAAGACCATGAACCTCGACCTGCGCCAGTACGGCAAGCTGTCCATGTTCATCCACGCCGAGTCGGTGAACAACGCTGCCGATCTCAAAGACCGCGAGCTGAATGCCGTGGTGCGCATCGGCAACGACTTTGTCAGCAACTATTACGAAATAAAGATTCCCCTGAACGTTACGCCCTTCGGCGCCTACGACTCCCTGGCCATCTGGCCCGAGGCGAACAACCTCGATTTCGACCTGGGCCTGCTGACCCAGCTGAAGCTGCGCCGCAACAGTGCGCCCAACCCGTCGCCTTCCGCTTATTATTCGGAAACGATCGGTGGGAAGAGCTACGCCATCCTGGGCAACCCCAACCTGGGCGAGGTGCGGGGGATGCTGCTGGCGGTGCAGAACGCCCGGCCCACCGCGGCCTGTACCGAGGTATGGTTTAACGAGCTGCGCCTGTCGAGCCTGGACGAAAAAGGCGGCTGGGCCGCCCTGGGCCGCGTGGACCTGCGCCTGGCCGACCTGGGCAACGTGAGCTTTACCGGCAACCTGAAAAGCCGCGGCTTCGGTACGCTGGAGCAAAGGGTGAACGAAAGGAGCCGCGAAGATTTTTCGCAGTTCGACGTGAGCGCCAACCTCGACCTGGGCAAGCTGGTGCCCCCCAAGGCCGCCCTGCAAATACCCATGTATGCGGGCATCAGCCAAACCACCAGCACGCCGGAGTACGATCCCTACGACCTGGACGTCAAGCTGCAGGACAAGCTGCGCAATGCCGCGGGCAACGCCAAGGACTCCATCCGCCGCGACGCCATCGACCTGCTGACCATCAAGACGCTGAACTTTACCAACGTCAAGAAAAACCGCACCGGCGATAAAAAGCCCCAGCCCTGGGATATTTCCAACATCGACGTCAGCTATTCGTACACCCGCCAGGAGCGCAGCAACCCCATCATCGAAAACGAGGAGCTGACCCGCCAGCGGGCGGCCCTGGGCTATAACTATGCGCCCCAGCAGCGCTTCGTAGAACCGCTGAAGAACGTGGTGAAATCCAATTCGCCCTGGCTGTCGCTGATCCGCGATTTCAACTTCAACTACAAGCCTTCGGTGCTCTCGTTCAAGGCCGACCTGTTCCGCCAGTTCGGCGCCCTGCGCTCGCGCAACGTGGGCGGCGGTGCATTCAAGTTCCCCGAGACGTATGATAAGTATTTCTATTTCGACCGCTTCTACACCCTGCGCTGGGACCTGACCCGTTCCATCACCTTCGACTTCAACGCGGTGAACAACGCCCGCGTGGACGAGCCCTTCGGCCGCCTGGATACGAAGCAAAAGAAGGATTCGGTGCAAGGCAACCTCCTGAAAGGCGGCCGCAATACCCGCTACCACCACGATGCCACCCTGTCGTATACCCTGCCTACGCAGAAGTTGCCGATGCTGGACTGGACCTCTATCCGGGCCACCTACACCGCCAAGTACGACTGGATCGCCGCCTCGCTGCTGGCCAAGAACCTCGGCAACACCATGATGACGGGGCAGACCCGCAACGTCAATGGCGAGTTCAATTTCGACCAGTTATATAATAAATGGAAGCTGCTGCGTGCCGTAGGCGCCGACAACGCCGCCAAAGGCGCGGCCCGCCAGCCAAAGGCGCCGAAAGACACGGCGGCCAAAAAGCAGAAAGACCCAAACCAACTGCCCCAGCTGAGCGGCGTACCGAAGTTGGCCCTGGGCCTGCTGACCTCGCTCAAGCGCATCGGTGTACAGTATACCGAGGACATGGGAACCTTACTGCCCGGCTACCTCGACAGCACCCAGTTCATCGGCATGAACTTCCGCAGCCACAACCCGGGCTGGGGGTATATTTTTGGCTACCAGCCCGATACCAACGGCATCAATAGCCTTGGAGCCCGGGGCCTGTTGACGCGGGACAGCCTCTTCAACGCCCTGATCCAGCAGCGCTACAACCAGAAGCTGAACATTACCGCCCAGGTCAGCCCCATCCGCGACCTGACCATCGACCTGACGCTGGACCGGACCTACGACAAGCAGTATTCCGAACTGGTGAAGGATACCGGCAGCAACTCGGGCCTGCGGCGCTACAACCCGTATGCGACGGGCAGCTTCAGCATCAGCTATATTTCGTACCACACCTTGTTCACCCCCTTCGATCCCAACGTGGTGTCGCAAACCTTCCGGCAGTTCGAAGCCAACCGCTCGCTCCTGTCGCAGCGGCTCGCGAAGCAAAACGGCTATGCCGTGGGCAATCCCCAGGATGCCGAAGGTTACGTAGCCGGTTATGGCCGCTATGCGCAGGATGTGCTGATTCCCGCCTTTATTTCGGCCTATACGAATAGGGATCCGACCTCGGTGGCCCTGGTGAAGAACTCGAATAGCAACCTGCGGTCGAACCCCTTTGCCCGCCTGCTGCCCAAGCCGAACTGGAACATTACCTATAACGGCCTGACGCGGATCAAAGGCGTGGAGAAGCTGTTCACCAACTTTACGATCCGTCATGGCTATACCAGCAACCTGAGCATGAACAGCTTTACCACGGCGCTCCTGTTCCAGGATCCGTTCCATGCGGGTATGCCGTACTTCCGCGATACGCTCACGGGCAACTACGTGCCGTACTTCCTGGTGCCCAACATTTCCATTGCCGAGCAGTTCAGTCCGCTGGTAGCCGTGGATATGACCTTCACCAACCAGTTGTCGACCCGCTTTGAATACAGCAAGAGCCGGCAGCTGAGCCTGAGCCTGGTGGATTACCAGCTGGCGGAGAACCGCTCCACGGAATACATTTTCGGGTTCAACTGGCGCAAGCGGGGCGTGCCCTTCCTGCAAAATGTGCGCATCGGCAAGAAAGGCACGAAGCTGGAAAACGACGTGACCTTCCGCATCGACTTCAGCCTGCGCGACGATGCCACCGCCAACAGCAAGCTCGATCAGAATGCCGCCTTCGGAACGGCCGGCCAGAAGGTGACGCGGATCTCGCCCTCCATCGACTATGTGCTGAACAAGCGCATCAACCTGAAGTTCTATTTCGAACAGAACCGCATGGAGCCCAAGATCGCCACCTCGGCCCCGATCACCACCACCCGCGCCGGCGTGCAGATGCGGATATCGCTGGCGCCGTAAACGACTGTAAATAGCTATAAAAAAGCCCCGGAAGTGTTTCCGGGGCTTTTTTATAGGATTGTAATCGTAAAGCTGGTGACAGCTCTTAAAGTAGTGCGTTTTCCTTCTTGTCTTTGACGGCACTGGACCCCGTCCCGCCTCAGCGGAGGAGGGATCTGATACGCCAGTAAACTTGAAATGCAGTAGCAATCCTGCTATATTCCCAAGATAAAGGCATGAAAAAAGGCCGCTCCTTTCGGGCGGCCTTTCAGCTATTTTCATATAGGTATAAAGCTATTTAAAACAATTTACGGCTGGATGGGCTGCTTCTTCAGCAGCATCACATAACCGCAAAGGCCCTTCTTTTTGTGTTTGTTGATCTGTACGGGCTTGATCATATGGAATTCTGAAAATTGCGGCTGGTAGGAGTAGGAGATGATGTTTCCATCCACGTCGCCCCACAGTTTCTTTTGATAGACCACCTGTTTTTCATTCCAGTCGAACATCCGCACTTCGTACAGGCGGGAGGTGGGCTCACCCACAAACACGAACTGGTACCAGGAATTCTTCTGCAGCGGCACGATCACGGGCAGCTCGTATTCGCTTTCCATGCTTACCGATGCTTCTTTCAGCACCACGAAACCTTCTTTGGCGTAAAGGGCTTTCAGGCTGTCTACCTGGAAGTTAATGCGGGGGTTCTGGCAGTCCTGGAGTTTAATCACTTCCTGCGCCGAAGCAAAAAGACTGCTTGCCAGCAAAATAACGAACAGCAGATAAGGCTTTAACATATGATACGGATTTTTCAAGGGATTTTCTATAGGTATCGGATTCGGGTATAAAATTAAAAAAAAGACGATTAGGTATGCAGCACTTGAAAGGGCATTTTACTACTTTAGGTGTATCCTCTAAGCAAAGATTAAAGGAAATAAAGCGGGAAAATGGGGATTTCATTCTACATGCAGCAATGTAACTAAATTGATGCCAAAGATTGATGGGCTGGGTCCTTTTTTTACTTGCTCCCAAAAAATGTTGATCGGAATCAATCCTTGTGCAGGTAAAACGAATTGGCCTGCTGGGTGGGCGTCAGTACCAGGTCGTTGATGCACACATGCGCGGGCAGGGAGGCCGTAAAGTACACTACTTCGGCCACATCCGCCGCCGACAGGGGCTGGTAGCCTTCGTAGATTTTCCGGGCGGCGGCTTCATTGCCTTTGAAGCGGACCAGGGAAAATTCCGTTTCGGCGGCCCCGGGATGGATGGCGGTCACCTTGATGCGGTAAGGCAGCAGATCCACCCGCATGGCCTTGCTGATGGCGTCAACCGCAAATTTGCTGGCGCAATACACATTTCCTTTTTCGTACACCTCCTTGCCGGCAATGGAGCCCATATTGATCACATGGCCGTGGCCCCTTGCCATCATCAGGGGCGTCACCGCCCGGGAAACATAGAGCAGCCCTTTTACATTCGTATCGATCATGATGTTCCAGTCCTCCAGGCTGGCATCCTGGAACAGGTCGCGCCCCAGGGCCAGCCCGGCATTGTTGACCAGCACGTCGATCGTTTTCCATTCTTCGGGCAGCCCCTCCACGGCGGCAAAGACGTCTTCCTGCACCCGCACGTCAAAGGGAAGGGTGTAGCAGGAAACCTTGTACTGCTCCTCCAGCCTTTTGCGCAGGTTTTCCAGCCGCTCCTGTCTCCGTCCATTCAGCAGGAGGTTGTAGCCATTTGCGGCAAATTTATCGGCACAGGCTTCCCCGAAGCCCGATGTGGCCCCGGTAATGAATACGGTTTTTTTCATGGAGGCAAAAATAGTTTACGAGTTCCTTTCGGGCGCCAGCAACTCGTAAACTCTCTACCGGATCAGCGTCATCGTGCCTTTGGCAAAGAAGGGGCGGCCGGTGTAGTCGATAGCCTTCACGAGCCAGGCGTAAACGGCGGAGGGTTGCTTTTTGCCACGGATGGTGCCGTCCCAGCCCTGGCCGTTGATGGTAGTGCTGAACACCATCTCGCCCCAGCGGTTGAATACGCGGAAGTACTCGATGCGGGCAATGCCCGCCGCTATGGGGCGGAACACATCGTTCAGCCCGTCGCCGTTGGGCGTAAAGGCATTCGGCACAAAGACCTGCGGGTGCGTGGAGAAGATCCGGACCGCTACAGATGCCGAATCCACACAGCTGATGCTTTGGGTGATTTTGGTCACCAGCACCTGGTAGCGGATGTAGTCGAAAGAGCCGTCGTAGACCGCCAGCGGGTTGGCGATGTCGGTCCGGCTGAGGGCGGTGGCGGGGCTCCACAGGTAGCTGTCGCCGCCGGTGGCCTGGAACTGGAGGGGCTGGCCCACGATGACCGCCGTATCGCGGCCGGCAAAGGCGGGAATCTTCGGCAACACCCGTACTACCACCGTATCGCTGACCGGCTTGGGGCAACCCAGGGTGTCGCGCACCGTCAGTATATAGGCGGTGGTATCGGTGGGGAATGCCACAGGTGACAGCGTAAAGGAATTGCTCAGGGTGCTGGGCGGCAGCCAGTAAAAGTAGCTGGCCACCATGCTGCCCTGTAGCTGGGCGCTGGTGCCGTAGCAGATAGTGGTATCCGCCCCGGCCCGGGCAATGGGGTAGGGTACGGTGCGTACCCGCACGGAGTCGGTAGCCTGGCAGTGGCCGATATGGGCCGTGACGGTATAGCGGGTGTCTCCGGGGGGGCGGGCGATGGGGTTGTAAACCGCCGGGTTGTCCAGGGAAGCGGCAGGGCGCCATTCAAAGCGCAGGCCGTCGCCGCGGGCCAGGAGCTGTACCGGGTCGGTGGCGCAGATGGTGGTATCCGGAAAAGCCTTCAGGGTCACCGTATCCACGACCCGTACCCGCACCGGGGCGGTATTGAGGCAGCCGAAATGGTCCAGGGTCACCACGTAGGTGGTGGTAAGGGGCGGGGTGACGGTGGGGGTGGCGGTATTGCTGTTCTGGATATTGTACAGCGGCGTCCAGCTGAAGTTGCCGTTGCCATAGGCTACGAGCTGCAGGGCGTCGCCGTTGCAGATCAGGGTGTCGGCAAACTTGACGCTCAGCGGCGGCTTGTCGATGATCTCCACTTCCTTCGGCAGCGTATCCACGCAGCCCTTGCTGCTGCCCACGATCAGGCGGGCGATGTACCTGCCGATGGAGGGGTAGGTGTAGGAGGGGTTTTTAACGGTAGAAATGTCGGTGTTGGTATTCAGGTTGCCAAAGTCCCACGACCAGGCATTCACCTCGCCGTAGCGGGCAACGGTCTTATCGGTAAACTGGGTTAGTTTGCCGGCGCAGATGCCTTCGATGGTAAAGTCGGGGGTGAAGCCGGGGTACACTTTGAGCTGGGTGGTGGAGCTGTCGCTGCAGGTTTGCCCCCTGTTGACCACCAGCTTTACGCTGTAGGCGCCGGTATCGGGAAAGGTAAAGGTCGGTACGGGCTGGGTGCTGGTCCCGGCCGGGCCGGCATCCCAGAAGTAGGTTCGGTTTTGTGTGGAGTTGTTCTCGTTCTGGAAGGTGTATTGGAAGTTGTTGCAGTTGATGTAGGAGGGCTGCAGCTGGGCGCCGGCAAAGTCGCAGTCGTAGACGTTGACGATAAAGTCCTTGCGGTGGTAGCCAATGTGCTTTCCCTGGCGGTATTCATTGATGCACACGGCGATCACGTAGCGGCCCACGGGTGGAGCGATGCCGGTGATGATGCCGGTGGCGGGGTCGATCCGGGTATTGCCCAGGGGATTGCTGCCGGTATAAGTGCCGGAATATACCACCGGCTTGTAGCTGTAGGTGGGCCCCGAAACGGCATCGGGTTCGGCGGGGGTGTCAAAGCTGGCATTGATGGAGGCGCCCCCGTCAAAGGCATCGCAAAGCGAATAGACCAGGTTGTCGCCGTCCGCATCGGTAGCGCTGAAGTTCAGGCTGTAGGGTTTTCCCTGGCAAACGATCGACAGGCCCTTGGCGAACTGGGGGCTGCTGTTGTGGTCGGAGCCCAGCACGCCGGTTCCCGGGATCTGGCAGGCATAGGTAGAGCCGACGCCTCCGCCGCCGGAGGTGTTGACCGAGTTGCGTACATTCCCGAGCGGGGAGATGCGGCAGCAGGTCTGGTAAACGGCCGTATAGCCTTCCGCTTTATTCTCCAGGCTTACCTCGATGACATAAGTGGCGGTATGATAATTCAGCTGGGGCGGGTTGTTGATGCAGGGAGGGTAGCCCGTCACCGGCAGGTTTTCATTGCCCGAACTATCGACCTGCCAATACTCACCGCCGGCGGGGTTGGGCACCCGTACCCAGTTATTGTTGTTTTTGTAGTAAATCCCGATAGCGACCTCGGGGGGCATCGGGGCGCAATTGGTGCTGGTCAGATCGCAGTCCTTGTCCCGAAACAGCCGCAGCACGATCCGGTACCTGCTTTGCCCGCCACTGGAGCTCAGGTACTGATAGGTCATTTCGCCGCCGACAATATGCGCTGCAAAGGCCGGCAGAAAAAGGAACAGGAGGGCGATAAGGGAATAAAGCTTTTTCATTGCTGCAATTAGTTGTTCCCGGCCAGCCGGGAGAAAGCGCATCGGGCGTTTTGGATGACTCTTCCCCTGGGACTTTCATTTACTGCTGAGGTTAAAAATTTCCTGCAGAAAAAAAACAAACGGATGTTAGCCCAGGGCCGACAAATACTCCCGCAGCAGGGCGGCGCTGGTTGCCGGTTCTTCACGCATGCCCATATGTCCCGATTGTTCGAGGATGTGGAGGTGTGCTTTTTCCGGCAGGTGTGCCTGCTTCAATCCATCCGACAGAGGTACGGTGTTATCGTGTTTTCCCAGGATAAACAAAACCGGGTAGGGCTTTCCCTGGAGCAGGCCCGTACGGTCGGGGCGGCGGATCATGGCTTCGTAATACGCTACCAGGGCTTCCTGGGAAAAGTTACGGGCGGCCAGCACCTGTTCTTCAATAAGGGAGGGGTTGCTGTCTTTGGTGACTTCGCTGAACTGGCCGGGGATAGCCGTTTTCAGGAACTCGAAGGCTCCATTATCCTGTATAAATTTGATGCCCTTTTTGCGGGTGGCCACTTTTTCGGCGCTGTCGGCAAAGGCCGTGGAATGAAACAGGCCCAGACCGTTCAGCAGTTCGGGGTATTTTTCGGCAAAAGCCAGGCTGATATAGCCGCCCATGCTGTGGCCGATCAGAACGGCCTTGCCTTCTCCGCTGGTAACGGGGGCGTTGCTGCTTTCCTTTTCCACGATCCGCTTGACGGCCGCGGCCATACCTTCCATGCTCATGTCGTCGATGGGTTGGGAGTTGCCGCTGCCGGGCAGGTCGGGGACGATCACATGAAAGCCGGGGAGTTCCATCCACTGTTCCCGCCACACGGTTCCGTCTTCGCCAAAGCCATGCAACAAGACCACCAGGGGACCGCTGCCGGACGAGCGGTAAAAGAGATGCTTTCCGTTGAATTCAACTGCTTTCTGTACCATGAAGTTTATGTGGTTTTTTGTGAAAATCGACGCCGGAGGAACAGGATGCTGGTTCCTGCCAGGGCGATGAGGGAAATGGTATTAAAAATAAGGGAAAGATAGTCGCCGTGGCGTACAAAAAAAGTTTGGTGCTCGATGGGCTCGATATTCATTTTGATGGAAGCGGGCGTGTCCCAGGGCTGGGGCTGGTACACCGTTCCGGCCGGGTCGATAAAGCAGGAAATGCCGGTATTAGCGCTGCGGGCCACCCAGCGGCGGGTTTCGATGGCGCGCAGCCGGCCGTAGTTCATGTGCTGCCGGTAGCCCTGGGTGTTGCCCCACCAGCCGTCGTTGGTGATGATGGTAAGGATATTGGCGCCCTTGCGCACGAAGCCGGTGATGTAGTTGCTGTAAATGCTTTCGTAGCAGATGATGGGGGCCGCCAGGTAATAATGCTGCTTGTCGGCAAAAACGGCCCGTTCTTTATCGCTGCCCAGGGCGCCGCTGGCGCCGCCGAATTTTTCGAAGATCACGTTCAGCCACAGCAGGAAGGACGGCAGGGTTTCCACGCCCGGTACCAGCTTGGCCTTGTGGTAGTAGGCGATCGGGTATTGGGCGGCCAGCAGGGTGGCGGCGTTGAATTCGTCGTAATAAAAATGTTCGGTCTTGTGGAAGCGGGAGGTGGGGGTGGCCGCCGCCTTGTCGGTACCGTAACTTTTAAAGCTGGCGATGCCGGTGAGCAGGCTCAGCTGGGGGTGGGCCGACAAAAAGGCAAAGACGGGCTGGAAGTAGGGGTTCTGTTCGAGCTCGCCTTCCCACACGGCGGCCGGCACCGCTGTTTCGGGCCATACCAGCAGTGCCGTTTGGTTGTCCACCTGTTTTTCGGACAGGTTGATGAGGTTTTGCACCTGGGCTTCTACGGTGCCTTCCGCGAATTTCTCGTTGTAGGGATCGATATTGGGTTGCACCACCACCACGTTCTTGGTGGCATTGCGGGCGGCGACGGCAATTTTTTGGGACTCCCGCTTCAGCAGGTTTTTGGAAACCAGGATGGGTACGATCAGCAACAGCAGCAACAGGGCCAGTCCGCCGAAATAGCGGCCACTGCGGCCCCTTTTGAGGTATTCGGTCAGCAGGCCGTAGAACAGCACATTGCTGAGCAATACCCAAAGCGTGCCGCCGGTGGTGCCGGTAGCCTCGTACCACTGGATCCAGCCGGTTTGCAGCGCAAAGGCATTGCCCAGGGTCAGCCACGGCCAGCTGAGCTCCCAGTTGTGGTGGATATATTCAAAGCTGATCCAGAAAGCGATCAGCGACACGTAGCCGGCGGTGCGGCCGAGGGTTCGTTTGACCCGGTGCATCAGCAGCCACGGCAGGCACATCAGCAGGCTGTTGAGCAGGATGGCCAGGCCGGCGCCCACCGCCGTGGCATTACCCACCCACCAGGTGGTCAAAACGTTCCACAGCAGCATATGCAGGTAGGTGTAGCCGAACAATTTTTTGGTCCCGCCTGTATGGTCTTCGATCCACAGCAGCGGCACCAGGGCAAAAAAGATCAGGAAGGTGAAGGAAGAGGTCGGCCATGCTGCCCACAGCAACATACTGCCGAGTAAAGCCAGGAGGTAGTGCGAATATTTTCCCAAACGATTGTTTTGCTGTAAAATTATAGGTTGCGCTCTGCCGCGCCAATTCGGATTGGGCGGTTGTTCCCGTTTTAATCAATCCCGGGCAGGTATTGCCGGTATAACGCCTGTCTTTTTTCTTTGGTCACCCCGCCCCATTGTTCGGCCAGGGGTGAGGGTGAGACCAGGGTAATGCCCGTCATCAGGCGCTGGCGTCCCTGGTGGTCGGTGAACACAAAGCTGCGCAGGCGTGGCCCGCTTTTCCGGGTAATCTTCATCTTCTCCAGGCGGCTGCCTTCGCGCAGGATCCGCAGGGCCAGGGTCTCTGCATTGACCTTGCCCGAGCTGCTGGTGAAGTAGAGCGTGCTGATGGAGGGGTGGCGGTCGAGCAGGTCGATCAGGCCGGTATGGAGCTCGATGCTTTCCAGGGCCGTATCCATGGCGCTGCCGGCCGTTTCGCAGGAAAGCACCACGTCCGAAAGGGCCAGGTGAAGCTCATCCATCAGCGCCATGCGTTGCCGTACCGCCTCGGGGCTGCGGTCGAAGAGGAAGTTGCGGTGGTAGAGGGCAGCCATGTCCTGCCAGAAGTTGTTGTCGATGCTGCCGTAAAAGAAGTCCACGTCGGTAGGGCGCAGGCGGCCAAAGGCCTGTCGGATCAGCACACTGGGAAAGGTGCCCAGCAGCAGGGCCACCGGCCGGGGCGGTACGTACAGGCCCTCCAAAATATACGAATGGTACACGCGCATGGCGGAAATGCAAAGTTTAGCAGGTAACCTGCAAAAGGGTGGCCGGATTTCTGAGGGTTACCTTGTAAAGGGTTTTCGCTTTAGCATGCAGGAAACTTATTTACTTTAACGCCCTAATCCTGCCGAAATGAACGAAATCGTACCATTAGACCAATTTGAGGACCCGGTGTTGCGGCAAATGATCCACCAGAAGCTGACCTCGTTGAAGGACTACGAGCAGGAGATTCCTGCCGTGTTCATTGTCCATGACCTCCTGCACAACAACGTGCTGTATATGTCGCCGCGGGGACTTGCCGGGCTGGGCATTACGCTGGACGAGGTGCGCAACCTTTCCAAAGAAGAGTACTTTAATCGTTATTTCGGGAATCCCTGAAAATAGCTTTTCCAGAGGCTTACTGATCAGATCGGTAGGCCTCTTTTTATTATTGAAGGGTATGT
>NZ_JBBBEI010000079.1:0-1952 GCF_037132455.1 Huijunlia imazamoxiresistens | reverse complement strand
TATTACTCGGGTTATGCCTACACCCTGTACCAGAACGGTTGGTCGTACTACTACAATTGCAACTACTCCGTTGGTGTAAACCTGACCTTCTACGGCGCCTACCGCTACCGTTACACCTGGTGGTCCAATTGCTACTAACCTCCCTGTTGTTCCCCCGGCTTTCCTGATACCAAAGACGGCGACCTGTTCCAAAGGTTCGCCGTCTTTTTCTTTTTAAAGGGGGCGTAACAGGAGGGAAATCCTGGGTTTATTTTATAAATTTTACGTCTAAACTGAAGCAACATGAATCCTAACCAGGCATTATGGGAAAAAGGTGATTTTACGCGCATCGCCGAAACCATGCGTGAAAGCGGGGCAGCGTTGGTGGCCCAACTCGGGATCCTCAAAGGGCTGTACCTTCTTGATCTCGGCTGTGGCGATGGTACCACTGCGCTACCGGCAGCACAGGCAGGTGCCCATGTTTTAGGAGTAGATATAGCCCGGAACCTGGTGGAAGCGGGAAACCGCCGGGCAAAAGCGGAAGGGCTGTCCCATTGTACCTTCCAGGAGGGCGATGCCACCGATCTGAAGGAGCTGCAGGACAGCACTTTTGATCTCGTGATCAGCATCTTTGGCGCCATGTTCGCGCCCAGGCCCTTGGAAGTCGCCCGGGAAATGGTCCGGGTTACCCGCCCGGGCGGCCGCATCGTTATGGGGAACTGGATCCCGGGCGATCCCACCCTGGTAGCGCAAATACTGAAGATCAGTTCCGCTTACACGCCCCCGCCACCCGAAGGTTTTGTCAGCCCGATGTTGTGGGGCGTCGAAGAGCAGGTGATCGAACGCTTTGGCCAGGCCGGTGTGGCAAAGGAAAACATCTCCTTCACCAGGGATACGTTTACGTTCAGGGCCGGCTTTTCGCCTTCGGAACTGCTCGACAGGTTTAAACTTTATTATGGTCCCACCATGAATGCCTTTGAAGCGGCGGAAAAGAACGGGAAAGCGCCCGAACTGTACCGGGAACTCGAAGTCCTGTTTAACGAACAGAACAAAAGCACCTCCGGCCAAAAGACCGCCATACCGGCCACTTACCTGCGGGTGACGGTTCAACGATGAATCCGGGAAATAAGCGGAAACCTGCCCCAAAACAAAAATCCCCTCGCAACGGAGGGGATTTTTGTTTTGGGCGGGAAATAAGTTTTCCGGAAAGCATCGCCATTGGTTTTTCAGGTATTGGACTGCTTCGGCGGTTAGGCCGGGCAAAAACGGGCTGGTTTTTCGCGGACAGAGGACCTTTGGTTGGATTCTTAGGATTTGGCCAGGTTCTTCGCCTATAATGGACCGGATATTGTTTTTGGACGGGAGGTTTTCAGAGGTACCGGATCAGGAACAGGGCAAAGGTAGGGCGGCGGGCGGCCGCAGGGGAGCTGGTTTCGGTGAAACCGGCTTTTTTCCGGACGAAAGCGCATTTTAGCAACACTTAGGCTTCCATATTATAAAAAATCCCGCTGATGGGCGGGGTTCATTTTATTGGAGGCAAGGCATCTATTTTTCCGGACAGCTGAAGTAGGGACAAAAAAAAGGGCCCGAATAGAAATTCAGCCCCGTATTAAAATCCAATATCCTATGAAAAACCAGCACGAATATAAGCACCCTCCTCCGAATTGCATGCGGATGAGCTTTTAAATTCCCTCGATTACGGGTTTCTCCGTAGTGCTTCGGGGCAAGAGGTGTTGGTCATTAAACCCTATTTTTGTCCGGGGCGTTAGGAGCGAAAGAGAGGATCCCTGCTTTTAATTCTTTTTCATGGTGCATTTACCGAATCTGATCACCGACCTGGCCCTGATCCTGGGAGCGGCAGCCCTGATCACCTTTTTGTTCAAGTGGCTGAAGCAACCCCTGGTGCTGGGCTATATCATCGCCGGCTTCCTGGTCGGGCCTTACTTCAGCCTGCTGCCTACCGTGCGGGAGGC
>NZ_JBBBEI010000078.1:0-2104 GCF_037132455.1 Huijunlia imazamoxiresistens | reverse complement strand
ACTACCGGCAACGGCGCCTATGTCTTCACCGCCCAGGCGGCAGGCGTACAGGATGTCTACGGCATCAACGGCACTACCGGCAAGCAGGTGATCTGGACGCAGTACCTCGACGTACCCACCGTTCAGGCCTTCCAGCAGCTGCCCGAAAGCAGGGTGGCCGCTTCCTTCGACACCATCGGCGTGCTCTTTAACCTACCGGTGGATGAGACCACCGCTACGGCCCAACGCTTCAGCCTGCTGAAAGGCGGTGCAGCCCTGCCCGGCACCCTCACCATCGACTCGGTACGGGCGGACAAAAAGCTCTTCTACCTTTCCGGCCTGAAGACGCTGCTGACCGAAGCGGGTGCGTATGAGTTCCGCGTGGACCTGCCCAACATCCAGTCCACCACCGGTGTGGCCGGGGTGCAGGCTCAGTCCGTCACCCTGACCGTAGACAACCAGGGCCCGCAACTGCTTCAACTGGCAAAACTGGACAGCGGTGCCCTCGACGCCCAGCACGTGAATTTCATCCAACTGCGCTTTAACGAAGAAGTCAAAAACTTCAATACCGCCTCGCTGGAACTGCGCCGCAACGGCGAGCTGCTGCCGCTCAACATTGCCCAGCTCTCCAATGGCGACCTGAAGAACTGGACGGCCGGCGCCTTCGGCACCCAGACCTACCCCGACGGCAACTACACCTTTAGTGTAAACCTCGGCGGTCTGACCGACGCCATCGGCAACCAGGGCTCCGGCAGCCAGCAGCTTTCCTGGACCGTGAACCGGGCTCAGGTGATCACCATCAGCCTGCTGAAGGCCGGTCCCGACGGTGGCCACAGCAATACCGACGGCATCACCGCCGGCCGGGCCCTCAACCTGGGCTTCCAGCTCAGCGACAGCGCCGCCTCGGTCACCATTGCCCAGGTAGACCTCAGCGGGGAAACCGTGCTGACGACTTTAACGGGAGTAGCCGGCGGACCGGTAAGCGTACCGGTGACCCTGCTCTCCGGCGGTAACACCGGCATCCGGGTGAGCGCAACGGCGCCCAACGGATCGGTAAGCAGCCTGGAGCAAAAGCTCTTCATCGATGAGCTGCCGCTCTCCGCTGCCTGGCAGCTGCCCGCAGGCTATGCCAGCATTACCCACCCGGATACGGTGCCGGTGGTGTTCTCCGCCCGCCTGCTGAACAACAGCAACCTGAATGCTGCCCTGGAGCTGCGCCGCAACGGCACCCTGGTGCCGGCCGGCGACTGGAGCATGGAGCAGCTGAATGATACCCTGTACGAAGTACGCGGCCTCCGCAGCGCCGGCAACACGCCGGGCAGCTACGAACTGCACCTGGCCACCGCAGGGCTGCAGAAGTACTCCAGCGGCAAGGAAGGCAGCAACACTGCCATCGCTTCCTGGACCCTGCTTTCGACCAACCAGGCGCCCGTGGCCCAGGCCGGAAGCGACCGGACCGTAACCGTGGCCGGCCCCGTGCAGCTCAACGCTTCGGCTTCCTCGGATGCCGACGGCAACCCGCTGACCTACCGCTGGGTAGCACCCGCAGGCATCACCCTGAACGACTCCACCTCCGCCACACCTTCCTTTACGGTAGGCAGCGCTCAGCAGGGACAACAGTTGTCCTTCCTGCTGGTGGTGAGCGACGGCGAACTGTATGCTACCGATGTGGTGGATGTATACGTACAACTGAGCACGCCTACCTGGTACCGCGACACCGACCGCGACGGCTATGGTACTGCAAAATATACCCGCGTCGCTACTAAGGCTCCTGCCGGTTACGTGGCCCTCGGAGGCGACTGCAACGATGCCAACAACACCGTTTACCCGGGAGCGCCGGAACTCTGCGACGCCCTGGACAACGACTGCAACGGCATCATCGATGATGGCCTGATCGTGAAAACCTGGTACAAGGATGCCGACAAGGACGGCTATGGCAACATTAAGTACCGCTTTGTGTCCTGTGCGGCTCCCGCCGGCTATGTGGCGGACAGCACGGATTGCAATGATGGCATCAATACCATTTACCCGGGAGCGCCGGAACTCTGTGACGCCCTGGACAACGATTGTAACGGCAAGGTGGATGATGGCCTGGTCGTGAAGACCTGGTACAAGGATGGGGATA
>NZ_JBBBEI010000077.1:0-2167 GCF_037132455.1 Huijunlia imazamoxiresistens | reverse complement strand
TGCCGCATAAGGCTTTGTAACGACTTTATTAATCCTTAGATTCGAACAAAACATCAGTTTTTAGACAAACTGACGTTATGGGCAAGGCAACCAGTTTTAAAATAGTTGCCGGTAAGCTGAGTCGGTTTGCATTTTCAGAGCCCCGCCTCTATGGGACAGGCAAAGGGGAAGTTGCTTTACTTTTTTTGCAAACCCTTCCAGCAGGGTCAAGGCTCGTTTCTTTCCCACGGGTTGGCGGCCCTTCGCCGCTCGATACACTTACTGTTTAGACACAGCTATGGAATTTGATAGGGGTCAACTGAAAGCCTCCGCCAGCTTTGCCAGCGGTCCAGGTGGACGGACAGGCCGTGGCCCTCCGCACATTTCCTGTAGCATCGTGACAGGAGACAGGAGCCCAGCCCATAACATAGGCTTGCCAAAAGCCTGGTGACATTAAACTTGAAATATTTATTAAGGCTGGTCGGCCTTCGGCAAGCCTTCTACCGTTATGGGCAAGGCAACCAGCTATTCAAATAGTTGCTGGTAAGTTGAGGTGGTTTTCATTTTCAGGACCATGCCTCTGTGGGACAGAACAGGGGAAGCTGCTTAGCTTTTTGCAAACCCCTCCAGCAGGGCCATGGTAGATCCTTTCCCACGGTATGGCCGCCCTCCGCAGCTCGATCTACTTCGCGCCAAGAGACAGATATGGAAATTTGATAGGGGTCAGCAGAAAGCCTCCGCCGGCTTTTGCCAACGTCCCTGGTGGACGGACAGGCCGCGACCCTCCGCACATTTCTTGGAATATCGTGACTGCAGACAGGAGCCCTGCCCATAACCAGGTCTTGGCGAAAGGGCGGCTGAAGTGCTATATTTAAGCTTTAAAACAACTCCGGACTGCGGAATACGGGTGAAGTGGCAGTGCATAAATGCCGCTCCTTCGCCAAGCCCTCGGCCGTTGTGCGCAACATGACAGACATTCCAACTTTATGGATGATAAATTAGACAATTACATAAGCACTGAACAAAAAATAAAGCGGTATCATTCGGAAGAAATCATGCTCATTCTTTTTATTTGTTCAGCAGATTTGTCAGACTACAAAAAAGAAGATCTGGTCAATTTTTCAGAAGCAATTGAGGGACGGATTGAAGTATTGTTTGAACCAAGCTTTCTACTGGGTTTGAGCGACCATCTTGAAATAACCCCTGAAGTTCTTGAAGATTTTCAAAGGCTGAGAGAACTTCTGATAAGTTTCTATTCAAGTAGTTGGCATAAGAAAATGCAGGAAAAAGCGATTTGGGGTAAAGTAAGCGATCTTAGTTCTGGCCTACTTAAAAGGCTAAATATTGACTGGGTTGAACCTAATAAATTTATTGACAACCATTTAGAGGTTGATTGGACTTAGCTGACCGACGCGCACAACATGCGGCTTTGCGTCATGGCGGGGTGATGGATGTAGCTTCAGCTTTTTGCCCGCTGCTCGGCTGAGGTTCCAGCGTGACGAATAAAGCCATGCCTTTAATTCTTATTTTCAGCAATAAAACAAATTTGGGCTACATTTTCGGGGCGACTTATCACAGAATGCCGCCACGGATGCAAAGCCCCTGAGCGTTATGGGCCAGGCACCAGTTATTAAACTTGCTGGCGGTAAGTTGAGACACCCTAATTTCCTTAGCATTCTACTTTCTGTGGAGCAGACAAGCGGAAGCCTCTGAATCTTTTTGAGCGTTATTCCCAGCAGTGCCCTGGTCGAGCCAGCTTTTCCGGCAAGCGTCACCCTGCACCCAGACAGGGCTTACAGCATGGGGACGAATTATGGTCGATAGAAAAGGGTTAGCTGAAAGCCTCTGCCGGCATTTGCAGCAGGCCCAGGTGGACAGACCGCACGAGAAGCCTCCGCCCAGACGCTTGAAACAGGCTTTGGCTGAGGGAAAGGTCGAGAGCCTCCGCTCATTTCATGTAGCACCTTGTAAGGTGATAGAGCCCGGCCCATAACATGGTCTTGGCGAAAGAGCGGCTGGAGTGCTATATTTAAGCTTTAAAATAATTCTGGGCTGTGGAATACAGGTGAGGCGACAAAGCAAAAATGCCGCTCCTTCGCCAAGCCCTCGCCCGTTGCCTGCAACCGTATTTCTTTCCAAAAGGTTCAAATGGATTTAATCTTTACAGCAGACAAAATACTTATATCAA
>NZ_JBBBEI010000076.1:0-2561 GCF_037132455.1 Huijunlia imazamoxiresistens | reverse complement strand
GCCAATGCGGTGGGCTTTTCCCCGGCCCTGGGCGCCTTCATCATGGGCTCCATCCTGGCCGAGACCACCAAGGCCGAAAAGATCGAGCACCTCATAAAGCCTGTAAAGGACCTGTTCGGGGCCATCTTCTTTGTATCGGTGGGCATGCTCATCAACCCACAGGTGCTGCTGGAGTATGCGGTGCCCATCCTGATCCTCTGCGGCGTGACCATCGTAGGTAAGGTGCTCAGCACCGCTATCGGCGCCCTGGTCTCGGGTCAGCCGCTGCAAACCTCCATCCAGGCGGGCTTCAGCCTGGCGCAGATCGGGGAGTTCTCCTTTATTATTGCTACCCTGGGCCTGACACTGAAGGTAACGAGCAGCTTTTTGTACCCCATAGCCGTAGCGGTATCGGCGGTGACCACGCTGACCACGCCTTACCTTATCCAGGCATCGGGCGGCCTTTACCACTGGCTGCACCACCGCCTGCCGGCCCCGCTGCTGGCACGGCTGAACAGCTACAGCAGCGAAACCAAGGCCGTTTCCTTCCAGAGCGAATGGAAACGGTTTATCCGCTCCACCGTCATCAATTCCGTGCTGCTGTCCATCGTGATCGTGTCGCTGATCTTCATGGCTTCGGAACTGGCCCTTCCCTGGATCAACCAGGAAGGCGGTTCTATGACGCTGAAAATCGGCACGGCCTTTTTGACGCTGCTGTTGCTGCTGCCCTTTTTGTGGGCGCTGGCGGTAAAAAGCGGTTCGGAGGCCCACAGCAACGTGATCTTCACCAGCCGCTACCGGGGACTGGTGTTCGTAGTGCGGCTGGCGCGGCTGGGGCTGGCAGCCTTTTTTATCGGCTTCCTGCTGCACCGGTTCTTCCACCTCTACGTCGGCCTGGGAGTAACGGCCCTGATGATCACGCTCCTGGTGGTGTTCTCCGACCGGATCCGGGATTATTATAAAAAAATAGAGTCGCGGTTCTTTACCAACCTGAACCAGCGGGAGATCGCTGCCGCCCGGAGCAACCGCCAGGAGCTGGCGCCCTGGAACGCCCATATCGTCCCGGTGGAAGTGGGTCCCTTCGCGCCCTGTGCCGGCAAGACGCTGCTGGAGCTGCGGTGGCGGGAGACCACCGGCATCAACGTGGTGCTGATCAAAAGGGGCGAGCATTCCATTGCGGTGCCCGGCAAGGAGCAGATGGTGTTTCCCGGCGACCAGCTGCTGGTGCTGGGCACCGATCACCAGGTACAGCGGCTGAAGGTATCGCTGCGGTCCCGCGAAGACGGGGCGGCGGAAAAGGCGCCGACGCAGGTGGAACTCCACCGGTCCGTTATCGCTGCGGAATCTTCCCTGGCAGGCCGCACCATCCGTCAGACAGGGCTGCGGGAAAAAGCGCAGGCCCTGGTCGTCGGCATTGAACGCAACGGCGAGCGCACCCTCAATCCCGAATCGGATATGGTCCTGCTTGCCGGAGACACGGTCTTTGTGGTGGGGGATAAAAAGCAACTCACCCGGGTGCTATAACACCTCTCCCCGGTCTAGCCTTAGCCTAGACCGGGGAGAGCATTACAATTTGTCAAAGGTCAGTACGTCTTTACTGCCATCACCGCCGCTGGTGTGTTCCAGGCGGAGGCGGGAGGCTGTTTTTTCAAGGATCGTCCAGTCCTCGCTGATGTCCTCGAAAGGAGCGGTCTGGCCAAAGCTCAGGATGAATTTTCCATAACGGCTGCCGCTTCCCTGGATCCAGCCGCCGGTGACGGTATAATTCGCTTTTACGGCATTCACGACCCCATCGTTCTTAAAGGTGAATTCATAGCCGCTGAACTGGCTCGTTTCGTCCTTGCCGTTTTCCTGGTAGAGGGAAACCTTCCACTTCCCCTGTTGCATGGGGGTGTTGTCAATGAAAACGGAAGTAGAGTCAGAGGAGTCGCCAGTGCCGTCCGCATCGTCCTTTTTGCAGGAGGCGAAGACAAGAAGGGTCAGCAAGAAAATGCTCCAGAAGTGTTTTATAGGCTGCATAGAATGTAATTTCGAAACCCACAAAATCTAGCCACAAACTGTTGCAGCTATTTTCCCTTCTATAAGCAAAATAGGGGCCATGAGCCCCTATTTTTCAATAATTAATTTATGAGCCCGCTTTGGGGCCTGTGAACGGCTTACGGCACCTTCTCGTATACTTCGGCTTCGATGATGCTCAGGCGGCCCTGTGCCTTGCTGTCATCGCGGGCTACGCCGTCATCGAGCTTTTTGCCCGTAATTTCCACCTGCTTGTTCCCCTCCGCTTTTGCCACGGCGGCCAGTTGAATGCGGACCTTTTTGCCTTTGGCGGGAGTACATAGGGCGGTATAATACCCAAGGCTATTTTCGGTATTGCCCTTAAATACTTCCTTTCCGTCCACGGTGATCACCAGCGGGTACACGCGGCTGCGGAAGTTATTCAGCTTCAGGGTCACTTCGCTGACGGTGGCTTCCCGCTCCAGCTCGTATTCAACCCAGGCGGTGGAGAGGTTGCCGTCGTTGTACCAGTCGCTCAGCTCGTTGTCGTCAATGGAAGCGAAAGCGCTGTCGGCGTTGGCGCCGGC
>NZ_JBBBEI010000075.1:0-2655 GCF_037132455.1 Huijunlia imazamoxiresistens | reverse complement strand
TGAATATTTCGATTAAAGTGAGCCACCTTCTTTCGGTGAAACAAGGCCACCCGGGAGGCCGCTCAGCAACGGAATAAAATAAAGGGAAAAAGAAGGTTTCGCACTATCAGAGCCACCGTTTCGGTGAAAGAGAGCCACCCTTCCTTCCCAATAAAACTGACATTCCGGCGTAATTGAGCCACCCGCAAAAGAGCGTAAGAGATGATTTTTTCTCACTTCGCCATTGCTTTGCCTTATAAATCGCAACGCAATGGCCAACAATCTCTTACCGATGACCCAGATTCGAAGGATCATTCAACTCTTGCATAAGGGATGTGCCCACCGCCGCATCGCCCGGGAACTGAAGCTTTCCCGCAATACCGTAAAGCAATATGCCGACCGGTTACTGGACAGCAAGCACAGCTGCGAGCAACTGCAGGCTATGGATGACGAAGCCCTTTCCCTTATCGTCTACGCCGAAAGCAAGCAAAAGCAAAGCGATCCCCGGCAGGAAGACTTTCAACGGCGCCTGCCTTACTTTACTCAAGAACTGCACAGAACTGGGGTGACCCGGCTGCTGCTGTGGCAGGAATACCGCCGTAGTTACCCCTCGGGCTATGGCTATACCCAGTTTTGCCAATACCTGGGCCAGTACAGCAAAGTGCAGAACGCCACCATGCGCTTTAGCTACCGCCCCGCCGAAGTGATGCAGGTGGACTTTGCCGGTGACCTGATGCATTATGTCGACCGGGACACCGGCGAGCTGGTGCCTTGTCCTGTTTTTGTAGCGGTGCTGCCCTATAGCGGCTACAGTTATGTTGTTGCCCTTTGCGATGCCAAACAACCCCGCGTCATCAAAGCCCTCAACGAATGCCTTCAGTACTTTGGCGGCGTGCCCCAGGGCCTCAAAACCGACAATATGAAGCAGCTGGTCAGCAAGTCCTGCCGCTATGAGCCGGTATTTACGGAAACATTCCAGCAGTGGGCCCTGCACAATAACATTGGCCTGGATGCCACCCGGGTGGGCAAGCCCAAAGACAAGGCATTGGTGGAGAACGCCGTCAAACTCACTTACCAGCGTATTTATGCCCCTTTACGCGACAGGGTGTTCTTCTCCCTTGCGGAGCTGAATGGGGCTATCAGGGAGCAGCTGGCCATTCACCACAGCCTTTGGTTCCAGCGCAAGGACTACAGCCGCCAGGACCAGTTCCTCCAGGAAGAAAAGCCCCTGCTGGCCCCTCTGCCGTCGGAGCCTTATGTGCTCAGGCACTGCACACAAGCCAAAGTGCAGCAATCCTACCATATTCTGCTGGGCGAGGACTGGCACAACTACAGTGTGCCTTTCCGCTACATTGGCAAGACAGTTAACGTGGTTTACGACACCGAAGTGGTGGAGATCTATCATGAGCACAAGCGCATTGCCCTGCATACCCGCAGCTATAAAAAGCACGGCATTACCACCCTGAAAGAGCACATGCCGCAAAACCATTTGCACCAATGGGAAAAGAAAGGCTGGGACAGGGAGTACTTCGTAGGTGAAGCCGAAAAGATCGGCCCCAACTGTGTCCTTTTCATGCAGGGCCTGCTGAACTCCAGGCAGTTCACTGAGCAGGTCTATAAGAGTTGCGAAGGACTGTTGCGGCTGGCTGCCGCTTATACTGCCGTGAGGCTGGAAGGCGCCTGCAAAAGGGCTTTACAAGGCCACAACTTTTCTTTCCGCACTGTAAAGAACATCCTGTTGAACAACCTGGATAGGGAGCAAACGCCAAAGCAATCCTATTCCTTTACCATGCCTGCCCACGACAACCTCAGGGGGCCGCAGGCTTATCTCTAAACTTTACTAATCACTATTTATCCTTTCAAACATGAACACAAAAAGTACCCTGGAACAGCTCACGGAGCTGAAGCTCTATGGCATGGCCCATCTTTACCAGGCAGTAACAGAACAGCCCGTACACCAGCAACCGGAAGCCCATACGCTTATGGGGATGTTGGCCGAGGCGGAAACACAGTACCGACAGGGGCAAAGGACACAGCTGTACCTGCGCCTTTCCAAGCTGCGCTACCACGCCTTGACCGAGCAGGTAGCAACCGGCGAGCAACGAGGGCTAAGCAAAGAAGCACTGCTTCAGTTCTGCGACGGTTCTTTTATTGACAGGGCCGAAAACGTCCTAATTACCGGATCTACGGGCTGCGGAAAGAGTTACCTGGCCTGTGCCCTGGGAAGGAAGGCCTGCATGCTGGGCTACCGTACGCTTTATTTTGCCATGAGCCGGTTTGTAGAAGCCCTTGCTACGGCAAAGTTGGACGGTTCTTACCTAAAGTGGTTGAACCAGATTGCTCGCACGCCGCTGCTGATCCTGGATGATTTTGGTTTGCAGCCATTGGATCACCAAATGAAGCTGGCGCTATTGCAGATACTGGAAGATCGCTATGAAAAGGGAGCCACCATCATCACCTCCCAGTTGCCGGTAAAAGCCTGGTATGAGTACATCAATGAGCCGACCCTTGCCGATGCCATTATGGACAGGTTGTCAGCTCACGCTCATAAGATCGAGCTTAAGGGAGAATCTCTACGTAAGAAGAAAAACAACTAATTTTAACTCATCAACTTACGTTCCTCTTAACTGGCCTTGTTTCATCGAAACGGGTGGCTCGCTTTTACCGAAATACACA
>NZ_JBBBEI010000074.1:0-2702 GCF_037132455.1 Huijunlia imazamoxiresistens | reverse complement strand
CTTGCCAAAAGCCTGGTGACATTAATCCCGAATCATTCATTAAGGCCGGCCGGCCTTCGGCAAGCCTTTTTCCGTTAGCCGCCATCGTATTAACATTTCATAAAGTGCAAGAGAATAATCATACAACTTTTGATCAAGGTCTATGGGATAACTTTGTTAGTGAGCAGATAAGTACCTGCCAGACGCATGGTGCCGAATATTCTCCTGTTGACCCATTCCAGATAGTTGGACTTGCAGACGATCTTTCCCAAGTTTCTTTTAACGGTTTGAGACATCCAGTTGACAATTCTTCTGGATGGTTTCTGTGGAGTGGTGATTACAATGATGATGATAATTTCTTTAAGCCGTATCACATTTGGCACTTGATGTATTCAAAGCCAGAGGTTTTAAAATATCTGGGGCTTGCATCTGGATACAGATTTCTAATTGATGACGAAGGCTATGAGGACGTCTGGTTTGATGAATCGCTACTGCTGATTAGCGGCGGCTAACATGGTCTTAGCGAAGAAGCGGCTGGAATGCAATATTGTAGCTGTAAATCATTATTCAACAGAGGTGCAAACGTGAGGCTGTGTATTTCCAAATATCGCTTCTTCGCCAAGCCCTCGGACGTTAGCCGACACTTATGAATCGATCCGTCCTTTTAATTTTGGTATTGTCGCTGTCCGCCTGGAGTATACAGAGTTGTTCCTTTGGTAAACAGATTGGAAAGTGGCAACCTCTGGAGAAAGAATTAAACAGAACATCTTGGCTATTATACTCCGCGAATGACACTACCCGAGTTGACACCATTACGTTCTCTTTTGGGTATTACAATACGGGTGGAATCATTAATTTATTGGCTTATAATTCAACCCTTGCTAAAGAGCTGTGTGAGTTTAATGTTTCAAAAGACACTATAGTCTTCACCTCATATTCAATCACGCCACCAGGTGTAATGCTGGGACCTGATCATTGTAGAGGTGAAAGCAAATTGTTTTATGCCAGCAACAGCTTGTACTTTATTTCATTTGACAGGTTTTGCAATGACACCAAAGAGCAAGTTATTTCTGATCTTTCGATGATAAGCTTTAGAAAACTACAACCAACGGCTAACACAGGCTTGCCAAAATAGCGGCTTATTGCTAATTCAGCTTTATAACTTTAAACAGCGACAGAAGGAATGCCAAACAGCAGGAACTCTATTTCCGCTACTTCGGCAAGCCTTCTGCCGTTATGGGCAAACCTTGACCTCATATGTGTAAAATGCTTTTTATAGGGACAAAGACAGAATTGCAAGAGGTTCCTTTTGACAAAGAGCATCCAAGGTTTTATGTAGAGAAAATTTCAGGAGACTTTTTGTTAATCAAACATGCTTTTCAAAATCCTTACATCTACTTTGTGGGAACCAGCCGTGGATGTAGTTGTGACTTTGGCATTAAATTAAATAAACGAAGTGCAGATGTTTTGAGCGAAGTTTATCCTATCCAAAAGGTGTTTAACAAAATTCGAAAGGTTGCCGGAACGTACGAGCAGTGGGAAGAATGCCATCAAAAAAGAATCAACAAGCTGTTGGATGAACAAGCTGATTACCTGAGCCAGACAGTAAGACTTATTGACCTCATTGAACAAAAGGTGCAACAAGAAGGACCAGTAGAGCTTTATTGTGTTTGGGCCGGGGACTACGAAGCTGCACCTGAAATTCGAAATACAATTGATTTTAAGAGGACAGATTTACGGGAAGATTTTGAGATTGACGAAAGGGAGTTAATAGTCTTCACTGGATAGGCTATGCCCATAACATCAGCTTTAAGAAATAAGGGCAGATGAATAAATCTTGAGCAATTTTTTTTATTGGTCAGCAGGAAGTAAATGAAGCAATAGAATTACAGATGCCCTTACTTCTTAAAGCTGTAAAACGTTGTAGGCAATTTGCAAGGGCTATCTTTGCGGTGGAGTGAATTGAAACCGGGCCACTTAATTTAACTAACTGTACATGCGACTTATAAAATTTAGTTACGTTCTCTGTTTGTCATTATTGGTTGGCTGTACAAGCGCAGAAGATCTTTATAATTTAAGTTTTGAATCTCCCGTTCCAAAAAGTGTAAAGTTTAGTCATAGTCAAGAACAATATTTTTCTGACTGCTGTAATTGGTTGCACTTTGAAATGGATAGCTCAGAATTAAATAAGCTCCTTCAAAATGGGTTCCTAAGACAAGAAGTTGACTTTTCTGAATGGCAAAGTATGGTGCCCCCTGAGGCAAAAGATTGGTGGCATCCGGAGCAATTGGGAGACTCTATCCTGTATTTTGAAAAAGAAACAGAGAATACAAGGGATATTCTCTTTACAACTCCGTCAAAGCATGAGGTTTACCACGTCCACTATTACAAATGAGGAACCGAGGCAATTGGGTGCTTTTAAAAAATGCTAGAAATGCGGGTGCGAAGAACAGTCTACAACATGTGGCTTTTCGTTATATCGTGGCGACGTATTTAACTACAGCTTTTTCCTAATGTTCGGCTGCGGTTCCGACTTGACCAATGAAGCCAGACTTTTAATTCCTGCATTCAGCTATGCATCAATTTTGGGCTGCGGTTTCGAGGCTACCGATCACAAAATGCAGCCACAGACGCAAAGGCCCTGAACGTCAAACTGTCTAAAAACTATTGTCATTTGAGTCTGTTCAGAAAGGCATAGGTAAGTGCTTATTGTTATCTTTACT
>NZ_JBBBEI010000073.1:0-3093 GCF_037132455.1 Huijunlia imazamoxiresistens | reverse complement strand
CCTTCGCCCTGGCTCTGCTGTTCTTTTGCCTTATAACGGCTTTTCCAGCGGTAGATGAGGTTTTCTCCGATGCCCAGAGATTGAGCGATCTCAGGCACAGGTCGGCCGTTAAAGACCATTTTCAAGACTTCTTCTTTGAAGGCTGCATCATATTTACGACGCTTTTCCGGACCCATTTTCTCTTTCATTTGTTTGGCTAATTTAAGGCTAATTCACTGTCCGGTATTAATGCAGCACCTCAGTTCACCCTGAAACTGCAGCCCAAACTTGTTTTATATCTGAAGATTAGATTTAAAAGCTTGGCTTTACTCGTCATGTCGGAACATCTGCCGAACAGCAGACAAAAGCCGAAGAGTCTTCCGTCGCCCCGCCATGACGAGCCACATGTTGTAGGCTCGCAGGATTATTTATATTGAATATAATGTCCATTTAAGAGATATTGGCGCGGTGTATTGGGCAATGTCTTCCATCCCTTTACAGGCATTACCTTCAATAAACTGTCTACCACCTCACCTTCATCCAAGTGCTGATGAATAGCTGGATTATGGGGTAGTAGCTTAATAAAAATGTATGCCCCTTCCCGATTAGGCTTATAATCAAAGAACGGGAGAAAGCTGCCGGTATAGCGTTTATCATTAAAAATGTACTCTATATAATAATGCGGTCCACTCTTTCCTGAAGCAATCTTTGAAATCCTCGCTGCATAGTACACACCATTTCGGAGTTGGCATTTTTGAACTTGTCCGATAACCGCAGAGCTTAAAAGAAATAACAAGATGCTAGCCATTAGAATAGCTGAGACTCTTTTCTCAGTTGGCTGAATTCTGTACCATTCGGTGATTTTTGTTAATCGAAATATCATACAAAACCTAGGTCACTTGGTTGCCTACAACGTCCGAGGGTGTGGCGAAGGGCGGAAAATCAAGGTAATTCAGTTCAATCCTAGGCTGAAGTCAAAAAGCATTATAATAGCTGAGCCATTATTTTTCAGCCCGCCTTTTGCCAAGACCATGTTGGGCGAAGTTCTCCTTCTCAGCAGGCCGCTTGGAAGGCTTACGTGCTGTCTTCTTTTGTTTATCCTGCTTAATCCACTCACTTATTCGAGCAAAGTCCTGCTCGGAGGGCTGGCGCCCAGTAGTAAGAAAATCAACTTTTTTGGCTTCCTTGATCATATTCGCAATTTACTGATTTTGTGGAAAATACTGTGTTACAAGCTTTAGCGCAGCAGTTGTATCAATAGCCATAATATTGCCAAAAAGAACACTTGCACCCAGTGCTTGCTTGTAGTGGTCAATTAGTCGGGTTTTGCTCTCAAAGGAGACGTATCCCTCATAACCTTGGTCAAAGGAAAGCTTACAAGCAAATGCCACTAAATTTCCTGGAACTCCCAGATAAACCTTTTTTACGCCACGGTTGAACTTAGCACTCTCAATAAGTGACATAAAGATGTGATCGCCCCGATCCTGTATAGAGATGAGCCCTTGAATAATATCAGCATTTCCCTTAATAACAAGCTTAAACACATGGTGGCCTGACAGCTTTCCTTCCTTTTTCCAGTCGAAGAGCCAGTCTTCTTTTTTCAGTTTACGCAAATCGGCCGATGTTATCGCAAGCACATCTGTAGGGAAACTGTCACCTGTTATTGCATTTTCTACTGATCGGGTAAGTTTATCTATTTCAATGTCAAAAGGCTGCTGCTTTGCCATGTTCGAAAATAGCATATTTTAATCAGTAGAGACTCTCAGCCCGTCTAGAGGGCATTTCGCCCAACGCTCAGGGGCTTTGCGATCGTGGCGGCATTCCATGATTCGTCGCTCCGGAACTGTGGCCCCAAATTATTTTATTGCTGAAGATAAGAATTAAAAGCCTGGCTTTGTTCGTTGCGCTGGAACCTAAGCCGAACAGTGGCCAAAAGCCGAGGTTAGTAACGTCGCCCCGCCATGACGCAAAGCCGCATGTTGTAGGCATTCATCAGTTTTATTGCTGTGTAAGTAATTCATAGTACCCCATCAGATCAATCGCACGTTGCCTCACAATCTGCATCTTCTTATCGGCTATTACAACATTCCACATTGAGCCATCTTTACTACCGTAAACCTTTAAATAGAACTTCACCTCTTTTTCTTTAAACAAGAGCCATTCTCTTTGTGTTTCCCGCAAAGTTTGTTTTTCATCAACAGACAGTGTGCCCAAAAGAAGTTTGTAATATTTGTTCAATTCAGCATCCCAATCCTTTTCTGCATTTTCTTTACATTCAACTAGACCAATCGTGCTGCCGTTGGTCTCTTGACACTTTTTCAACTTTGTATCGATTGCATGCTGTCGGCTATCCTGCCCAAAGGAAATTTTACAAGACAAAACGATAATCACAGTCAGAATTATTAATAATTTTCTCATGAGGTCTTTTTGATTGCCTATAACACCCTATTAGCGGCATTTACTCCATGAAAGTGTCTCCCGCCAAGTTATCATTTGTAAAGATGAAATCAGCGTTTTTCAGAGTATTAAATGCTCCAAGAACTTCTTCGCTCAGCTCTGGGTATTTTAGCTTGAATGTTGTTGATTTGTGCTGCTTTTGTTGAAGTACAAACTTGGTGCTTTTTTGCGTCGGGAGGAAAACGTCACAAATCCTTTACAATAAACTTTTTCAATTTTTCGGAACGGAATATGCAGATTTATGTGTTTTCCGACTATTGCAAGCTCTTTTGGATGGAAGATTAGGATTGCTGACTTATAAAGTCTCATGTTGTAGTAAAGCCAAAAGGTAACAGAAAATCCGACAACAGAATAAGCAGAAACAGTTTTTAGCCATTTTGGAATAACTAAAATATAGTATGCAGTCGCCATTTCTCCCGATGCGTATCGGGTTGGAAGCATGATAACATAAAGGATAAACAAAGCCACACAAAGGAAAAAAGCTACCCCAAAAAGAGCATTGTTTAAATACGGTATTCGCCGTCTAATTAGTATCTCAAATTCTTTGTGTGTGTCCATTACAGGGTTTCTAATTGCCGCTAACGTCAGTTTGTCTAAAAACTGATGTTTTGTTCGAATCTAAGGATTAATAAAGTCGTTACAAAGCCTTATGCGGCA
>NZ_JBBBEI010000072.1:0-3161 GCF_037132455.1 Huijunlia imazamoxiresistens | reverse complement strand
CAATCATTCATTTTAAAGCGCCGAAAATCATCTCTTAGCAACATCAAGAAATTGTCCGAAGACTTGGGAGTATTTCAAATATCAACATCCTCAAGTTGCCTTTGGGATTTACTGTACCCTACAGCAGGGCGATCCAACTTGTACCTAGGCTTCTTTAATAATTCGCCAACGTTTGTCATAGAAACAGAAGGGCGCTTGAATCCAGTGTCGATTTTCTGAACGGATCGATAGTATACCCTTTCCCTTTGTTTAATAAGGATTTGCAAAGCATCCGAACCATTTAGATAGGCCTTCAATAAGTTATATTTATCCAGCTCACGCTTTAACAAGGAATCTAAATTCTTAAGCTCTGGCTTATCTAGGTAAATACCAGACAAGTGATCCCAAAGCCGTTGCTTTGCATCTTTCAAAAAGGCAACTTTGTCAAACTGAAAATTTACATCAGAAAAATTCCGGAAATAGGGCGAGTTGCTCCTGCGATTTGATAAGTTTAAATTTACAGGATACCTATCCTTCACCCGTATACTTAGAAAGGATTGAACGGTATGTTGGTGAAAATCATGCTGGGAAAATGGTGTATCTACATAAGACCTATATAAAAAATCGTATTGGACATTTCCATGAACAGTTAAAAAGGGTGC
Source organism: Huijunlia imazamoxiresistens (assembly GCF_037132455.1). Classification (NCBI taxonomy): domain Bacteria; kingdom Pseudomonadati; phylum Bacteroidota; class Chitinophagia; order Chitinophagales; family Chitinophagaceae; genus Huijunlia; species Huijunlia imazamoxiresistens. The sequence continues at coordinate 2,520 of NZ_JBBBEI010000072.1, read as the reverse complement.
ATGCTTTCTAATGGGATTGGGAACAGAAACTTCTTGATTACCAGGAGTTCTGAGAACTTGATCTTTGCTCTTCTTTGCATATCCGAGGACTGCAAAAAATTTACAAGAGCCTCTCATTATCCAAAATAGGGTATCGGAACTCATGTTCATAGTCTGATTCACTAAAAAATCATTATTGAAAGGGTAAATGGTATCAATTTTCTGCCATGTCTCAAGAAAATATGGGATTTTGGATGATCTATAGCTTCGACTATTATTGCCTGTTGGATATTCCTGAGCGGATGCCCTTACACCTACAATTAATAAGAAAGCAATGACCATCTGATGAAGGTTTTGCTTTATTTGATATAGGGTCTGAGTCATACTCACAGATTGAAGAATTAATTAGTTTCTTGCCTTCTCAAGTTTCCTTAACCGCTCGTTCAACTCCCGGTTTGTACGCTCTAAGTATTCCATCTTTTTATTATGCTCAATAATATAAAGAGTTAGCTCCTCCACCTTCTTTAATAGTAAAACTTGATTTTCGCCAATATCCACGCCGTTTTTTTCAACTTCTAATGAGGTAGGCACATCCGGCAAGTGTTTATGTTGCTTGATAAACCATTCAACATATTTAAGGGTGGGCAGTTTATAGGTTGGCTCAAAAACGTAGTCTGCCCATGAAGTCAGATCGACCTTAACTTTACGGGTACGAATTCCTTTTTCAACAAATAATTTAAAATCTGTATTAGAAACAAAACTTGTACCTATGCCAACGTTGCCATTTCCTCCTACATAAAGGTCAACTACGCTTGGAGTACCAGGAAGACTCAAGCCATCAATCCTTCCTATTTCAAAGTCCTGATTGGAAGCCCTCCATATTCCAGCTTCACGATCAACAGGTTGTATAAAGCCTATACGCTTTCTTCCGCCATTATCAACAATTAGGCCTCCAGATGCAGGATCTGGAGTATTTGTATTAATATGAACGTAACCATTTACTTCTAACTTTTCGCTCGGGGTTGAAGTTCCAATACCCACATTTCCTGAGTTAGCATTATTAATATTGTTTGTACCTGCATTATTCCATAAGCTCGAACCCGAGCCTCCAGACGCACAGCTAACACCTGGCGATATGCTTATATTTGTCACTATTAAGCCTGTATAATCATCATATCCCTCTGAAACTATATAATAACTTCCAGCAGGTAAAGTAACCTGCATGTATCCTGATAAAGCATTACAAATATCCCATGCATCATCGTCACTAACTCTGAGTATAACTCCATTTGTATTTAAAAGTGATAAATAAGAATCAATCTCGGTCCCGCATTGGGATATAGTAACTGTTGCGGTTGCAGGAAGAAAAAAACTATAATAAATTTCAGGACTGCTTTGCCCCATAAAATTATTAAAACAAGAATTAGCGTTGCTCCTCGTATTATCGGAAAAGCTTGGATGACAATCATCTAACCGTCCAATCTCAATTGGGTTTACCATGCTAGAGCCAATACACTGTGCATTGGAACGAAATGATAATAGAGACAAAATAAGAAGTTGAACTAGCTTTAGCAGTTTCATTCCTTTATTATACATACGGTAATCTATTTTGTATATAGAACTTCTATATAAAACGAAGTCTTGGATTTGAAAGATCGCTCTAGAATAGCCTATAAAGAGGATAGCCAACAATGTAAAACAGCAGAGGAAAATAATTAAGGCTGTTGAATGCGACCCCTTGAAAGAAGAATTCTGGTAATTGGACTAATTATTATTATACGTTGGAGCGTGTCATTTGACTTAGTACCTTGTGTTGTGTTACAACACTTAATGAATAAGCCAAAAACATATTAATAATTATATAAATTAATTATTTTTAATTCGACTTAAATGACTAATTAAATTATTATTGTCCTGATTGCATCTTAATACTAATGCTCTTAAGAGTAATGTCATTCTTTAATCCGGCTTCAGTTTTTTGCATAATTTTTTCTGAAAACTTAATTACCGGCCCTATCGCCATATAATTTTGGCATTGACTTGCTTTAACTTTTAGCTCGTCAAATAGCTGATCTATCTTTTCTGCTGGACCAAGAATATGAATACCCCTTACAACTGGAGATGATCCTGCTATTTGATTGTTAACCTCCCACCTGATCTTAAATGAGACAATACCCTGATTGTCTTCAAAAACTAATGTTTTGCGACTATTATTACCAAGGGTATCACCGACGTTAAAGTCAAATAAAAGGAATTGCTGAATTAAAGGCTTTAAGACCATTGCATTCTCAATAGAAGATCCAATCCACAGTGGACACTGGCAGAATGATTTTAAGGGAAATAGAAAGAAGAGAATAATAAGTTTTTTCATTAGTTCCGGTTTACTTTATTACTAGACATTCCTTTGAACAGAAAACTAAGAATATCAATAAAAAAACAGTCTATGTGTATTTATCCCTTTAGAATTACAATAGTCCGGTAATTTTTTGAAATACAGTAGAGGTTAAAAAATAGTTGGCAGACAACAAAAAAGGCATTAGA
>NZ_JBBBEI010000071.1:0-3240 GCF_037132455.1 Huijunlia imazamoxiresistens | reverse complement strand
TCAGCTCTTTGACATATTGGGAAAGAAAGGCGTACACTGAACACGTACGCTGAAGAAAAACACGATCACATTTACTTTAAGAATATCACACAAGTAGCAATACAAAGTGGGAAGTCTGAAGCGAAGTGGTCGGGTAACAACTACAATGAAGATTTTTAAAGCAATTAAGGGCACATGGTGGATGCCTAGGCTCTGAGAGGCGATGAAGGACGTGGTAAGCTGCGATAAGCCAGGGGAAGCTGCACACAAGCATTATATCCCTGGATCTCCGAATGGGACAACCCGCTATATTGAAGATATAGCATCCTGTAAAGGAAGCCAACCCCGGGAACTGAAACATCTAAGTACCGGGAGGAAAAGAAAATAATCAAATGATTCCCCAAGTAGTGGCGAGCGAACAGGGAAAAGCCCAAACTCGGGGAGCGTGCTCCCTGAGGGTTGTAGGACCGCATTTAGAAACCAACTTTAAGCGGAACATCCTGGAAAGGATGACCACAGAAGGTGAAAGTCCTGTATGCATACAGGGTTGGGGACGAGCGGTATCCTGAGTAGGGCGGGACCGGAGAAATCCTGCCTGAATCCGCCAGCACCATCTGGTAAGGCTAAATACTCCTCAGAGACCGATAGTGAACCAGTACCGTAAGGGAAAGGTGAAAAGCACCCTGAACAAGGGAGTGAAATAGTACCTGAAACCGTGTGCCTACAAGCGGTCGGAGTCTCGTTTTAAACGAGATGACGGCGTGCCTTTTGCATAATGAACCTACGAGTTGCTCCTCACTGGCAAGGTTAATGTTCTTCAAGAACAGGAGCCGTAGCGAAAGCGAGTCCGAACAGGGCGGTTAAGTCAGTGGGGGCAGACGCGAAACTTTGTGATCTATCCATGAGCAGGATGAAGGGGGGGTAACACTCTCTGGAGGTCCGAACTCATTAACGTTGAAAAGTTATGGGATGACTTGTGGATAGGGGTGAAAGGCCAATCAAACTGAGAGATAGCTCGTTCTCCCCGAAATGTTTTTAGGAACAGCCTCGGATTTTAGAAGTGTGCCAGAGGTAGAGCTACTGACTGGGCTAGGGGGCTTCACCGCCTACCAAACCCTGACAAACTCCGAATGCTGGTACATATCTCCGGGAGTGAGGCTGCGGGCGCTAAGGTCCGTGGCCGAGAGGGAAATAACCCAGAATAGCAGCTAAGGTCCCAAATACGTAGTTAAGTTGATCAAACGCGGTGGGGTTTCAATAACAGCCAGGATGTTGGCTTGGAAGCAGCCATTCATTTAAAGAGTGCGTAACAGCTCACTGGTCGAGAGACCCTGCACGGAAAATAATCGGGCATCAAACTACGAACCGAAGCTCTATGATAGTATTTTTAATACAATCGGTAGGGGAGCATCCCGCCGGCGTTGAAGGTGTATGGTGATGTATGCTGGAGCCTGCGGGAAAGAAAATGTAGGTATAAGTAACGATAAATAAGGTGAAAAACCTTATCGCCGTAAGTCTAAGGGTTCCTGATCAACGTTAATCGGATCAGGGTTAGTCGGGTCCTTAGGTGAACCCGAAAGGGGTAGCTGATGGAAAGCTGGTGAATATTCCAGCACCCGTTTTCGTTTCGATGGGGTGACGCAGTATTGAAAGTTCCCCGCACTTACGGAATAGTGCGGTTAAGTATGTAGCTATAGGCTCTGCAGGCAAATCCACAGAGTTTGGCAAAGTACGAAAGTACACCAAAGCTTCGGCCGCGGTGAGTGAACCTAAAAGCTGCCGAGAAAAACCTCTAAGGCTAGGCGAAGACGGCCCGTACCGCAAACCGACACAGGTAGACGGGATGAATATTCTCAGGCGCTCGGGTGAGCCGTGGAGAAGGAACTAGGCAAATTGACGCTGTAACTTCGGGATAAAGCGTACCACAGTGATGTGGTCACAGTAAAATGGTTCAACCAACTGTTTAACAAAAACACAGGGCTCTGCAAAATCGCAAGATGACGTATAGGGCCTGATACCTGCCCGGTGCTGGAAGGTTAAGGAAGGGTGTTCGGGTGTAAGCCCAAAGCTCCTGACTGAAGCCCCAGTAAACGGCGGCCGTAACTATAACGGTCCTAAGGTAGCGAAATTCCTTGTCGGGTAAGTTCCGACCTGCACGAATGGTCTAATGAGTTGAACACTGTCTCCTCCACGAGCCCGGTGAAATTGTAGTATCGGTGAAGATGCCGGTTACCCGCCACGGGACGGAAAGACCCCGTGAACCTTCACTACAACTTTGCATTGATTCTGAGCAAACGATGTGTAGCATAGTTGGGAGACTATGAAGCCCTCTCGCCAGGGGGGGTGGAGTCACCGTTGAAATACCAACCTTCGTTTGCTTAGGGTCTAATCTCTTACGAGAAACAGTGCATGGTGGGTAGTTTGACTGGGGTGGTCGCCTCCTAAAGAGTAACGGAGGCTTGCAAAGGTACCCTCAGTACGGTTGGTAATCGTACGCAGAGCGCATCAGTAAAAGGGTGCTTGACTGTGAGACAGACAAGTCGAGCAGGGACGAAAGTCGGCTGAAGTGATCCGGTGGTTCCGCATGGAAGGGCCATCGCTCAAAGGATAAAAGGTACTCCGGGGATAACAGGCTGATCTCCCCCAAGAGCTCATATCGACGGGGAGGTTTGGCACCTCGATGTCGGTTCGTCACATCCTGGGGCTGGAGAAGGTCCCAAGGGTTCGGCTGTTCGCCGATTAAAGTGGCACGTGAACTGGGTTCAGAACGTCGCAAGACAGTTCGGTCCCTATCTGTGGTGGGCGCAAGTAAATTGCGAGGACATGACCTTAGTACGAGAGGACCGGGTCGTACGTACCGCTGGTGTATCTGTTGTGCCGCCAGGTGCAGTGCAGAGTAGCTATGTACGGAAAGGATAAACGCTGAAAGCATCTAAGCGTGAAACCTGCCTCAAGATGAGTTTACTTTTAAGAGCCGTCAAAGACGATGACGTTGATAGGCTACAGGTGTAAAGCTGGTAACAGTCTCAGCCGAGTAGTACTAATTGCTCGTATGCTTTAATTTTATTTTCTTCACTACCGTGCTCAGCACTCCTCTTCTTTTCCAATATGTTAACTTATTGTCAGCGATGACTTAAGATATTATGGTGGTTATACCAAGGGTGTTCACCTCTTCCCATTCCGAACAGAGAAGTTAAGCCCCTTCTGGCCGATGGTACTGCATTTAGTTGCGGGAGAGTAGGTAGCTGCCATATTTATTCA
>NZ_JBBBEI010000070.1:0-3530 GCF_037132455.1 Huijunlia imazamoxiresistens | reverse complement strand
TACGATTTGTGCATAGGACTTACCGGTCTGCATGGCCGCCATTTCCCTTTTTAAGGCCCTATTTTGCTCGATCAGGGCTTTTCCCGTGTTCCGGCCGCTCTCAGCCACAAACTGGCTTATTTCGCCTCTAATGGCCTCCTTAGCCGTTTTGATGTTGAAGGCATTGATAGGATGTCGGTCGAAGATCTCAGCAATTCGTAAAGCCTGGTTTGCTATGTCCTGCTCAACAGCATTGACGCGGCCGTAGTACTCCTTTGCTGTTTCATGCCTGATGCCAGTAGCTTTTATGCCCCTTTCCAGGGCGAAGGGTTCCATCAGCTGGGCATAGCGGTCCTGCCTTTCGCTCATCTTTTGCGGGTTGCCTATCAGCTCATTGGCATTGAGCCGCCCGTCCTGGGTGAGCGGAACGGTAACAGCATGGATGTGTGGAGTATGCTCATCCATGTGCAGATTGAACCGAACAATATTTTGTTCCCCGAACTCCTTTGCAATGAAATCATAGTTCTTCAATATCCAGGATTTGAAGCGCTGAGAGTCAGAAGTGATGGCCGTCATTTCCTCATGACTGCCTGAAAGCACATGGGTGATGTAGGTAACCGCGTCCTTACGGATGGCCTTTTTGCCGGTGTATCCCTCGCGGATCCGATCGTTGATGCATTCCACCAGCGGCCGGTCCCGGTAAGGCTCAGGTGTTATGTTCATGTTTTGGTTTGCTCGGCTGGGGTCGGCATGCTTGAACAGGTGTTCTTTACCTGGCTTTCGGTCGATGTGGTCGCCGATGCCGGCAGGTCCTGCCTTGCCCTTCTCCAGGTGATAAATAGCGTAGCCCATGGTTGAGTTTTGAGTCGTTTAAAGTAGCCGGGCAAAGCGCCTCGCTGCGCTCAGCTATGCTTTGCCCTATCTCTCCGAAAAGGTGGCCAGCTGAAAGAAAAAGAGTAGGGCGAATTCTCCCTAAGCCCATCTTTTTCTTTCAGCCGTCTTACCCTTTTTTCTGCCCCGGATAGCGGAGTCTTCCGGCCCACGTTTTACGGAGCGCAGCGAAGTAAAACATAGTGGGCTATATTTTCGCGAAAAAATCGGGCCAGGAAAAAGTACGTTTTTGCATTTGTGCAAATGTGCAAACGTTATGCGTGTTACATATTCTCTAGTTCCTTTCTGTTTTCCGCTATGACCTCATCTAAGGTCTGCTGCACCAGGTCCTGCTGCTGGGGCAATAGTTCTGTTAGCCAAACCCTGCCTTCTGAATGGGGAAGGCCTCCACATGGCTCAGCAGCCGAATCCAAAATTCGGTGCTGGATGAAATCAAACACATCTGTAGAATCGATCTCCTCTCCAAGGGAATATACAATGGCGAGCAACCCTCTTCGGATCAGTTGTCTAACTAGCTTGGGCCGGTAGTAACACAACGTAGATATAGTCGCCCATTCCAATTCAGCTGCAGCAAAAGTATTGGTCTGAATCCGGTCGGAAAATTTCAGGTACCGCTCTAATATTTCTGCATCACTTAAAGATGAGTCGCCAGAAAGCAGTCGCGTATAAACGTCCCTCAAATAATTGAACCTCTGATCATTATGAATCTCTTCAAAACGGAGCCTTTTCTTTTCAATTGAATCTTTTGGAGGAGTATCCTTAGGAGAATAGGGAAATCCCAATAGAGAAAGAAGTTTCTTCAGCATGAAATAAGTGTTGTCGTTACTACCTTCCTTTACTTATTTAAAAGGGATGTCCATTTGTTGTTGCTCTGCTTTTATTTCGTCTTCTGAGCTAGGCAGCCTAGACTTAGACTTTGGCCTTTCTCTCTCAAACTCAGAGGACATTTTGAACCCATCCTTTGAATACTCTATTTCCAGTCTGATTTTTTTGATATCATCCCAACTGCCGGATCCAAAAACCATTGGATTAGCCTTATAAGCTCCAGTTCCTATTTTGAGGAATAAATTTTTCTTGACCAGTTTTGATAAAGTGTTGTTTACAGAACCTACTGCTACACCGCATTCTAAAGCTATTTGGCTCTTTAGATAAGCGTTTAGCATGATCATATTCGTTCCAAATTCCAATCTCTTCAACAGTGCATAAAGAATTGTACTGTTGTTTTCAGCCAAACCCGTCAGCTTTCCTATGCCTTCCAAATAGAGCTTTATATATCCTGGTTCCTTTTCCCTGAACTTGATTTCCTTACTATTCTCAGAAGCTAAAATTTCCCCTGTTTGGTGATCAGTAAACTCTGTACTCTTTTCACTGACCAATTTTATTTTCCCAAGCATGATTAATCAAATTTGATTAAAAACGGCAAATTAAGGATATTAACCTAAATAGATTAATATCCTTAACTAAAAATAATTATCCTGCTTCACTCATTTGGTTAAACACTACACGTATTTGGTGAAAAACTGCACCCATTTGATTAAGGATTTCCGCTGAAACCCTTGCCAGTATTGGATTTCCTATATCTTATCTCCTTTAGAGTCATTTTTACCGCCGTTAAGGCGGATAAATCTACAGCCTAAAACCTCTTGATTTAGGTTGAGAAATGGCCTCTTTTTCCTGGTTTTTGTTCAGTAAGGCTTCGTTTAAATCTTTGAATTGGCTGTACTCCTGGCTCTTGTCAAGGATGCGGGGCATAGCTGCAGCTACTTTACGTACAGCTTCTTTTCCTGATAGATCATTGTCGAAGTAAAGCTCTACCCATGCGTTTTTTTCCTGGGCCGTCTTTGCTAGGTACTCGAGTCTCTCTTTGGTGAGATTGCTTAGAGAGTTCAGGACAATGAAAATTGCACTTTCTGGAGGCTTTGAGCGGTTCATCTGCTGATAGCTGAGGAAGTCCATAAACCCTTCAAATACCTTTATTCGCTGAGGATTCTCTCCTCCCTGCAGGGCAGCTGGAGCTCCCGGGCCGATGTTCCCCTTGAAAACAGGATTCCTGAGGGCGTAGCCGCCGGCGCTGTTCGGCATCCCTATGCCGAAGTACCTCTTCTCCCCGACGTTCCAGTGGATCTCCTTCACGATGCCTTTGGCGGTTTCCGGGCTGATGCCCCTTTCCTTCAGGTAGTTGACCAGGGCAGGATGCGTGATGTTGTCCAGGATGGCGGTAATCTCCGCCTTTTGCCCCTCTTCGGAAAAGGTTTTGCCATCGGCTGCCTGGCTGGCCTTCCGCCACCGGTCGCCAACTGTCTGGATAAGCTCCCGGTCCCGGGTCAGCAGCAACACTGCGTCTGTAAAGCCTTTGTTTTCAAACACTTTGGCTGCTTTGATCACATCGCCGCCGACTCCTGCGGAGTGGTCAAACCAAACATTCTTTTGGGTGTTTACCGATATCGAGCCGGTTTTCTGATCAGGACGGGCGAAGTAATACTCATGACCTTTGCGGCCCTCGAAAGTCAGGGCGCCAGTGCTGGCCAGCTTGGTCATGTAGTCCAGAACCGGCATCTTGTCCTTGATGTTTTTTGCGGCGGCTACGATTTGTGCATAGGACTTACCGGTCTGCATGGCCGCCATTTCCCTTTTTAAGGCCCTATTTTGCTCGATCAGGG